>CAYMKQ010000197.1:0-1569 GCA_964391175.1 uncultured Gemmatimonadaceae bacterium | reverse complement strand
GGCGGACGCCTACCTCACTCGCGCCGCGAGTTACCTGACCGAGGAAGGACTCACAGTGAGCAAGGACGTCGTCCTGAGCGAGGACGTCGCAACCGCCATTCTTGACTACTCGATGCGCACGAGAGCTGATCTCATCGCCATCGCCACGAGTGGGAGTGGCGGAATGAGTCGGTTCGTGTTCGGGACCGTTGCCGACGAGGTCACGCGAAAATCGCCGACCTCCCTTCTCGTGTTTCACCCGAAGCGCAGCGCAGTCACTGACGACACGCCCGGGCGCTCCGAGGCCCAGACTCTGGCGGGCGCGTAAATGTCAGGCGCAAAGAAGGTACGGGCGAATACAACCGCGACAGCGGGGTCGGCCGAACGAGACGTCGAGACGTCACTCCTGGCTGCCCGAGCTGGGGACGTTGTCTTCCGGGATCTGTCGCGCGAGGAGATCGAGGCCATGCTGCTGCGCAACAAGGTGGGGCGCATCGCCATCTCCCTCCACGACCGGGTCGACATTCAGCCGATCCATTACATCTACGAACGGGGCTGGCTTTACGGCCGCATGTCGGAGGG
Source organism: uncultured Gemmatimonadaceae bacterium (assembly GCA_964391175.1). Lineage (GTDB taxonomy): Bacteria > Gemmatimonadota > Gemmatimonadetes > Gemmatimonadales > Gemmatimonadaceae > UBA4720. The sequence continues at coordinate 1,008 of CAYMKQ010000197.1, read as the reverse complement.
AGACAAGATCTCGACGCTCAAGCATAATCAGTGGATCGCGTTCGAAGTGGACGAAGTCACCGGTCTCTTCGATTGGAGGAGCATCGTGATCCACGGGAGCTTCTGGATCCTGCATCCGCGCGGCAGCCCACACGCCGAGGAGCTGTGGATAACAGCCGCCGAACTGGTGAGCAGGATCGTGCCTGGTGCGCTCACCGAGAATGACCCGGTTGCGTTTCGCCAGACGCTTTTCCGCATCGCCGTCAGTGACATGCGCGGACGAGAGGCGAAGATGAAACCGCTGGAACGAAATGACCCGTGACGATGGAGCAGAAAATGAACAGGAACTATTGCATCACCTCGGCGGTTGTTTTCGCTTTGGTGGCTCTAATGCACGCGTGGCGTTTCGTGCTCGATCTCCCGATGCAGATCGGCGCGTGGAACGTGCCACGGTCTCTCTCAGGATTCGGGGCGATTGGCGCGGCATGCCTAGCGGTGTGGGCGTTCAGAAGTGCTAGACTCGGCAAGCCTGCAAAGGTCGCCTATACCTGATCCCGAATCGCCGGAGCCAGCGAGCCGGCTCCGGCAGTGGCGTTTTGGCCATCCCCACCAAGTTGGATCGCTCACGCCAACGGCAGCGTGAACGAGGCGTACCTTCGCTGCCATGCCCGTTCGGTCCCGGGTATTCCCCGTACTGGCAAGCTCCTCGAAACGACCCTAACTTAGCCCGGCCTTCGCGCCTCCCTCTTGCAAGAACTCTTCTGGAGCACCTATGGCCGATCCTTCCGTGCCTCCGGTCTTTACCTACAGTCGCATTGCCTTCTGGGTGGTCCTCGCCCTGATGGCCGCATCCGTTCTCTACGCTATGTGGCGCGTCATCGCCAACTGGAGTGCCATCGCTGTCTGATCGCCACCGTGCGCTGACCCGAACCGCCGCACTTCTCGCCCCGCTGGAGTAGGTGATGACGAAACGACATACCCGCATGTTCTTCATCGGCGGCACGCTGCTGTTCGCAGCCATCTTCCTCG
>CAYMKQ010000196.1:0-1579 GCA_964391175.1 uncultured Gemmatimonadaceae bacterium | reverse complement strand
CCAAACAATCCTCGTAGCATAACGAGTTGGGTGGATGGGCTCGATACCTGTCCTCAAGTCGCGCGAGGTCACTCGGCGGTTGGAGGAGCTAGGCTTCGTGGAGATTCGCCAAAGGGGATCGCACAAACAGTTTCGGCATCCTGACGGCCGTGTGACAACAGTGCCAGTGCATTCTTCGCGGGATATCGCTCCGTCCCTGCTAAGGCAGATCTGTCGGGACATTCGAGTGCCGATTCGTGAGTTCATCGGTGGCTAGGTTTTTCAAAGCATTCAGCTCACGAATAGCCGGCCAAAGGCTCTGTCGAGTCGAGAACACCAGGGGTGCTTCAACCGCGTGATCGAGACCGCGCTCATCTACACGGCGGTCGCCGCCAGCGCTAACGTCCTTGGCGCGGCCGCCGTCGTCTCCCGCTCCCGCTGGAGCGTTCGCGCGCTGGAGACGATGGTGGCGTTGTCGGCTGGATTCATGGTCTCGGTCGCGCTGCTGGATCTCGCACCCGAGGCGATCGCCATGCACGGGTCCACTGCGCCGCTGGTCATCCTCATCGGCTACCTGCTCGTCCATCTGACCCAGCACACGCTGGCGCCTCATTTCCACTTCGGAGAAGAGGTCCACGCCGTCACGAAAGCCGTGAGCTTCTCGGCGCTCGCCGGGCTCATGCTCCACACCTTCTTCGACGGCGTCGCTATCGCGAGCGGGTTCGGTGTCAGCGATTCGCTCGGCGTGCTGGTTTTCCTCGCCATTCTTCTTCACAAGCTGCCGGAGGGACTCGCCATCTCGAGTCTCTTCCTCGCGGCGGGTGAGAGTCGTGGCCGGGCGCTGGCGGCTGGCGGAGCGCTCGCGGTCTCCAGCATCGTCGGAGCGTTCCTCACGCAGCATCTGCTCCTGCTCGGGCGCTACGGCCTGCCGCTTGCCGCGGGGGTGACGCTTTATGTGGGCGCGTCGAACCTCGTTCCGGAGTTTCAGGGGAAGACAGGGTGGAGATTGCCGGTCAGTTTTTTCCTCGGGTGCGCACTCTATTACCTGGCGCGCCGAGCGGTAGTGGGCTACTAGCTCCGAGACGCAAATAAGGCGCGCTAGGCATCCTGCTTCGTCAGGCGCGCGACGTCGGCGAGGTCCTGGGGGCGGCCAGTCGCGCGTTTATTGACAATCAGATTTTCGCGGCTGATCGTCGGCACGTCGATACCCGCGAATGCCCACGCATCCAAAGCGAGTTGCCACATCATTCCGAGGCGCTCGGCAGCTGCGTGGTCGGCCTTAGACCGCACCTCTCCGCAGTGTATGTTGAACGGGGTAGGTGGTATCGAGGAGTCTCCCATGCGGCACGAGTTTACAGCGATATACGAGCAGGACGGTGAGTGGATGATCGCCTATTGTCCGGAGGTCCCGGGCGCAAATGGTCAAGGACGCACAAAAGTGGAAGCGCGTGACAGTCTGGCCGGAGCAATCGCGCTTGTCCTCGAGGATCGCCGAGCTGATGGTCTCCGTGCGCTAAGGTAGCTCCCACTCCCTCTGGATCAATCCGTCGAACAGGATGATCGAGGCAATTCTCACGAAGCCGCAAACGCCGGGGTTCAG
>CAYMKQ010000195.1:0-1617 GCA_964391175.1 uncultured Gemmatimonadaceae bacterium | reverse complement strand
CGATCCTCCCAATTCACGATGCGCGACCCAAGCACGGATTGTTGCACCGCATCGACGATGTCTCGGCGCAATTGAACGTGTCTCGTGTTGCTACGTGTGGGATTGACGCGGTTGGTGAGGACTACCACGAAGAGATCCTTCTGAGGATCGATCCATATCGACGTTCCGGTGAAACCGGTGTGTCCGTAACTCCACGGCGAGAAGAACTGGCCGGCGCTGGACCCGCCATCAGGACTGTCCCAGCCCAGTGCGCGAGAAGATTCCTTGCCCTGCCGCGCTGTCCAGCGGGCAATGGTAGACGGCTTGGCGATACGCACGCCGTTCGCCTCGCCCCCATTCAGCATCATCAGGGAAAAACGGGCGAGATCGCGCGCGGTGGAGAACAGGCCGGCGTGGCCCGCGACGCCTCCCATCATGTAGGCGTTCTCGTCATGGACGGTACCCCACAAGAGTCCGCCTCGCGCGTCGTCCACCTGCGTCGGCGCCATGCGTGAGCGCAGCGTGAAAGGGGGGCTGAACTGGGTATCGGTCATGCCAAGAGGCCTGAAGATTTTTTCGGCGGCCAGGACGTCCAGCGTTTTGCCCGAGATCCGCTCCAGCACCAGTTGCAGGAGAATCATGTCCCAGTCGCTGTAGATCATTTTCGTGCCCGGCTGATACTCGAGCGGGCGCGCGTTTATCACTTGCAGATACTGCTCGCGGCCGCGCGCGTTGGAGGTATTCCCCCCGGCTTCGAGCCCGCCGTTGTGGAGCAGAAGCTGCCTGACGGTGATCCCAACCTTCTCGGGAGAGCTGAACTCGCGCAGGTAGGAGCTCACTGTACGGTCGAGGTCCAGCTGTCCCCCCTCTTCCATGATCATCGCCAGCGTCGTCGTCGCGATGACCTTGGTGAGCGAGGCCAGATCGTACAGCGTGTTTGTGTCTACGGCGGGAGAGCCGGGGATATTCCAGTCGGTGTGTCCGTAACCTTTCATATAGGCGATGCGGCCATTACGACCAACCGCGATCGCGACACCGGGCGCGGCTGCTTCCTCGATCGCGACCTTCACGATCTTGTCGAGACGGCCGACGAGAGCCGTGTCGAGGCCCGAATCGTTGAGGCCGAGCTGCGGCGGGATGTACTTGATAGGTGGAGCTACCGGTGCTGGCCGGGGCGCGGCGGGTGCGCATGCACCGAGTGCGAGCACGGAAAAGAGGGAAAGGGTGCCGAAAAAGTTCATTGAGATTGCATCCAGGTTGGTGCGCGATGGAGGCCGGCGCCGAACGTGAGGCTGGGCGGCAACGAAATCGGAAGTCGCCCGTCGATCTCACGCTCCCCGAGAACAGCCAGCGCGGCCGCACGCTGGCTTATCGGGTTTCCTCCCCAGGCAAGCAGGTAAGAGGACACCGACGGAAAGGCGCTGAGGAGATACGGGCTCCCAAGAGAAATGACGACTATCGGCTTCCCGGACAACGCCTGGACCTCCAGGAACTGGGAAAATGCCTCGTGGGTTCCGATATTCCCCGCGAATTCCCGGGGCGAGACGTAGGCGGAGACCAGGAGCAGGTACGCCGAATCGGCCTGAGCGCGGAGCGCGGCGTACTCGGCCTCGCTGGTGCGGGAATCCACCCGCACAG
>CAYMKQ010000194.1:0-1634 GCA_964391175.1 uncultured Gemmatimonadaceae bacterium | reverse complement strand
GGGCGCGCCCGGCGGAGTGTGAGACCGCAGGAACATCGCCATCCCTCCTCCGTGCAGGACGACGGAGAGCAGCGCGACGAGGCACGTAATCGTGAACAGCGTTTCCGCGCCCGGCACCCCGGCGAATACCGGCAGCAGCGCGAACAGCAGTGAGCTCAGCCCGCGCGGACCGAAAAGAGCGACGAGCTTTCGGTCGCGCGAGCTGAGCCCGACGTTCCTCAGCATCGGGAAAAGAACCACCGTGCGTACGAACAGCGCCACCGCCGCGAAGAGCAGCGTGCGCGCGTTGATGACTGTGGCGCCGGTCCAGATCAATGACGTTCCGAGCGCGACGAAAGTGAGCAGAAGCAGCATCTCCGCCGTCGCCTCGCCGTACTCGAGGAAACAGTCGCACAGCTCGACATCCTGCGATGCGACCATGAACCCGGCGGCGAAAGCGGCGAGAAATCCGCTCCCTCCCACCGCTTCCGCCGCCGCGTAACCGGTGAAGGCCAGACCGAGCGCGTACATCGATTCGTAGTCGCGCCGTACCCCGACACGCTCTCGTATTCGTCCAAGCACGACGATTCCGACGTAACCGACCGCGGCGCCGAGCGCGGGACCGAGCAGAAACAGTCCGATCAGATGTCGTCCGACGTCCATCGAAGAAAGCCCGCCGCCGCCCCGTCCATCGTTGAGCAGCAGCATCATGCTGATGACCACGATGGGCAGCAGCACCACGTCGTTCATCCCCGACTCCATTCGCAGCGCGATGCGCGGCGTGGGCGGGAGCGCTCGCGAGCGGAGCATCGTGCGCAGCAGGACGGGGTCGGTCGACGCGAGCGCGGCGCCGAGTATGGCGGCGGCGGCGGGAGAAACACCGAGCAGGAGCCACGCGGCGAGAGCGATCAGCGCGGCGGGGACGAGAGTGCCGGGTCCGAGCACGAGCCAGGCAAGACGCTTCCGCGCACGCACCTCGCTGGTGTCGATGGTGACTGCGTCGCTGAAGAGCACGAGCGCAAGCGCGAGCGTCGCCAGTGTTCTCAGCTCCGGCGACGCAAACCCGATCTCGACCAGGCCGAATCCCCAGGGGCCGAGCGCGGCACCGAGCGCCAGGAAGACGGCGACGAGGGGAACTCCGGTCCGCTCAATGGCGCCGGACAGGAGCGAGGCAACGATGATGACGATGCCGACAAGAGCGATTATCGTGACGAATTGCTCCATTGGCCTTATCTCATATCTGTCGCCTCGGCAACTGGCAAGTGCGCGATCGGAAGACGCTCCGAAGCCGCACGGCGGCTGATATATTTCAGGCGGTAACCACAACGCCATCATGCCGATTGACGAGAAGCCAAGCAGAAACGAGGACGAGTATTTCGCCAGGCAGAATGCGGATCTCATTAAAGAGATGCGCGCGAAGCTGGACGCGGACCGCGGAAAGGCGGAGCAGAAGCAGTCGCAGCTCAAATGTCCGCGCTGCGGCGTCGAGCTTGTGGAGAAGGAAGCCGATCACGTGAAGATCGACGCCTGCCCGAAGTGCAGCGGCGTCTGGCTCGACAGCGGAGAGCTGGAGCAGCTCCGTCTGGTGAACCGGGAGCGCGGTGTGACCGGAGGAGTGCTCGGCTCCCTGTTCAGACGGGGTTGATTCGGAGCGC
>CAYMKQ010000193.1:0-1720 GCA_964391175.1 uncultured Gemmatimonadaceae bacterium | reverse complement strand
ACTCGTCGATCCACATCCAGGAGCTCGAGCTGCACGTCCGCGACACCAAGCGCGGGCAGGAAGAGATCACGCGCGAGATTCCGAACGTCGCCGAAGAGGCGCTGAGCGATCTCGATGAGCGCGGCATCGTCCGTATCGGCGCGCACGTGAAGCCGGGCGACATCCTGGTCGGCAAGATCACGCCAAAGGGCGAGACGGAGCTCTCGCCCGAAGAGAAGCTCCTCACCGCGATCTTCGGCGAAAAGGCGAAGGACGTGAAGGATTCGTCCCTCAAGGTCCCGCCCGGAATGGAAGGCGTGGTAATCGACGTGAAGATCTTCTCGCGCATCGAGGACCAGGTGGTCGAGAAGGACCGCGGCGAGCGAATCGGTGACATCCGGAGACTCGAGGGCGAGGAGAAGATCCGCGTCAACGAAGTCCGTGACGCCGAGCTCGTGGAGCTGCTCGAGGGTCAGACTGTTTCGCTCGCGCTCAAGTCGGGCACGGTCGAGGAAGCGATTCCCGCCGGCACCATGCTCACCGCGGCGATGCTGCGCGAGCTCAAGATCTCGAGCCTGGATCTGAAGACGTTCCGCGTCGAGGAAAAGAAGATGAACGAGCGGGTCCGCACGCTCATCGACCTCGCGAACGACGAGAAGGCGAAGCTCGAGGAGAAGGCGGAGGAGAGAATCGACCGCGTGCTCCAGCCGGACGAGCTGCCGCCGGGTGTCATTCAGCTCGTGAAGGTCTACATGGCCGAGAAGCGCAAGATCTCGGTCGGCGACAAGATGGCGGGACGCCACGGCAACAAGGGTATCGTTGCCCGCATCGTGCCCGAGGAGGACATGCCGTTCCTCCCCGACGGCCGCCCCGTCGACATCGTTCTCAACCCGCTCGGCGTCCCGAGCCGCATGAACGTCGGCCAGATCCTCGAGACACACCTCGGGTGGGCCGCGCGTCTCCTCGGCTTCTACGCCAAGACGCCGGTGTTCCAGGGCGCTAACGAGCGTGAGATCGGCCTGCTGCTCAAGCTCGCCGCCATCTCGTGGGTTCGTAACGCGCTGGACCTCAAGGTGCCGCGAGTCACGATCACCGACGAGGAGATTCGCGGAGTGCTGGCCGATGTCAAAGCCGGCGCGAACTACGGCGAGCGTGTCGAGCTGTTGGCGGACGCGACCATCGATGCGCTCGGTGCGCGTGGTGTGTCGCCGGAGACGCGCGATGTGTACAACCGCATTCGCGACTTCGTATCAGCCGCGGCTCGTGAGCTGGCTGACCGCGACTTCGCTGAAATCGACAACCAGATCGCTTTCCACGCGGAAGCCGCGGGCGACGAGGAGTACGAGCCGACGGCGCGGGCGCAGTACAAGTCGACCGCGACTCAGATGGAGAAGAAAAGAAATACGGATCCATCCTCGGTGCTGGCGAGTCAGGAGCTGCCCGCGCTCGCGGCGGCGCTCGGCAAGAAGTCGGATGTCGATGTCGACGCGGCGGCTCTCGAGCTGATGCGTCTGGCGGGGATCTCCGCCGGCGGAAAGGTCAGGCTGCGCGATGGCCGGACCGGCGAGACATTCGCCAACCCGGTGACGGTCGGCGAGATCTACATGCTCAAGCTGTCGCACCTGGTAGACGACAAGATCCACGCGCGGAGCATCGGACCGTACTCTCTCGTCACGCAGCAGCCGCTCGCCGGAAAGGCGCAGTTCGGCGGCCAGCGCTTCGGAGAGATGGAAGTGTGGGC
>CAYMKQ010000192.1:0-1726 GCA_964391175.1 uncultured Gemmatimonadaceae bacterium | reverse complement strand
ATGTGAGACGGATCACGGCGCGGAACGCGCTCAGGTCTCTGTTCAGGCGGCGCGCATGACCACCAGGTGAGTGATCGCTATTCGCGGGGGACGGCGGCGCTGTGGACGACGAACTGCTTGTAGTGGTCGAATCTGTCGAGAATGATGGCGACATAGGTGACCGGCTCGATTCCGCGTGAGAAGCCGTACTTCACCACGGGGAGTGTGTAGACCTCACGCTTTGATTTCTGCAACAGCCAATACGAAACGTCCGCCCAGCGCTTGGGATTGTCCTTATTCGCCTCCGCTAGCCGCTGCGCATCTTCGACGTGACCAGCGCCGGTGTTGTACGAAGCGAGGATGAACTTGAGTCGCTCCTCCGGGTCGGGGATGCGCGGAGTCCAGTAGCGAGTGAGCCATTGGAGGAATCGCACTGCTCCCGCGACGTTCTGGGCGGGATCGTTCGGATTGCGGACACCGAACTGTCGCCCCGTCGCCGGCATGAGCTGGAGGAGGCCCGTGGCGCCAGCCCACGAGCGCGCGTTCGGCTTGAAGCGCGACTCCTGGTACATCTGGGACCCGAGTAGCCGCCAGTCCCATCCGAGCGCCGGAGCGTGCTGCTTGAGCAGCGCATCGTAAGCCGACAAGGTGCCGGTCTCCGAAGTGAGGTAACGGCTCTCCACGCGCTCCTCGTATGCGCGGCGATCGGTGAAGTATTTCTTATAGAGGCGGTTGAAGAGCGACCCAGTCTTCTCGTCGCCGATCCATCGATTCAGCTCGCTCAGCAGGACCGGGGCGTTTGGCCGGACGGCCCACGCAACCTTTTTGGATGCGCCGATGATCGGCCGCACAACGAGGTTTTTGTAATACGACTGCTGCAGCTCGGCGACATTGCCCTCAGCGACGGTGTACTGGACGTTCCCCTTGGAGACCTCCCGAATGAGCTTGTCCTGGGAAGCATCGACCTCGACTACGTGGATGTCTCCCGTGAGGCTGTCCTCGATCTCCATCAGTGTCTGCTTGAAGGGAGATTGCTTCGGCAGGTCCACGCGCCTGCTGATCAGCTCTCCAGGACGGGTGATCAACCGGGCCCGGGCGACGAGGCCCGGCGCCCGTTCGGCCGGCCCCTGCTTGAGAATCGTGTCGACCGCGGCGGGGAGATTCGCGGCGGCTTGCGACACGGGCGCCTTCTGCTGAACGACAACCGGCTCGGAGCGATAGAGCTCCCTCGTGTACGCGATACGCCCGGAATCCTCGGAAAGCGGAATCAGGCGAGCGGACGCGATGTCCCCTTTCCCGGCCCCGAGCATGGTGATCATGCTGTCGCGGTTCTGGACGAGAACGACGCGCAACTCCACCCCCGCGTCCTTCGCGAAGTCTTTCAGCAGCTCGTACTCGTATCCCATCGCCTCGCCGCGATAGAGGAAGTACGTGGTGGAATTGTAGGGAGCGAGCACGATTAGTGTGTCTCGCTTGCGTATGTCGTCGAGGTCCCAGGCGAACGACGGAGCGATCTGGGCCGCCGACGTGCTCGTCTTCGCGCTGGTGTCAGCGCCCGAAAGGGGCGGCGATTTCTCTTTGCACGCGAGGAGAAGAACTGCCGGCAGAATGCGGAGGAATCGGTTCATTGACCCTTACTCGTCGTTGACCGGATAATACGGGCCGGAAGGCGAGCCCGCGAGGGACTGCTCACGCTTCAGATCTCCCAGTTCGACAAGACGATCCCGCCCGCCTGCGGCCGCGTCTC
>CAYMKQ010000191.1:0-1745 GCA_964391175.1 uncultured Gemmatimonadaceae bacterium | reverse complement strand
CTAGGAGCGTGTCGGAGAAATGACTGTGACGGCCGCACGACCGAGGCCCGATACCGGTGCCAGCGGTGCGGTTCCGGCGCCCGCCGCCTGGACGGCTGACTCGGAAGAGCCGTGCCGACTCGACGCCCGCAGGTCAGGCATAGGCGGGGTCGGGGTGAGCGCTTGCTTCCCGCGCGATCGCCACGCCCGTGCGCCACAGCTTGACGAGATTGTGGACGGCGCAGACCAACTGGAACTCCCCCTGTGCTCCGATCAAGCCGCGCAGCGAAAAGCGGCGGAAGCCCCGCCCCTTGATCTGGCCGATGACCGGTTCCACCGTGACCTTTCGCAGCGCGTAGATCGTCCGACCACCTTTAGTGCGCAGCCGGCGGCGCATCCGGTCAGCCGGGCTCAGTCCCTTGGGAATGCGCCCGCGCGGCGGACCGGGCGGCGGCGCCCCGTGGCGCTCGCGCTCGACGGCGATGTGGGCCTCGATGGGCCGCCCGTCGCGGTGCTCCAACGTCTGCACGTTGGCCTCGGAGAAATAGCCACTGTCAGCGATCACCCCGTCGGGCGCGCCCACATTCGCCACCATCTGCTCCATCATCGGCTGCAGTTGCTGCTTGTCGTTCGCCGCCGTGACCACGTCCGCCGCGACGACGAACTGTGTGCCGACCGTCACGGCCACCTGCGCGTTGTAGCACTGCTGGAACCCGTCGGTCGTCTTCATGATCCGCGACTCCGGATCCGTGAAGTTGCGTTGCGCCTTCGGGTCCGGCCGGGCGGCGTCGGCATTCGCCTTGCCCGCGGCCTGCGCGTGCTCGCGGGCCTCGGCTTCGAGAGCCTGCTGGGCGTGCGCGATCTGCTCGACGTGCGCCTGCTTCGTCGCCGCCAACTCTCGCTTGCGCGCCGCCTCCACGCGCGCTTGGGCCTCGCGCAACCGCTGTCGCCGCGTCGCGGGATCGCGCAGCTCTGCTGGCAGCTCGTCGCCGCGTCGCCCCCGTCCGTATTGCTCGTCCTCCGTGCGGTCCAGCGCGTCGGCCTCCGCCAGGAGCCGCTCGATCTCCGCGCGCAAAGCCGCCAGCCGCTCCGGCATCCGCGCGTAGCTCATCGCCTTGTGCTTCGAGGCGTTCGCTCGGATCTTCGACCCGTCCAGCGCGATGCGCCCCAGCTTCAACACCCCCGCTTCCTCGGCAATGCGCAGGGTCTCCAAGAACAGCCGCTTGAAGGCGTCCAGGTGCTGCCGTCGAAACGCGCAGATCGTGTCGTGGTCCGGGCGGGCATCGCCCGTGAGGTACATGAAGCCGAGATCTTCCCGACACCGCCGCTCGATCTGCCGCGAACTCGTGACGCCCTGGCCATACGCGTACAGCAGCAGGACCGTCATCATCCGTGGATCGTAGGGGGGCTGCCCGCGATCTTCCGTATACGCGGCCAGGATCGGGTGGAGATTCAGCGTCGGCAGCAGATCGAGCAGGAAGACGGTCAGGTGATCGTCGCCGAGGTAGTCGCGTTTCGAGGCCGGCAGCAACGCCGCCTGCTCCGGACTCCACTCGCGGAACACCTTCGTCGGGCTGGCCCCGCGCGGCGGTACCCCCGCCGCCTTCGCCGTACACTCCTCGGTGATCAGCAGCACTTGCTCGGACGCGGCTGGCTCTCGGCGGGGCGTGGTCATGCCGCCACTACACCAAACTTCGCCGGCTGCACCGAGAGAAATCCTCGGTCAGCCGCACGTGAGAGGCTCCGGTCTCGCGCTCGGCACCGGG
>CAYMKQ010000190.1:0-1746 GCA_964391175.1 uncultured Gemmatimonadaceae bacterium | reverse complement strand
CTCGTCGTAATTCAGCCGGTGCAGCCGCAGATACCCCCATGACGCGGTGCAAACGAAGGGACTCTTGAACTCGTCCTGCTCGATGATGCACATGGCGATGTCGCGCTCGCGCATTGCGTCGAAGACTTCGTCGTCGAACCAGCTCTCGTGCCGGAACTCGAACACAAAGCGGCGGTCAGACGGAAGCAGTCCGAGAAATCCGCGGAAGCGGTTCACGTCTTTTTTGAGGTTCGGCGGGAGCTGAAAGAGAATCGGTCCAAGCCTGCTCCCTAAAACCGAAGTGTTCTTGAGCAGGAACTCGACGAGATCCGCCGATTCCTCCTTGAGCCGCGCGTGATGCGTGATGCGCTGGCTCGCCTTGAGCGCGAAGGTGAAATCCTCGGGAACCTGCGCCGCCCAGTCGAGCAGCACCTGGGTCTTCGGCAGCCGGTAGAAGGTGTTGTTGATCTCCACCGTCGGGAACTTGCTCGCGTAGACGCCGAGCATCCCGTCGGCCTTGAGCTCGGCGGGATAGAACGTTCCCTTCCACTCCTTGAACGCGTAGCCGCTCGTGCCCGCGAAGACCTTCACGATACCTTGCGCTTTGTCTCCGCGCTCTTGGGTTTTTCCTTAGCGAGGCTCGCCTTCAGCGCTTCCATCAGGTCGATCATCTTGGTATCGGCGCCCGGCGCGGCGTCGGCGGTGATGTCCTGCCCATCGATCTTCCGCTGAATGGTCTCCAGCACCCGCTCCCGCACGGTGTCCCGGTATTTGGCGGGCTCGAACTCCTCGTTCGACGTCTGCTCGATGAGCTGTTTGGCGAGCTTGAGCTCCGTCGGCTTCACTTCGCCTGGCGGAACGGGGACTTCGCTCGTCGGACGGATCTCGTCCGCGTAGTACAGCTGCTCCATCACGAGTACTCCGTTGAGCGGCCGGATCAGCACGAGGTGCTGTTTGCCTCGCGCCGCGTACTGCCCCAGCGCCGCCCGTCCCGTCTCGCTCATCGCCTCGGCCAGCAGCCGGTAGGCGCGATCGCCACTCTTGTCCGGACCGAGGTAGTAGACTTTCTCGACATACTCGCGATCGACTTTGGCCAGCGGGACGAATTCGATGACATCGATTATCCCCGTCGCCTTCTCTTCCAGAGTCTTCAGCTCCTCCGGCGTGAGGACGACATATTGGTCCTTCGCGAACTCGTATCCCTTGACGGTGTCGTCGCGCGTCACCACTTCGTTGTCCTTGGGACAGATGTACTGCTGCTTGAGTCGCGAGCTGCATTTCTTGTGGAGCATGTTGAACGACACGCTCGCCTTCGACTCGGACGATGAGTAGATGTTGACGGGTACGGAAACGAGGCCGAAGGAGATCGTCGCGGTACTTATGGATCGGGCAGGCATGGGGGGGCGGGAGCGGGATGTAGGGAGGGTAAATTCTCTGACACCGCTACTTTATTCAAAACACGCATGGCCGCAAGTGGTGACCCCTGACTCCTGACCCCCCCGCCTCCCGGGATACTCCGGGCGACAGCCTGAGCACTTACCGCGCGAAGCGGTCGCCCGATCGGACGCCTGAGCCGTTTGGGCCTGTATCGCCCGTCCCCGGCAATCTTTTCGTCGTGCACAAGCACGCCGCGCGCAATCTCCACTTCGATTTACGGCTGGAGATGGACGGCGTCCTGCGCTCGTGGGCGGTTCCGAAGGGACCATCGTACGACCAGACCGAGAAGCGGCTCGCGGTGAAAGTCGAGGACCACCCGCTCGAGTACGG
>CAYMKQ010000189.1:0-1763 GCA_964391175.1 uncultured Gemmatimonadaceae bacterium | reverse complement strand
CTGGCCCTTTCCCCCCACCCGCTTAACTTCACTTTTGTGATTTCCGCCGTTCAGAACCGCCCGATGTCCGGGCCCGGCTGCGCCGGGCCATGATCAAGCTCGTCGACGTTCACAAAGCGTTCGGCCCCAAGAAGGTCCTGGAGGGCTTCTCGCTCGAGGTGAACGAGGGCGAAACGATGGCCATCATCGGCTACTCGGGCACCGGAAAATCCGTCGCGATCAAGCACATCGTCGGCCTGCTCGAGCCGGATCAGGGCACGGTGTTCGTCGACGGCCAGGAGGTCCCGCGCCTCACGCGCGACAACCTCTACGCCCTCCGGTCGCACATCGGTTACGTATTCCAGTTCGCCGCGCTCTTCGACTCCCTCAGCATCGGCGACAACGTCGCCATGGGACTGAGGAAGGAGGGCAAGCTCAACGAGCGCGAGATATTGAATCGGGTCGGAGAAGCGCTGGAGCTGGTCGATCTCCCCGGCGTGGAATCCAAGTTCCCGGGCGAGCTCTCGGGCGGGATGCGGAAGCGGGTGGGGATCGCGCGCGCGATCGCCCGACAGCCGAAGTACATACTTTACGACGAGCCGACGACGGGTCTCGATCCGGTCACCAGCGCGATCATCGACCAGCTCATGATCCGAATGCGGGAGAAGCTCCGGGTGACGAGCATCGTGATCACGCACGACATGCGGACCGCATATACCGTCGGATCGAGGATCGCCATGCTTTACGAAGGGCGGGTGCGGCAGGTCGGAACAGTCGACGAGATCCAGCACACAACCGATCCGGTGGTCCGGCAGTTCATCGATGGGCGGCCGGATCTGGACGACGTATCGGTGGGAGTCTGAGCGTGACGGCGCCGATGGAAGGATCCGGGATGCCGACGCTCGTCGCTCACGGGCTCCGCGAGCGAGGACGCGCGCTCGTTCGCGCGGCATTCCCGCGACGAAAATGGAAGATCATCTCTACTCGATCGGTCGAAGAGTTCGAGGCGGTGTTCCGACGCGTGCTGGTCGACGCCGCGCTCCTCGATGTCGGCGCCGCCGACGAAACGACGTGGAAGGCAGGAGCATTCGCCGCCGAATTCCCGAGCACGCCGTTCTTTGGGATTCTTCCCCTTCGCCCCTCCGACGCGCCCGCCACCGCGCGCTGCGCTTCACTTGGCTTCATAGATGTGATAGTCGAGGGAATCGATGACGGCGCGGCGCGTGAGCTCATCATCCCGCACGCGTTCTCGACGCGCTTCCGGGAAGCGCTCTCGGACCCGCCACAGTCGCTCGGTCTCATCACCCCTCTGCAGCGGAGCACATGGGAAGTGATAGTCTCCTGCGCCGGGAGGCCGGTGACGACGAGGGAGCTGGCGAAAGCGGTCGGATTGAGCCGGGAGCACCTGAGCCGCAATTTCGCCAGGCCGGGAGCGCCGAATCTCAAGCGCGTGATCGACCTGGTTCGGCTCGTCGCGGCCGCGGAGCTGGCAAAGGATCCGGGACACGATATCCGGGACATAGCGCGCATCCTGGGCTTCGCTTCCTCCTCCCACCTTGCCGTCACCGCGCAAAGGATCTTCGGCACCCGTCCCGCATCGCTCGCCAGGCTTAGAACGACCGATCTGATCGACCGGTTCACGCAGGGACGGACGCGGAGCCGTACATAAAACCCAACTGCAACTGAAGACTACCTGCCTGGTGCTATGAGCGAGCCGGCTTTGGGCCACGGGCTAGTGTAGTGTCGCCAAAATCTCATTGGCTTTGTCGTAAAGAGGCTGTAAC
>CAYMKQ010000188.1:0-1766 GCA_964391175.1 uncultured Gemmatimonadaceae bacterium | reverse complement strand
CTCTCGCAGTACTCGAACGTTCGGCAGACGGGCATCAAGGCCATCAAGATCGACGGTGGCGACGAGCTGATCGACGTTCAGGTGACGAGCGGATCGAACGACATCGTTCTCGCCACCCGCCACGGTCTGTCCGTCCGCTTTCACGAAATGGATGTGCGCGAGATGGGCCGCGACACAACCGGCGTGAAGGGTGTCGAGCTGCGCGAGGGCGATTCCGTCATCGGAATGGTCGTCATCAAGCGCGATGCCACCCTCCTTGTCGTCACCGAGCACGGACTCGGCAAGTGCTCCAACATCGACGATTACCGCGTCCAGAAGCGGGGCGGAAAGGGCATCATCACCGTCAACCGGACCGAGAAAACCGGGGACGTGGTCGCCCTGATGGAAGTCCTCCCGGCCGACGAGATCATGCTGATCACAAAGCATGGGGTGATCATCCGGTCCTCGGTGTCTCAGGTCAGGGTGACGGGACGTATCGCCCAGGGGGTGAAGCTCGTCAACCTGGATGAAGGAGACCTCGTAACCGCAGTCGCCCGGGTCGTTCCTGAAGACGAAGGGGAGGGAGAGGGAGAAGACGGCGCCTCCACCCCCACCCCCCTGACCGCGGAAGCCGAGGCGCTCACCGACCAATGATGACCAAGACTCCCGACATAGCGGCACAGCCGGACGAAGTCGAGGCGCTGCGCGCGGCCCTGAGGAAGGCAGAGGCCGAGGTACGCCGCCTGCTCGACGAGGCCGCCGCGCGCGGGGCCCTGGTCGACATCCTCCACGAGGTCATGGGATCGCTCTCCATGGGAGAGCTCTTCCACATGCTGGCGCGCCGGCTTGCCCGCGCGCTCAACCTCAGCCACTCGTCGGTGATCTTCGCCGCCAGCGGAGACCGCGTCGGAACGGTCGCTTCCGCCCACGAGGATCCGCAGCTCGAAAACCTACAGGTCGAGCTGGACAAGTACCCGGAGATCGAGGCCGCGCTCCAGAGCGAGACCCCGATTCTCATCCCGGACATCTGGCACAACGCCAGCTACAAGGAGCTGCGCGAGGCGTGGCAGAGGGATGGAAGCGTCATCTCCGTGCGCTCGATCATCGCCCTGCCGTTCAGGCTCGATCGAGATCGCACCGGCGTGTTCCTGCTGCGCCGCACCGCCGACAAGCCGCCCCTCAACGAGGGTGACGCCGAATTCGCCGAGACAGTGATCAAGAGCGCCATGAGCGCGATGCAGCGCGCGCACATAGTGGAGCTGACCCGCGCCGACAACGTGCGGCTCGAGGCTCTCGCGCGCACCGATCCGCTCACTCAGCTGCTGAATCGCCGCGCCCTTCTGGCGCAGCTCGCCACCGAGGTCGAGCGCGTGCGACGCTACAACGCGCCGCTCAGTGTCCTCATGATCGACGTCGATGGCTTCAAGAGTGTGAACGACACCTACGGCCACCTCTCCGGAGACCAGGTGCTGGTGGAAGTCGCGCTCCTGCTCGGCCGGGCGGCCCGAAGCGTCGATACCGTGGCGCGCTACGGCGGCGATGAATTCGTGATCGCCGTGCCGGAGACAGGCGAGGCCGGCGCCATCGCGTTCGCCGAGCGTCTGCGCGACAAGATTCAGTCGCACGCCTTCGATATCGGGAAGGGCCAGCCGCTGAGTCTGACCGTCAGCATTGGTGTCGCCGACTTCCCGGAACCGAAGATCGAGACCGCCGAAGATCTGCTCGAGTGCGCCGACCGCGCGCTCTATCGCGCCAAGGCCGGGGGACGTAATCTGGTGTGTGCCTGA
>CAYMKQ010000187.1:0-1787 GCA_964391175.1 uncultured Gemmatimonadaceae bacterium | reverse complement strand
ACGGCGCAGAGCGTGCTCGCCCACTGGAGTCTCGTCAGACTTCCCGAGCAGCCGATGATGCCGCGTCGCTTCGACGAGCGTGTCGGCTTCTTCTCGATCCGCCAGACCGACTTCGGCACCGACGAGCACCGTTCGGCCGAACGACGCTACATCACCAGGTATCGTCTCGAGTGCTCCGACAAGCGCGACGGTGAACTCTGCTATCCGAAAAAGCCAATCGTCTACTACGTGGACCCCGCGACTCCCGAGCAGTGGAAGCCGTACGTGCGGGACGGAATTCTCGAATGGCAGCAGGCGTTCGAGGAGGCCGGATTCAAGGACGGGATAATTCCCATGGATGTGCCGGCGAACGATCCGGACTGGTCACCCGAAGACATCCGTCACACGGTCATCCGCTGGCTCCCCTCCACCACCGAGAACGCACAGGGACCACACGTGCACGATCCACGCACCGGGGAAATCCTGAACGGGTCGGTGCGAATGTTTCACAACGTTCTCAACCTTCAGCGCTCCTGGTACTTCACCCAGGCCTCGGCAATCGACCCGCGCGCGCGACGACTGCCCATGCCCGACTCGCTGATGGGACGCCTGCTGCAATTCGTCGTCGCGCACGAGATCGGGCACACGCTCGGGTTGCAGCACGATCAGATCGGAAGCTCGACCTATCCCGCCGACAGCGTGCGGAGCCCGAGCTGGGTCCGGCGCATGGGTCACAGTCCGAGCATTATGGACTATTCCCGCTTCAACTACGTCGCGCAGCCGGAAGACAGCATCCCCCTCTCGACGATCATCCCGCACGTCGGTCCTTATGACCGGTTCGCGATCATGTGGGGCCACCGCCCGATTCCGGGAGCGAGGACACCGGAGCAGGAGCGTCCCACGCTCGATCGGTGGGCGCGCATGCAGGACACGATCCCATGGCTCCGATTCTCGGCGAACAACGAATTCGGCGCGTTCGGAACGCAGAGCGAAGCGGTCGGCGACGCGGATCCGGTCAGGTCGACAGCCCTCGGCTTCAGGAATCTGGCCAGGGTGGTCAGCTACATCTCGGACGCCGCCACGCGCACCGGAGAGGACAACAGTGACCTGCGGGAGCTCTACGATCGCACCGTCAACCAGTGGGGGACGGAAGCGAATCACGTCGCGACGCTCGTCGGTGGAGGCAGCGTCCAGTACAAATCGGGGAGTCAGCCCGGTGCGGTATTCACTCCGTTGCCGAGGGCCCGGCAGGCGGAGGCGGTGCGGTTTCTGAATGAGAACGTGTTCAGAACTCCGACCTTTCTCATTCGTCCGGAGATTGCGAGCCGCATCGAGTCGGGCGGGATGATCGCGCGCATCAACAGCGCTCAGACGCGCGTGCTGACCAATCTTCTCAACGACGGGCGCATGAACCGGCTCCTCGAGCAGGAGGCGCTCGCCAGACCGGAGTCATACCCGCTCTCGGCGATGCTCGACGATGTGCGCCGCGGAATCTGGTCCGAGATCTACACGTCGAGCCCCCGCATGGACGCGTTCCGCCGAGAGCTGCAGAGTGATTTTCTCTCCGCGATCGACGGCAAGCTGAATCGTCCGGCTGCCGTTGCCGGGGCTACCCCTCCGCAACCGCAATTCGGGCCGCCGCCGGCGGTACTTTCAGACGACGCGAAATCGCATCTACGCGGGGAGCTCGCCACGCTGCGGGCCGACATTCAGCGCGCGATCCCGCGCACCACCGACCGGTCGACGAAGCTTCATTTGCTCGGCGCGGTTCACCGGATCGATGAGATACTCGATCCGAACAAGTAGTC
>CAYMKQ010000186.1:0-1832 GCA_964391175.1 uncultured Gemmatimonadaceae bacterium | reverse complement strand
GTTTACGGGAAGATGATACGCCGCACCAAGAAGCTGAAAGCGCACGACGAGCAGAACGAGGCCAAGACGGGCGATACCGTCCGCATCATGGAGACCCGGCCGTTGTCGAAGGACAAGCGTTGGCGCGTGGTCGAAATCATGGAACGTGCACGTTAACGGAGAAGACCAGTGATCCAGCAGGAATCGGTGGTCAAGGTAGCGGACAACTCGGGCGCGAAAACGGCGCTCGTGATCCGCGTGCTTGGCGGGTCCCGCCGGCGCTATGCCACGCTCGGTGACGTCGTAATCGTCACGGTGAAGAACGCGCTTCCGAATGGAACCGTGAAGAAGTCGGAGGTGGCGCGCGGAGTGGTCGTGCGCACGGCCAAGGAAACGCGCCGGAAGGACGGCTCCTACATCCGCTTCGACGAGAACGCGATTGTGATCATCAACGAACAGGGCGAGCCGAGAGCTACGCGTATTTTCGGACCCGTGGCGCGCGAGCTCCGCGAGAAGAAGTACATGAAGATCGTCTCGCTGGCGCCGGAGGTTTTGTAAAGTGAGAGTTCTGAAATACAGGAAGACGGCCGGGAAGAGGCTGCACGCGAGACACGCCGCGAACTCGAAGCGCCTGAAGCTGCACGTCTCCAAGGGCGACACCGTGCGCGTGATGCGCGGCGAGGAGAAGGGCAAGGAAGGGAAAATCATCCGTGTCAACTTAAAGACGGGTCGGGTCCTCGTTGAGGGCGTGAACATCGTGAAGATGCACCGCAAGGCGCGGACGGCCGAGGAGCAGTCGGGGATCAGGGAGGCCCCGGCACCGGTGCACTCGTCGAACCTGATGCTGCTCGACCCCAAGTCGGGTGAGCCGACGAGGACTAAGGCGCGCATCGACGAAGATGGAACCAAGGAGCGCATCAGCGTCAAGCACGGGGAGCCGATTCCCCGTGTGCGCGGGGCGAGGATCTAGCCAATGGCAACCAAAGAGAAGAAGCAGGCCAAGAAGCGCGAGACCCAGGAGATGGTCCAGCCGGAGCACTCGGGGAAGGATCTCCCGGTTCCTCCGCCGCGTCTCAAGGGCTACTACCAGCAGACCGTTCGCGAGCGTCTCAAGTCGCAGTTCGGCTTCACCAACGTGCACGAGATCCCCACTCTCGAGAAGATCGTGATCAACTGCGGCGTGGGCGAGGCGATCAAGAACCCCAAGGTTCTCGACACCGTCGTCATCGAGCTCGGCATCATCACCGGCCAGCGCCCCGTCCGGAAGAAAGCCAAGAAGTCGATTGCCAATTTCGGCCTGAGGGAAGGGCAGGAGATCGGTGCCGCCGTCACGCTCCGGGGTGCCCGGATGTGGGAGTTCCTGGACCGCTTCGTCGGCGTCGCGATCCCGCGCATCCGCGACTTCCGCGGTGTCAACACGCGCTCGTTCGACGGTCGCGGTAACTACACACTCGGCGTCAAGGAGCAGATGATCTTTCCGGAGATCAACTACGACATGGTCGACCAGATTCACGGGATGGACATCACTATCGTCACCACCACGAACAAGGACGACCAGGCCTTCGCTCTCCTGCGCGAGCTGGGAATGCCCTTCAAGGGCGACGACAAGCCGATCATCACGCAGCAGCAAGTGTCAACCAACAGCCAAGAGAGATCGTAATGGCGCGCAAGGCCATGGTAGAGAAGAGCAAGCGGAAGCCGAGGTTCCCGGTGCGTCAGCACAATAGATGCGGGCGGTGCGGCAGATCACGAGCATTCCTGAGAAAGTTCGGACTCTGCAGAATCTGTTTCCGCGAGATGGCGCTGTCGGGGTATATCCCGGGCGTCCGCAAGGCAAGCTGGTAACCCATTCA
>CAYMKQ010000185.1:0-1875 GCA_964391175.1 uncultured Gemmatimonadaceae bacterium | reverse complement strand
AGATCACCGCCACTTTTCCGGCGAGCATCACATCGGACGCGCGGAGAATTCCATCCGTCAGCGAGTGGCGGCAGCCATACAGGTTGTCGAACTTGCTCTTCGTCACTGAGTCGTTGACGTTGATGGCGGGGAAGAGAAGCGTGCCCGCTTCCATCATCTGATAGAGCCGGTGCACGCCCGTCGTCGTCTCCTCCGACACGCCGCGCAGGTCCTTCGACATCCGCGTCCAGCGCTGCGGATCCTTCTTCAGCTCGCGGCGCAGAAGAGCGAGAATGACGCCGTACTCCTCGGAGTCGCTCTTCGGATCGAAGTCGGGCACGCGGCCCGCTTTCTCGAAATCGACGCCCCTGTGCACGAGCAGCGTTGCGTCTCCGCCATCATCGAGAAGAAGATTAGGGCCTGAACCGTCTGGCCAGACCAGCGCCTGATCGGTGCACCACCAGTACTCCTCGAGCGTCTCACCCTTCCAGGCGAAAACAGCGACGCCCTGCGGATCGTTGATCGTCCCGTGCCTTCCGACCACGGCCGCGGCGGCGGCGTGATCCTGCGTCGAGAAGATGTTGCACGACACCCAGCGCACGTGGGCGCCGAGCTCGCTGAGCGTCTCGATGAGCACGGCCGTCTGCACCGTCATGTGGAGAGAGCCCATGATCTTCGCCCCCGCCAGCGGCTGCTTTCCCTTGTACTCGGCGCGAAGCGCCATGAGGCCGGGCATCTCGTGCTCGGCGAGACGAATCTCGTTGCGACCGAACTCGGCGAGAGAGATATCCTTGACCTTGTACGGCTCGCGTCCCGCTTCGGCTGCCGCCGAAAAGTCGTTCATCGGTTCTGTTACGGTGCCCACTGTGCGCTCCATGTGAGTGTCTGAGGTCGTTGCGTGTGCTAGGCGGTTTTCATGAGCGGAACCGCGTCCGCTTTCCTGCGTGGATTGCTTCTCGTCGCGGCCGCAACTCTGCGTCTTCCCGAGGCCGCGAACAACATCGGTCCTTTAGCCTCGGGATCCGGCGGAAGTTCGTTGTAGCGGAAGCTGTCCAAGCCGGCCGAGTGCATCCACTTGCCCAGTGTGTCGCTGGCGAAGCCCTGCCAGAGATGCCCCATCGTCTGTCTCAGATCCTGCCTGTCGTGCGGCATCATGTCGAGCACCAGCAGGCGCCCGCCCGGCTTCAGCACGCGCGCCGCTTCGGCGATCACCTGCTCCGGATCGGTAACGTAGTGGAGGACGAGAAAGAGGAGGGCGACCTCAACTTCGCCGTCCGCGAGTGGCAACTCTTCGAGCCGCCCGTTCCGGAGGTCGACATTGTCCGTTCCGTACAATCTTTTCCGGGCGGCGGCGAGCATGGCGCTCGATTCGTCGACCGCGACCACCTGCTCGACGAAGGGAGCGAGGGCCTGCGCGATCCCGCCCGTGCCGCAGCCGAGATCCGCGACCTTCCAGCTCTCATCGAGCAGCCCGAGCAACGCAATGTCGGCGCGGCGCCCGAACAGATCGAGGCGCATCCGGTCCCACTGCCCCGCCGATGTGGAGAAGAACTGCTGGGACCTGGTGCTGCGTTCCGCCAGAACGGCTCGTGTGCGGCGCGCGTCCTGTTCGGCGGCGCTCGTGTGAATCACCTCGTCGCGCACGAGGTGCCAGAGCCGCCGCGATGCGCTGTCGAGGGAATCAGATGCAATGCGGTAGTGTCTGCTCGTGCCCTCCGCGCGCGCCTCCACCCAGCCCTCGGCGCCGAGCATCTTGAGGTGACGGCTGATTGTCGATTGCGGGAGCTGGAGGATCGACCGCAGCTCGTTCACGGTGAGCTCGTTCCGCTCGACTGCGAGCAGAATCCGGCTCCTCGTCGGGTCGGCGAGCGCGGTCATCTGGCCGAAAAGGGCGGT
>CAYMKQ010000184.1:0-1902 GCA_964391175.1 uncultured Gemmatimonadaceae bacterium | reverse complement strand
TCGCGGTCATCATACCCGCCCCTCCGGGCGACAGCGTTCGCGTACGGCTGTCGTTCGTCGCCGACGACTGGCGGATAGACAGAGTGAGCTTCGCGACGAAGTTCTCCCACGCGCCGGTGCGCACCATCCCTCTTCACGCCGTCGTCGGCTCCGATGGTGCCGCTGATACCGCCGCCTTCGCGAGTCTCTCCGCGGCCGACGATCGCTACCTGACCACGGCACCGGGCCAGCGCTTCGCCGCGCGGTTTGCGACCGGTCCCATCGCTCCCGACTCCGTTCGCACGTTCATGCTCGCTTCGCAGGGCTACTACACGGAATGGGTTCGCGGAAGCTGGATCAACAAGAAGTCCGCTGCGGCGAAGCCTTTCGTCGCGTCCGAAGCATCGATCGCCAGAGCGATCGGCAGATGGCGTTCGAAACAGTCAGCTCTCGAGCAGCAGTTCTATTCCACCGCCATCCCGACGAGGTAGCCCATGAAGCCTTTCATCGCCGCGCTTATTACGATCTCGCTGGCGGCAGGCTGCCGCTTCGGACCGAAGATGGAAAACCTCAATATCGCCAGGAGTCCGCGTGGCGCCGTCGTGCAGGTGACGAGGGCCACCGGAGCCGTGAGCGGAGAGCTGCTCGCGGTCAACGATGACGGACTCGTTGTACTCGAAGGACGGCGAATGGTGACCATTCCATTCTCCGAGATACGCGATGCGAGATTCACCGAGATGGGCTCAGGGTATCGCGTCGGCGGAGGAAAGCGGCCCAATCCGGAGGCGATCGCCAAGCTGCGCCGCGTCAGCCATTTCCCACAGGGCATCACTCCGGAGATCCAGGCCAGACTGTTGACGATATACCAGCAGTAGAGGCGGTGCCTTCTTTCCGGCTTCGATGAATCTTCTCCCCTGCACGTTCGCCCTCTCGCTTCTGGCGGTGACCGTGCGCGGGCAGGAGCACGCCACTCATGCTTCGGTCAGCGGCTCGGCCGCGAGTGCGGAGCTGGCAGCATTCGTGTCGGCCGCGCGCCTCGGCACTGAGAGATACCGCGATCGCAACGTCGCCATCGCCGCCGGTTTCCGCCGGCTCGGCCGCGACTTCCCTTCGATGGGTGAGCACTGGGCCAACCCGGGGAAGGTCATCGCAGGACGCTTCGATGTCGCTGACCCCGCGATGCTCACGTACGCGACGATCGATGGCAAGCCCGTTCTGCTGGGGGTCGTGTACGCCATTCCTCTGGAGGGTGGGCAGCCGCCTCCGGCACTCCCGGGAGGAGCGAAAGCCTGGCACGAGCACAACGGAACTGTGGATGAGGAAAGTTTTCTGCCGGAGCACGGCGGTGAAACTTTGCGGGAGCGCTCCGGCACCAGGCTGGCGATTCTGCACGTCTGGACGCTGCTGCCGAATCCTGCGGGCCACTTCGCGGCCGAGAACTGGGCGCTGCCCTTTGCGAGGCTGCATATCGAGACACCGCCCGCAATTCCGGAAGCCGCGGCGAGGGCTCTTTCGCTCGTGTCGGGATCGGGAGACTTCTACGCGAGCCTCCTGGAGACCGAGCTGTCATCCGCACCAAGCGATGAATGGCGCGCGGCCCTTGCGGCAGCGACGGATAGCGCGCGCGCTATCGTCTCCGCGCGCGATGCGAAGGATGCGCTTTCACGCGAGCAGATCTCCGCGCTCGAGAAAACATGGACCAGCTTCATCGCGCGTCTCTCGGAGCGAAGCCCCGCGCTCGCGCGACGGCTCGGCGGAGAGATGCGGGACGGCGAGATCCCTTAGCCGCCACCTTTTCGAATCAAGAGCGGCCCACTAGGTTCCTCCTGCGCATCAATCGCGCACACGCGGGCGTAATTCAGTTGGTAGAATGCCAGCTTCCCAAGCTGGACGTCGCCGGTTCGAGTCCGGTCGCCCGCTCTA
>CAYMKQ010000183.1:0-1909 GCA_964391175.1 uncultured Gemmatimonadaceae bacterium | reverse complement strand
CAGCAGCAGAGAGTCGGCGGCATACTTCAAGCTCGAGTTCTCGTTCTCTCCATAATCACCCAAGGCCTACGCCAGCGGAAGCTGCACTACCGGGTGCTTGAGGTGAAAGCTCGTCGCCTGTTGATAAGCGTGCGCCACCGCCAGTAGCTTCCCCTCCTCGAACAACCCGCCGAGAAATGTGAGTGACACCGGCGTGCCGTCGTCGCGGAAGCCATTGGGCAGGATCACGGCGGGGTGGCCGGTGAGATTCGTGGCGACGAGCTGCGCCAGGCCGACTGCGCTGGTCGGCGTCACGATCACGTCCACCGCTTTCATCAGCTCGTCCCAGCGCTGAATCGCGATCGAGCGGACGCGGTTGGCGTTCACGTAATCGACGGCGGGTATGAACCGCGCCGTGCGGAAGGTGTTGGCCCAGTCCGATCTCCCCTGTTGCACCAGCCCCTTGTCACGATCAGAGCGCGTGAGATCGTCGAACGCTGCGGCGGCCTCCGCCGTCAGGACCAGACGCATCGCGTCGTAATTCATCTCGGGAACCTCGACCGGAATGAGATTGATCCCAAGCCGGCGGAAAACGTCGAGCGCGGCGTCGTCGGACTTCTTCGTGGCGTGCAGCGTGCGCTTCTCGTCCTTCGGATCGAGCTGCGGAAGATCGAACGCGCTCTTGAAGTATCCGACGCGCAGTGACCGGGGCGACAGCGTCGCGTCCCAATGATAGTCGGCGGGAATCACCGTGCTGTCCTGCCCGTCAGGCCCGTAGATGGCGGCGAGCACGAGCGCGCAGTCCTCCACGCTCCTGCAGATCGGCCCGAGCTTGTCCATAGTCCACGCGAGCGCCATCGCGCCCGTGCGCGGAACTCTACCGAATGTGGGACGCAGTCCCGTCGTTCCGCACCGCGTCGACGGCGAGGAGATCGAGCCCAGGGTTTCGCTGCCGATGGAGAATCCAACGAGCCCAGCGGCGGTCGCTGACGCCGGTCCCGCGGAAGATCCGCTGGATCCCTGATCGACCTTCCACGGATTCTTCGTCGTCGCGCCAAACCAGATGTCGCCCTGCGCCAGCTCGCCCAAGGCGAGCTTTGCCACGAGAACCGCCCCGGCGGCATCGAGCCGCTCGACGACAGTCGCATCGGTCTCGATTACCTGCTCGCGGTACGGGCCCGCGCCCCAGGTCGTCTTGTAGCCGCGAACAGCGAGTAGATCCTTCGCTCCCCAGGGAATCCCGTGCAGCGGACCGCGATACCTTCCTCGCGCGATCTCCGCGTCGGCCGCCCGCGCCTGCCGGATGGCGCGGTCCTCCGTCAGCGAGATCACGCACTTGAGCACGGGATCGTATCGCTTGAGTCGCGCCAGGTACATCTGCGTCAGCTGGAGCGAGCTGACGCGCCGCGTGCGCACCACCTCGGACAGATCGGTGACGGGAAGGAACGCCAGGTCATCGAGATTTCCGCTCACGGCCCTGCGGGCGACGCGGCTCCTCACCATCGGGCGGCGTCTGTCGGGAGCGACCTTCTTTCCGGGCGGCAGCGGATTGAAGATGATCGCTGGAGAGACGGAGTTGGTGAGCGGGATCTTGTGGAGCGCGGCGATCCGCTGCTCCTGGAGCTTGAGACTCTCGACCATCATCTCGCGCTCCGCGGGCTCGAAGCGAACTCCGGCGATCTCCTCCGCCTCGGCGATCGTCGCGGCTGTGATCTCGAGGCCCGACGCGACCTTCGCCCACAGGACGCCGGGCAGCAGAGTCCCGCCAAGGCCAACGCTGGCGAAGTAGCTCATGAACTCGCGGCGATCGTACCGTGTCGCTTCCATCACGCCTCCGTATTTTTTCAGTGGATCGCGGATCGTCGTCTGCGCTTGGTCAGCTCACCTGAGATTTGCTGAACGCCGGCTCGCCATCGAACTCCTGTAGCTT
>CAYMKQ010000182.1:0-1956 GCA_964391175.1 uncultured Gemmatimonadaceae bacterium | reverse complement strand
CGGTGAGCTCCCCGAAACTTATCCCTCGACGCTTTGACGGGTGTCGAGAGGAGGATCAGATGAGGAACGGAGAGGAAAGACGGGTGGAAGAGCGCCCTGCGCGGATACCATTTGATGGGATATCCCTCGAAGCGGATTTTGCTCTCCCCGCCAATGCCACAGGCGTCGTGCTCTTCGCCCATGGCAGTGGCAGCAGCCGGTTCAGTCGGAGAAATCGGGCGGTAGCACAGAAGCTCCAGGATGCCGGTTTTGCAACTCTGCTTCTGGATCTTCTCACGGCCGAGGAGGAAAAGGCAGAGGCCCGTACCGGGCACTTCCGGTTCGACATCGAGATGCTTTCGCGGCGTCTTGCAGCCGCCACCAATTGGGTAGTCGCACAGCGCGACCTCGACGGGCTGCCGGTTGGTTACTTTGGCGCGAGCACCGGAGCCGCGGCCGCTATCGTCGCGGCGGCCATGCTTCCCCACCTCGTGGGCGCAGTCGTTTCGCGCGGCGGAAGGCCCGACCTGGCCGGGGATGCGCTGGAGGATCTGCGCGCGCCAACGTTACTCATCGTGGGAGGCTTCGACACCGTCGTGATAGATCTCAATCACGATGCGCTTCGCAGGCTCCGCTGTGTAGGCCGGCTCGAGATCATTCCTCGCGCGGGCCATCTGTTCGAGGAGAGCGGAGCGCTCGAGAAGGTCTCCGATCTGGCACGGCAATGGTTCAGCGAGTATCTGGTCGACAGGCATGCGCGAGTGCCTCAGTATTCCGACGCGACTACTGACCTGATCCATAGACGGTAGAGCCATACCGCTGACACCCCACACGGACGCTGGCTGCGCCTCCTTCCCGCGTTACAGCCGCTTCGCCCTCGTCACTTTCCATCGTCCGCCTGTCGGAATCTGCGCCAACTCAGCCCCGATCGTGTTGTAAGTCCCCTCGATCGTGCGCCCGTCAATGAACACGCCCTGGAACGTCGTCGTCACTCTGCACGCACAATCGGGGTCGATGTAGGGATCGAGCAGTCCGACGGCCGTGTTGCCTTCCTTTCGGACGAAGTGAATCGTGAGAAGCTGCCCCGGGGGGACGGCCTGCCTGCCGTTCACCATCGGCCGATTAGCCGAAATGATCGAATTCTCCGGTTCACGCGCGACCATTTCGACTTGTCCAAATGCTGCAACCTCGCCGGCGCGCAGAGTAAACGAGATGTCTCCAGTCCTTCGAGTTTCCTCGCTGCTGTATTCGCCGGTCCATTTACCCACGAGTGGGGCAAGGTCGAAGTCGTCGGCGGCCATCTCGATATCGGGCGCCCGCAGGGAACACCCGAGAGCTAACGCGCTTGCACCCGCCGCCGCGATGATAAGAGTTGTTCGTTTCATGGTTCCTCCCGAGTCATCAGACTCTCAGTTAAACGAAGACGTAGGTGCGACTCTTGATCCTGTGTTCAGCGACAGCCTTCGCTACGTCGGACGTGGATACGATTCCGAGCAGGACATCTCCCTGCATCACGAGAACTCGATGGATTTGCCTGTCTCCCATGAGCACGGCCGCTTCGTCGACCGAACAATCAGGTGGGAGTGACTGGATTTTCCGAGTCATCACTTCATCGACGGTCACATCCTCGAGGGGAATCGTGCGTCCTCTCCGTCGCCTGAAGGTGAGAGACGGTGTCGTATCGTCGAGATCTGCGAGAAAGGCGAGGAGATCGCTTGCCGAGAAGATTCCGACAACTTTTCCACCAGCGACGACCGGCGCGCCGCTCACATGCCGTTCCGACAACAGCTCCATCGCATTGCGAAGCGTCATGTCGGGCGTGGCGCTGACCACGTCCCGCGTCATGATGTCCTTTATCTTGAGCATCGGTCCTCCCTTGAGAACAGCGAAAAATGAATCGTTCCAAGTGCCCGCCCGCCGCCGGGCCAATTGTTGGTTGTGGCAGCTTCTGTTCAATAGTTTGACCCGATTCGACTT
>CAYMKQ010000181.1:0-1965 GCA_964391175.1 uncultured Gemmatimonadaceae bacterium | reverse complement strand
CGCCGCGCGTTGGCCGAAGCCGTGCACGTTTATTGCCGCTCTTCGCTCACGTGGTGGGGAAACGCCATGCGAACTCGGGCGTCTTTCCCACAATTGTGGTCTTTACCCATAACGGAGACACAAATGCGCCTTCTGGCAATCTGCTTCTTCACCCTGGCTCTTCTTCCCGCTGCGGCGAGCGCGCAGCAGTCACTCAGGTCGGCGCAAGCCGGCCCTACGATCCAGTCAGCGGCGGTTGGGTTCCGCGCTGCTCCCGCCAATACGGATGTGAGGGCGACGGCCGCTCCGATTCGGCGCGGCGCGGGTCAAGATGTGGCATTCATGGTGGTTGGAGTCGGAGCAATGATCGCGGGAGCAATAATCGGAGATACCGCCGGCACCATCGTTCTTATCGGCGGCGCGGCCATGGCGTTGTGGGGCCTCTATAACTACCTAGAGTGAGGTCCCGCCGCGGCTAGCTAGGCGGCGCCATCGATGTGGAGCGTTCCGGAGCTCACGAGCACGGACGCTCCACCAACCCTGATGGCGGCGATCTGTCCGCGCTTCAGCTCCACCTCCAGCTCGAGACGACTCGGCCTGCCCATCTCGACGCCCTGATCGACGGTCCAGCGCAGGGTGCCGTCGCGCGTCTCCGCGCGAAGGGCGAGAAATCCCGCTAGCGCGGCACACGCACTCCCTGTTGCCGGATCCTCGCCGATTCCCATGCCGGGCGCGAACATTCTCGCTCTGATGCGCCCGCCCTCGAAGATGTTGCTCCAATCGTCCGTGCTGAACACGAACATCTCGGGCGCCCAGTAGCCGCCAAGCTCCTCCTCCCACTTCAGCGCGTCGACCTTCACCCACGACAACATCTCGGGCTTCCGGAGTGGAATGAAGAGGAAAGGCACGCCGCACGACACTGCTTCCGGCTCGATCATGTCGTCGGCGACGATCTCGCTCGGCTCGAGCGAGAGGACCTCGCACAGCTTTTCAGGAGCGGGTGGCGGATCCTTGATCTCGGGAAGCCCCGCCGCCGTCAGCTGAGTGAACACCGGCTTTCCGCCCTCGGCGCGAATCAGGACCGGAACCAGTCCGACGCCCTCCTCGAAGATCACTCGCGTTTCCGCGCCCTTCGTCGGAATCTCGCCGGTCGCCGCGAGAACGAACGCGCATCCTACCGTTGGGTGTCCGGCGAATGGGAGCTCGCCGGCCGGCGTGAAGATGCGCAGACGGCGGGTGTTGGCGCGCGACTGCGGTGGAAAGACGAAGACGCTCTCCGAGTAGTTGAACTCGCGAGTGATGGCGAGCATCTGCGTGTCGGACAATCCGCGCGCATCCGGAATCACGGCGAGAGGATTTCCCCCGTGCACGCGATCGGTGAACACGTCTGCGGTATGAAAGGGGTAGGCCATGGCGTGCCTGAATGTGCGGAGACCGGGTCTCGGAGGCTACTCACCGGGCGGATGCCTGCTCAGTCACGCATCTTCATTGACTGCAAGACCTTGATCGGTTAGGTTATGTGCCTGAAGCGCAACAGTTGCGCGACAGAGCCAGCGAACTGCACAGGGACCTGGGATTTTTGCCAGGTCTTTTTTGGTTTTCTGGCGGAGAAATGCGGCCATTTCGGCCGCGAACAAACAGTAGTCGGCTCGGTACCGCAAACACGGCACTCCGACACAATTGAATGAGGAAGTACCGACATGCGTACCACCGGCAAAGTAAAGTGGTTCAATGACGCCAAGGGTTTTGGCTTCATCACCCCCGAGAACGGACAGAAGGATTGCTTCGTTCATCACTCAGCCATCCAGGGCAACGGCTTCAAGTCGCTGGCCGAGGGTGAGCGGGTCGAGTTCGACATCGTACAGGGCCAGAAGGGTCCGGCGGCGGAGAACGTCACCAAGGTCAGCGGTTAATTCGTAGCTTGCTGAACGCAGGATAAAAAGCGGGGCCGCCTGGACACGATCCGGGCTGGCCCCGCTTTTTCTT
>CAYMKQ010000180.1:0-2086 GCA_964391175.1 uncultured Gemmatimonadaceae bacterium | reverse complement strand
TCGGCTGCTCGGGAAGTCTGACGAGACTCCAGTGGGCGAGCACGCTCTGCGCCGTACGCGGAGGGGTAGCAGGGGATGGAGTCGGAGCACCCGGTCCGCCCGCCGGCGTCGGTGTCCCCGTCTGCGTGGCCTCGATCTCCACGTTGTCAGGGAAGGCGAGCGCGCGCTCAACGTAGGACCGGGTCGCATCGACCGTGCCACGGATGGCGGCGATTTCCGGGACGCTGGTGGTGAAAAGACGCGTCACATCGACGACGGCGGCGCTGTCGGGGCCGAACGTCTCGACGTTGAGCACAGCGATGATCGGAGCGTAGTTTGCCGCCTGAACCGCGCGCCACACGGAGAGCGCGGTGTCGGCGGTGATGTCGAACGATGGCGATCTGAGAATGATGCGGTTCCCGCTCCGCTCCCAGCGAAGGGTGCGCTCTCCGAACTGATCTCCGCCAAACGTCCCGAACTGGCCGGGAGGGACATTGGGTCCGGCCGCAGCCGCCCGGGCGTAGCGCCCGACGAGCAGCATGTCCTTATTCAGCTCTCTCTTCGGAATCTCGAATAAGAGCCTGTCCTCAATGCGATGCACGGAGAAGAGACCTCGCCGCGTCTTGGCCTGGCTGGTGATGACGCGGCTATAGGGGCGCGGGCTGGGGGCGCGGGGTGTCGAGGAGGCGCCGGCCGAGTCGCCGCTACGAGCCGACGTCGGCTCACCGGTACGGGCCGGAGATGGTGCAGCGGGCGGCGTCGGCCGTGCGCAGGCGGAAGCGAGTATTGCGGTGAGGGCCAGAGTGACTCGGACGGTCATTGGGAGTGTTCGTGTGATGGGGAGGGGATGCGCGCGAGAGTGCCTGTCCCTCGTCGCCGAGCTGACATTATCATACGAATCCAGGAAGAGGAGTGTTGGCGGCGCGCCTTGAAGCCGGCATGAAAAACCCCGATCCGCGTGAGCGAATCGGGGTTTTTGCCCGAGCTGCCGGCACACGCGCTCTAGAAGCGCCGCTCAGGTCTATCCGTCGGATCGGGCCCTGGACGGGACGCGGGGTTCGCATCCACACGATCCTTCAGGTCGTCCGCGGTATTCGCGATCCGTTCGCCCACGTTGCCAAGCGTCGCACGACCGCGAGCGTACCCTTCGTTGGCATAGCCGCGGAACTCGTCCCACGACCCATATTTGCGATCGGTTGTCCAACCGCTGCGCAGATCGGGCTCGAAGTCCTCGAACGAGCGATTCCGGTAATCGGGGTTCCGGCTCGCGAGATGACCGAGATAGTACGCGGATTTCACTTCGTCGTACGTCCGGTCGGCGAGGCGATCGGGTGAAGATTCGTAGTGCCGACGATAGTAGACGTCGTCGTCCTTCGTGATCGCGGTCGCGGCTTCGGAGACCGCGCGCCCCGACCACCATCCGCCCATCGCGCCTACGATGCCACCGATAACGGTCCCTACCGGTCCAATGACCGATCCGACCGCTGCGCCCGCAACCACGCCGGAGATCCCGCCGGCCGCTTCGCCAACGTGATCCGCGACTCCGGGATTATCGTCGTGCTTACCCAGCGCCTTGTCCTTGGCGCGTTCAACTTTGGGGTCGAACCTGTCCGGCACCCTGTCCCGATCCGTCATAAGCTTCCCTCGTGTTAGTGAGACCAGTGAGGGAAGTGGCAAATTCAGTACCAGCTATCAGATGTCGAGATTACTCACAAACTTCGCATTCTCTTCAACAAAAACTGGCGGCAGGTGCTGGATCAGCTCGCCAGAGTGATGGCGTCGTAACTCAGCAGCTCCCGCCGGCCAGGAACCAGCAGCTTGTCACCGGCGATGTCTTGAAGAAAGCGAGCAGCATGCCGGCGACTTTCTGTCCGCCCGACTGCGAAGGGTGAGTCCCGTCGCTCGCGACGTCGGCGGTGGTCCAAACGAGTCCGTCCAAGCGCGGCATCATTCCCCGCGTCCACAGATACGGTCCCCACGCTACCCATGGTGCGACAGTGCTATAGTCGAGATCGCCTGCCCGGGTGTCTATCACACGCCCCTGCTGAATCTGGTCGATCTGCGCCTGTACGACCCACTTCACCGCCAAGCCGGATTCGTACGCGTA
>CAYMKQ010000179.1:0-2089 GCA_964391175.1 uncultured Gemmatimonadaceae bacterium | reverse complement strand
TATAGCTTGCCGCGGGCAGCAACGCCTTGATCGTGGAATTAAGGGATGTGGCGTTGTCGTCGTTGAACGCGATCAGGATTCCATCTGACGAGAGCAGCGCCAGATACGTGTCGATGCCCGGGGGTGCGGCCGTGGATGCCTGATTGAAGAGATAGGCACCCGCTGTGGCGACGGATGTCGTGTAGAAATCAACGTAGCTCCCATCCTCCAGCAGACAGTCCGACGTCGAGAGCTCACCGTTGGTGGTGTTTCCAATGGTATGCGGAGTGGTGAGCGTGCACGGATCGACGGCCGTCGCCGTAAAGGTCACGGGCGGAAGACTTCCGGCCGTCGCGGCAACGGTGTTCAAGCCAAGCGTGCTTCCCAGCGTCCAGCTCCCAACGGTGGCTATGCCCGATGCATCCGTTACAGCAGATGCTACGGTGAGCGATCCTCCCCCGCTCGTCACTGCGAAGGTCACCGTGACGCCGCCCAATGGTGACCCGCTCTGGTCGCGCACTATCACCGAGGGCCGGTCTGTGACAGTCGCTCCCGGAGACCCCGTGAGAGCTATCGCCGAATTCGCGGCGATCGACGTCGCGACCGCTGGAGCGGAGGAGTCGCCGCACGAGAGCTGAACCGCCAACAGCGACAGGGAGGCTGACCGCAAAACGAAACCTGCCGGATTCTTCATGTGTGGACTCGTGTGGTCGGATCGAGGGCGGGTGATGCGGCGAATATCGGCCGGGGCCGGACCGTGTCAAGTGCGGACGGCGCCAAGCTTGTCGAGGTGCAGGCGCGCCACCGCTGGTTGGCGTCTGAACACCAGCGAAAAAGATCCTATGGGCCCTTTCTGGGATGAGTCATCACTCGCCGTACATCTCAGTAATCAGCCGGCGCAGGGCGCCGGCGTCCTTCTCAGTGAGTGATCCCAGTTTTCCGCCGATACGCGACTTGGCGATCGTTCGAATCTGATCCACAGCGATCTCGGCTTTCTTCCGTGCGACTCGCACGCCGAGGCGGGTCCGCCACGCAGGGTGGAGTTGGGTGGTCAGTGGGCAGACGGTGACTGTCTGCAAGCGGTCGTTGAGCGCGTCGAGGCTTACGATCACCACAGGCCGCGTCTTCGCCATCTCGGACCCTTTGGCAGGATCGAGGGCGGCCCATCGGATTTCATACCGTTTCAACGCCGAGCCCGACGTCGCTTCCGGTTGTACCGCGATTGCGGCTCAGCGACGCGGCGCGATGGTCCGGTTTCCCAGGAGATGTCCTCCAGGCCGTCGGAGGAGGTCGTGTCCCATTCACTCCACCTTTCGGTGCTAGCGGCCATTTCCCGAGCGGTGTCTTCCCACGAAAGTTTGGAGCTTGCAGGGCCTCGTGGACGGAGCAGAATTCCATCGCTCCGTTCTTCCATCAGCAACGTTGGCCCGATTCCATAACGCTCAAGGGTGGGCGCAGGGATGCGAACGCCGCGCGAATTCCCGATGCGGGCGACTTTGAGCTCGACGGATTTCACGTAATAACTGTAATTACAATTCGCAATTGATTCAAGCCTGCCGGCGGCGGCTGCCAGAGCGCAATTTCCTGGCTTCTGGCTGGCGTTTATGGATGGCGCGTACCTCCCGTACTTTCGCGATACGATCGGGGAGTTCGGATGCCGACTCTCAACGAAAGAGAACTAGTACCGATAATGCTCCGGCTTGTACGGCCCCTCGACCGGCACCGCGAGATACGCGGCCTGGTCGGCAGAGAGCTTCGTCAGCTTGACGCCGAGCTTGTCGAGGTGCAGGCGCGCCACCTTCTCGTCAAGCTTCTTCGGTAGCGTGTAAACGCGGCATTCGTACGCGTCGCAGTTGTTGTGGAGCTCGATCTGAGCCATCACCTGGTTGGTGAAGCTCGCCGACATGACGAAGCTCGGATGACCCGTGGCGCAGCCAAGATTCAGCAGCCGCCCTTCGGCGAGAATCATGATGCTGTGACCGTCGGAGAACACGTACTCGTCGTACTGCGGCTTGATCTGCACGCGCTTGATGCCCTTCGACTTCTTCAGCCCGGCCATGTCGATCTCGTTGTCGAAGTGACCGATGTTGCCGACGATCGCCTTGTCCTT
>CAYMKQ010000178.1:0-2121 GCA_964391175.1 uncultured Gemmatimonadaceae bacterium | reverse complement strand
ACGCGGCGATCAACTGGGCGGCGAAGTACTTCGCGGTCCTGTTCGCGATTCAGGGGTTGCTGTTGGCATGGCATGGCGTGATCCGCAGGCGACTCCGCTTCGGTATATCGCGAGAGCCGTGGGCCTACGCGGCGGTGGGCTTGCTCCTCGTCGCGCTCATGCTCGAGCCAATCGCCGGTCGGATTGCCGGCCGGGCGTGGCGGCAGCTGGAAATCTTCGGTGTCACTCCGGATCCGACCGCCGTCGCGACGCTCGCGCTGCTGGCGCTGTCAGCCCCGCGGGCTCCCCGCGTCCTCTTGGTCATTCCAGTCACTTGGTGCGTGATCGGAGGCGCTACGTTGTGGGCGCTCGGGTCTATGGAGGCGTGGGTCGTTCTGCTTTCGGGACTTTCCGGATTGGTTCTGGCGATCAGGACATCGCGGTCGTCCGCTTAGTCAGTCCGTCACTGCGCTGGCCATGCGCTTCCACGATCTTCGCATGAAACGGAGGGTGTTGACAAGGAAAGGGCGCTTGCGTATACTGAACCATATGGTTCAGTATACACCGAAACTCGACGTCGCATTCGGCGCCTTGGCAGACCCGACCCGCCGCGGGATTCTCGAGCGCCTCGGGAGATCGGACGCCGGGATCAGCGAGCTGGCCGAGGGCTTCGACATCACCCTGACGGGCATCAAGAAGCACGTCCGAGTGCTCGAAGCGGCCGGGCTGGTGACTACTGAGAAAGTCGGACGGGTACGCCGATGCCGGCTCGGCCCGCGCCAACTGGATGATGAGACCGCGTGGATCGCGGCATACCGGCGGATGCTGCAGGGCCGCCTCAACCGGCTCGGGGAATTCCTCGAGTGCACAAGGGAGAAACAATGACGACTACCACGGAGCACGAACCCGCCGTCAAGGCAACGATCACCTCGCCCACCGATCGCGAAATCCGCATCGAGCGAATCTTCAACGCACCACGCGACCGAGTATGGCAAGCGATGACCGACCCCAAGCTCGTCGCGCAATGGTGGGGGCGCGGCAACAAGCTCGTGATCGAGCGGATGGAGGTCGAGCGCGGCGGCCACTGGCGATTCGTCGAGCACGGCCCGGATGGCGTGCACGGTTTCGAAGGCCGTTTTCGCGAGGTCACGCCGCCGAAGCGGATCGTCCAAACGTTCGAGTGGGACGGGATGCCTGGCCACGTGGCCGTCGAAACCGCGACGCTCGAGGACCTTGGCGACGGTCGCACGCGACTCGTTAACACATCGCTATTCCACACCACCGAGGAGCGCGACGGTATGCTGCAATCGGGGATGGAAGGCGGGCTGAATCAGAGCTACGCGGCGCTGGACCGCCTTCTCACAACACTGGACTAGCGTCGATCAGCTCACAAATGCGTCGAGCTGGGCTCGATGGCGTACCCGCGGCCAGGGTGGTCGCGGGTAAGCTTGCGCCGCCATCACTCCTCTCAGCGCCTTGCGAACTTGAGGTGCGTCACCTTTGGCGTAGCGACCGTCCGCACGAGTGCCAGCCCGTGCAGATCGTCGCCGACGGCATCGAATAGCCGCTCACCGCTGCCGAGGAGCGTCGGCACGACGTTGATCTCCATTTCGTCCACGAGGCCGGCCGCGAGAAATTGCTGTGCGGCACTCGCGCCGCCAGCGAGCGATACGTCCTTGGCGTTGGCGGCTCGCCGCGCCTGTTCGAGCGCCGCCTCGATGCCCTTGGTGACGAACATGAAGGTCGTTCCGCCTTCAAGCTCGAGTGCCTCGCGTGGGTAATGCGTGAGCACGAGCACCGGGTGATGGAACGGCGGGTTGAGTCCCCACCAACCGTTCCACGGTTTCCTGGCGTCCCAGGGGCCGGGGTGGCCGCCGAACATGTTGCGCCCCATCACAGTGGCCCCGATGTTCGCAAGCGACTCCTCGACAACCGGCGTGCTTTCATTGACCTCACCACCTTCAAGGCCCTGCATCGCTCGCCAGACCGTGAGTGGAAACACCCACTGGTGCAGCCGCATGCCGCCGATCCCAAGGGGATTGTCCACGCTCTGGCTGGGACCGGCAACGAAGCCGTCGAGCGACATCGAGATCTTGAAGCGCAGCTTGGACACGTGCTACCTCCCCGGACATTATGGTCGCC
>CAYMKQ010000177.1:0-2162 GCA_964391175.1 uncultured Gemmatimonadaceae bacterium | reverse complement strand
TGAGTTGACAGTATTGAGTTGTCAGTTGGTCAGTGGTTGTCAGTCTGTTGGCAGTTAGACTGACAACCACTGTCAACTGGCCAACTAACCAACTGACAACTCAAAACTTGGATCCCCCCAGCCCTGCAACGGACGCCGCCCGGCGGCAGGAACCCGCCGACTTTACACAGCAAAGTACTTGACCGTTGTCGGCTGACGGGGTAACTTAGCACGATGGCCTCGGTTACCCCCCTTCATCGCGCTCCGGCTCCCGACCCGCCCGCGCTCCACGTGCGGGCGATGGACAACCTCGCTTTCATCCGCGACACCATGGAGGCGGCCGGCTCGTTCACGGCCGTGTCGGGTTGGGGAATGGTGGCGGTCGGCGTGATCGCCATTGCCGCCGGGGTGCTCGCAGCTGTGCAGCCGACCCCTGTCGAGGCGCTCTATGTCTGGATCGCAGCCGCGGTGTTCGCACCCGTGGTGATGCTCTGGGCGATCGTGCGCAAAGCGCGCAACGCTCACATGCCTCTCCTCTCCGGTCCGGGTCGCAAGTTTCTGCTCAGCTTCTCTCCACCCATGGTCGTGGGCGCGCTTCTCACAATAGTGCTCTACCGCGCGGGCCTGGTCGAGATGATTCCCGGCATCTGGCTGCTGCTATACGGAACTGGGGTCGTCGCCGGCGGCGCGTTTTCCGTGAGAGTCGTGCCGGTGATGGGGTTCTGCTTCATGCTCGCCGGCACCATTGCGCTCTTCACTCCACCTTCGTGGAACGGCTGGATCATGGCCACCGCGTTTGGTGGTCTTCACATCGGCTTCGGAATTCCGATCGCGCGGAGGCACGGTGGCTAAGCATGGGACAGCGCGCGACGACGACCGCCCCCCCCCCGGCATGGGAAGCGGACTGCGTACCTTCCGCGGCAAAACGGACGGGAAGTCGCCGTCCCCGGGGCGCGCGGGCGTCTTCGACCGGCTGATTCACGAGCGTCTGCGACTCGGGATCGTGAGCGCCCTCGCCGTCAACGACTCCCTCAGCTTCAGTGATCTCAAGAAGCTGATGAAGACGACGGATGGCAACCTCAGCGTCCACGCCCGCAAGCTCGAGGAAGCGGATTACATCACGTGCACGAAATCCTTCAAGGGACGGATGCCGAAGACGGAATACCGCCTCACCGCCAGCGGACGCCGCGCGCTCGAGCGTTACCTCGACCACATGGAAGCGCTCATCCGCGCCACGCGGGAGCGCTAAAAAATGTCGCACTCCCACCATGCCGTGAAGTACCAGCACGCCCCCCCCCGGGCGCCGAAGCAGACCTCGGCTCAGTCCGGAATTCACGTCGCCATCATCATGGACGGGAACGGCCGCTGGGCGAACGCGCGCGGCCGGCCCCGCACCGCGGGTCACATCGCGGGCGCCCGCGTGGTCCGCAAGATCGTCGAGGCGGCGCCGGACTGCGGGATCGGGATGCTGACGCTTTACGCATTTTCCGCCGACAACTGGGCGCGTCCGTCGCGAGAGGTCGCGCTCCTCATGCGGCTCTTCCGGCGCTATCTGGTCTCGGAAATGGACCGCTGTGTCACCAACGACGTGCGGATGCGTATCATCGGACGCCGCGATCGCATCCCCTCGGAGCTGCTACGCGCGATCAACGCTGCCGAAGAGGCAACGAGGCACGGCAAGAGGCTCGATCTTCGCATCGCTGTGGATTATTCCGCCCGCGACGCGATGTTGAGGGCTGCGGAGAGTCTCCGCGGTGCCGAGAGGATCACGCGCGAGGATCTCGCGCGCGCGATGGGCGAGGTCGACCACTGGACAGGCGAGTGCCGCGATGTGGACCTCCTGATCCGCACTGGTGGCGAGCAGCGGCTCAGCGACTTCCTCCTCTGGGAGTGCGCATACGCCGAGCTCTATTTCACGGATCGTCGCTGGCCGGACTTCACTCACGCCGATCTCGACAAGGCCGTGAGCGAGTTCCACTCCCGCGAGCGGAGATTCGGTGCGGTCCCCGAGGCAGCGGCTGGGTAACTTCTGAGTTCGTGGCGCTGACGGCTGGCATCCACAAAACCGAAGCAGGGAGCTGTAAGCTGACGACGCTATTAGCTGTTTAGCTTTTCCGGCGGCGTCGGGAGTTGCGTAGTTATGGCGTCTGCCTTCTCACAGTAACGGGTCGAAGGCCGCGCGA
>CAYMKQ010000176.1:0-2213 GCA_964391175.1 uncultured Gemmatimonadaceae bacterium | reverse complement strand
GGAACGGCTGGGGGAATCGGAATGACCCGGAGAACTTGGGATAGTAGAAGTACTTATTGATGTCGCTGTTGGCACTGCTTCGGTCAGCGTTGATTCCCGCCGTCAGGAGCAGACGCTCGCTCAGCGTCAGGAATTCCTCCTGCGCGAAGACGCCGAAATCCTCGACGCGCTGCCGCTGCTCGAGCACTCGTACGTTGGTTCCTGCCCCGACGATTCCGATTCCGCCAGGGAGATTCCGGCTCACGATGCGCGAAATGCGGAGATCCCGACTCGACCCGCTCACGCCCACCGAAGTAGTCGCCGTGAAGGCGCCGCTCTGGGGCGTGAACGTCAACACTCCGCTCGTGCCCAGGTTGAGATTCAAATTGTTGCTGTTGCTGAGGAGCGCCGTACCTGGCTGCCCATCGTCGATCGGCTCGAACTGCAGCTCCGGCGGAAAGAGGAGAGAGTTTTCCTGTGAGAACTGGTCTGCTCCTCCGTTCAAAACGAACTTGAGGTTATACGCTTGCCGCTCGATCGCAGTGAGCGTCAGCCGACCGGACAGAATTGACCGCAGCACCTTTTCGTCGTTCTTCATCAGCGCTGCTGTCTGTAGCGGATTGCTGGCTACGAACGGATTCGATGGAAAGGTTCCGTCGGGATTCCGGCGCAGGTCGAGAAAGCTCGGCGTGAACGGGAACACCATCCAAAAGCTGACGCTCGCGTTGTCGTTGTTGGTGAGACCGCGCTGGGCGAGCGACCGCGTGGCACTCGTCTGCAAGCTGAAGTTGAGCCGCTTCCCGAAATCCTGATCGAGATTTGCGCGGACTGCTTGCTTCGCGTATCCCGTGTTATCGATGATTCCGCCGTCGTGCTTCCACAGGCCCGATGCGAAATAGCGCGTGTCCTCGTCGCCACCGCTCAAATCCACTATGCTTTCGCTCGACACCGGAGTACGGCCCGCCAGCTCGCGCTCGTGATCGTACACGATGCCCGGCGTAAAGAAGTTGACCGCGGAGACTCCCCACGCCGCGGTTGCTTCGGCCAGCGTATTGAAGGTCCTCGAGCCAAGCGTGTTGGAAATCTTCGAGATGCCGATGCGCTGCGTGGCACTGATTCGCCTCTCCCCCGGGCTTCCACGCCGAGTGGTGATGATCACCACGCCATTCGACGCTCTCGAGCCGTAGATCGCCGACGCCGACGCTCCCTTCAAGACCTCGATGTTCTCGATGTCGTTGGGGTTGAGGTCCGCGATGCGATTGACCTGCGCGTCCTGGGTGAGTGACGGATTCGATCCCTGAGTGGACCTGGTCACGGCATTCTGGTTGGAAGGAATGGCAACGTTGCTCAGCACGACGCCGTCCACGACGTAAAGAGGCTCTGACGAGCCATTGATCGATGTCACGCCGCGGAGCCGCATCTGCATTCCGCCACCAGGCGCTCCCGAGTTGGCCTGGATCGATGCGCCGACGACCTTTCCCTGGAGCGCCTGCTCCACGGTCTGGGCCGAGACGCGCGAAACTTCCTCTCGGCTCACAGTGGCGACCGCGTTGGCCAGGTTGCGACGCTCGACCGCCGTGGCTTGTCCGGTGACGACGACATCCGACAGACGCAGCGGATCGCGCGTGAGAGAGGCGCGCAGATCATTCTGCCCCGCTGCCAGCCTTACATCCGCGGGATTGTTGCCGATCCTCCTGATGGTGACCGTGACGTCGCCCGCTGGAACATTTCCCAGCGTAAACTGGCCGGCCGCTCCCGTGGATGTAGAGAGCGTCGTGCCGCGAACCGAGATCCTCGCTCCCTCGAGTGGCTGTCCGGTCGGCGCATCAGTGACCGTACCGGTGACAGTGCGCGTCTGCGCCGACGCGGGAATGGAAGCCAGCAGCAAGGCAGCTGCCGCGAAAACACATTTCAGTCGCATACACCCTCCGACGTTGGAGAAAGATCCGCTTTGCGCGGTCCAGGGTCCGGCCCCACTCGATCGCACCACGCCCCGTGGCGTGTGGATTCCGAGCGAGGTCATGGCTACACGGGTACAAACTAGCCGACAGTCTGTCAATACCTCGCGGGCGCCAAGACAGAAAGACATGTGTGTTCGCCGTGACATATTCTGGGGAGCAGAGCTTGGCGCTTTAGGCTGCGGTCGCCGTGACGATGCCCCGCGGTGACGACGGCCGCGGGTCTGCGCTTTACAGCGTGCCATGGTGCGATCCATGCATCGCCTTCACGCTGAT
>CAYMKQ010000175.1:0-2244 GCA_964391175.1 uncultured Gemmatimonadaceae bacterium | reverse complement strand
GTCATCACATACGGCTCGGCGAACAGCTGGAAGTAGCCGATCATGGTTATGACGCCGACGAATAGGAGCGTCGGGCCGAGGAGCGGGAGCGTGACATTGAAGAAGCGGCGCACCGGACCGGCGCCATCGATCTCGGCCGCGTCGTACAACTCTGAGGGAATCGACTGCAACCCGGCGATGAAGATCAGCATGTTGTAGCCGAAGCTCTTCCACACCGCCATGAGGATGATCGCCGGCATCGCCCAGTTCGGATCGCCCAGCCAGTCGATGGGCCCGATGCCGAGGTAGCCGAGTCCGTAATTCAATAGTCCGTAGCGCGTGTGGTAGAGGTAGCGCCAGACGATCGACACCGCGACGAGCGTGGTGACGAAGGGAATGAAGTAGATGGTGCGAAAGAAGCTCTTGAACCGCACGAGTTTGGCGTTGAGAAGGAGCGCGGTCGCGAGCGAGACGGCGATTGTGAGCGGTCCACCAACCATCGCGAAGTAGAAGGTGTTCCTGAGCGCCTGCCAGAACTCGGGGCTCTGGAGCAGCCTGCTGTAGTTCTTGAGACCGACGAAGCGCGTGGTCGAGGGATTGGCAATCGCGTAGATGTCGAAGTCAGTGACGCTCAACACGAGCGATGCGAGAACGGGCAGGAAGAAAAAAATGAAGATCAGAATCAGCGCTGGCGCGAGGAACAGCCACGCCGCCTTGCCGACGCCGGAAGGGATTTGTGCACTCATCTGGGTGCTCGGTGACAGGTCTGCCCCCTCAGTCACTTACGGGGGATGCAAGTTGTGAGTGGACAGTCATGAGTGGTCAGTGTGTCAGTGGTTGTCAGTTTGTAATGCCTCAACTGATAACCACTGACAACTGACCAACTAACCAACTGACAACTCATAACTTGCATCCCCTCCAGATGTCCCCGTAATCTGATTCCTCACCATCATTTAGCCCGGGCTTGTTGATCAAGAAGATACCGTCGCTTCTCGAGCATCGCGTTGACGTCGCGATCGAGGGACGCGAGCGTCTCATCGACAGTCGCCGAGCCGCGTATAGCCCGCTCGCCGTGCTCGAAGATGGTGGTAGCGATCTCCTCCCACTCCGGCACCTGCGGTAGCGGCACCACGCGCTCGAGCTGGTCGCGGAAGGCGCGCGCGTACTTGTTGTTGGCTAGTGCGGTATCCTGCCACGCCTTTTTCCGGGGTGGCAGATCGCCTGTAAGTCTATAGAACTCGAGCTGGATCTCAGGACGCGAGAGATACTCCATGAGAAGCCACGCCTCCTTCTTGTGTGGTGATCCGGCGAAAAGCGAGAGACTCGATCCGGCGGCCATCGACGCGCCGGGTCCGTCGATCCCCGGCATCGGCGCCGTCATCCACTTGTCCTGCACGCTCTTGTCGAGGCGGTTCCTGAACTCCCCGATGTACCAGGGTCCCGAGATGTACATCGCGATGTTGCCGCGCTCGAATTCCTGGAAGAGGTTGGAGATCTGCGAGCTGCTCACCGGCGGGGCGAGCCCCTCGCGGAAGAAGCTGAGATAGAAATCGAACGCCTTCCTGAACTTGGGCTCCTGAAACGCGCCGTACCGACCGCCATCCTTGAGGATCGGCGAGCCCGTCTCGAGCGCGAAGCCAACCGGTTGCGGCCACTCGTTGGTCGGCATCAGCATCGGATACTGCCTGTCGCCCATCTGCGATTTGATTTTCTTCATCGCCGTCATCCAACCCGCCCACGTAGTCGGCAATTCGCTGTAGCCGGCTTTGGCGAGGATGTCGGAGCGGTAATAGACGAGCCTCGTGTCCACGTACCATGGGATGCCGTACGTCTTTCCGTCGACGACGTTCGTCCTCCAGATTCCGGGAAAGAAATCGTCGCGCACGATGTGCTTCGATCCAGCGACCATCGCGTCGAGCGGCTCGAGCGCGTTGAGCGCGACGAACTCCGGCACCCACGTGTTGCCGAGCATCGCGATGTCGGGCGTGGCTTCGCCGACGTAGGCGGTGAGTAGCTTCTCGTGCGCGGCGGTCCAGGGGATCTGCTGCACTTCGACCTTGATCCCGGGATGCTCCTTCTCGAATGCGGGGATCAGCTCGGAGACGACCTCGCCTTCGCGGCCCATCGCCCAGAGGCGGAGGGTAATCGCGTCGCCGGCGGATGCGTTGGAGCAGGAGCCGACGGCGAGCGCGATGCTCGCAAGCCCGGCTGCAATCAGCGCGCGCGAACCCATCTTTCCGCCGGCTTCATCGTGATCTGTGCAGG
>CAYMKQ010000174.1:0-2289 GCA_964391175.1 uncultured Gemmatimonadaceae bacterium | reverse complement strand
TCCTCCTCTCGACACCCGTCAAAGCGTCGAGGGATAAGTTTCGGGGAGCTCACCGCGCTCCCACAGGCCTGTCCGCTCCAGTGGCTCGACGGCGCGAGTCACGTCATAGTGAAGTATGGCGTCGAACTGGTGCGGCAATCGTGCGCGAAAGTAGTGGCTCATTCGCTCCGTCTCCGGGCGATAGATGACGCCTATCGCGCGCTCCAGCCG
Source organism: uncultured Gemmatimonadaceae bacterium (assembly GCA_964391175.1). Classification (GTDB taxonomy): domain Bacteria; phylum Gemmatimonadota; class Gemmatimonadetes; order Gemmatimonadales; family Gemmatimonadaceae; genus UBA4720. The sequence continues at coordinate 2,079 of CAYMKQ010000174.1, read as the reverse complement.
CGGCTGCCTCAAGCCGAGAATGGCTTCATTGTTTTCACGGAGACCGAGGAAGAAGTTTCCGATGCCGAGCTCGTGAAAGAGAGCTTCGTAACTCTCTTCGAGAGCCGGACGCACGGTTTTCCGCTCAGCCGGCTTGTCCCAATCTGATGCCGCTGTCACGGTGCCCGAGTAGGTGCTGAACCCGACGAGAAGCGCAGCGTGCCCCCATCGCTCTCGCACCAGCTGACCGATATTCAGCTCACCTCTGCTCCCCATCTCGGTTGCGCGGGCATCACCGAGATGTGAGTTGTGTGCCCACACTACAATCTTCGGGCGGCGCCGGTCGAACTCCAGAAACGCGATTAGAGCATCCAGCGTCGCGGCCATGTGCCGGTCGCGCAGATTCCATGACTCGGCGCGATTGCCGAACATCGCCCGATAGTAGCGCTCGGCGTTCAGAACCACTCTCGCATTCTGTTCAGCAAAGAAGAGATCGTCTGCTGCCAGTCTCCCATCGCGAATCGCATAGTCAGCGGCCGACTTTTGCAGCTCCACGAGCTGAGCGACTACTTCATTCTCGCACGACGGAGCGAGGCCAACCGTCGTCGCGTATCCGTAGTCCTGTGGACTCTCACCGAAATGCTCGAAGCAGGCATAACGGCTCTGAGCTCTGAGAGCCGCTGCCGGATCGACTACCCGCAGATATGACAACACTGCTTCCATCGAGGCGTGTAGGCTGTAGAGGTCGAGCCCGTAAAAGCCGACTTTTCGTCCGATCGGCATCGCGTCGTTGTGGTCGCGAAGCCAGCCGATGAACTCGAGTACATCCGCGTTTCGCCACATCCACTGCGGAAAGCGCTTGAAGCCACCAAGCGCCTGCGTGGCATCTGTGTCGCTGCCCCTGCCCTGCACATAACGATTCACGCGATAGGCGTCGGGCCAGTCGGCTTCCACCGCAATTGCGGAGAAGCCTTTCTCGCGAATGAGTCGCTTGGTGATCTCGGCGCGTATCCGGTAGAACTCGTGCGTTCCATGGGAGGCTTCGCCTATGAGGACGAAGCGGCTGTCGCCGACGAGCGCGATAAGCGGATCAAAATCCTCGCGGTCGCCCGTCATTGGATGCGCTTCCTTCCGCAGGTCGTGGTAAAGCCCTCGATCAATAGACAGCGTCATGTTGCCCTCCTCAGTACTGATAAGCGTGATGTGGAACGGGAGGCGGAGCGGTGCGTGCCGCGGCCTCCAGAAGCGATTGGACTTCCCGGTCGCTCGTTGGCGAAAAGTCGGCGTACCAGAGTCCAACTCCGTAGAACGGCTCGGGTGCCTGCACGTACTCACAGCCATCCGCGACTGTGCGGAGGTACCGGCACGTGTCGGGAGCAACGACCGGAGCAGCGGCGATAATGGCTGCCGGGCCCTGTCTACGCAGGGCTGTTATCGCGGCCTGCATGGTGGCCCCCGTGGCGAGACCATCATCCACGACGATCACGGTTCGGCCTTTTACACTCGCCGCGGGACGGTCGCCCCGATATATCTTCTCCCTGCGTTCCAGCTCCTGCTGTTCCAGCATCGTTACCCGCTCGATCGCGCTCGAAGTAATCCCGAGAAGCTGTATCGCTTCCTGGTTCAGCACGCGGACACCCCCGGTAGCGATGGCGCCGATGGCAAACTCCTCGTGCCCGGGTGCGCCCAGCTTCCGCACGACGAACACGTCGAGCGGCACACGAAGGGCGCGCGCAACTTCGTACGCGACCGGAACTCCCCCGCGCGCGAGCCCGAGAACGACGACATCCTGTCTGCCGGCAAAGTGGCCGAGCTTCTCCGCCAATTCGATTCCCGCTTCGCGGCGGTTGAGAAAACGCTTCATAAGACCCCCTTCCATAACTCGCGAGCCTGAACGCCGGTTCAATAGGTGACGGCGATCATGTCCTCGACGTTCGTAACGCCGGGAGCTTGCCACGCAGCACGCTCCGCGTCCTGTCGCTCGGCGAACGAGCTGACGGTTCCCCGCAAAGTTACCCGGCCGTCTCTCGCTTCGATCGTGATCCTGTCGGCATCACGCTCTGCATGCCGGCGCAGCGAGTCCTTGATCTTCTGACCCAC
>CAYMKQ010000173.1:0-2311 GCA_964391175.1 uncultured Gemmatimonadaceae bacterium | reverse complement strand
CTCAGATTCTGGTGAACCTTTTTTCCAATGCAATCAAGTTCACTCCCGCGGGCGGCCGTATTTCAGCCGACTGCGAGGCGGCAGGTGATACGGTGCTCTTGCGCATCACCGACACCGGGATCGGAATCGCCGCGGAGAAGCTCGATGCCATCTTCGACCCGTTTGTCCAGTTGAAGGAAGGCCTCGCTGACCGGGAAAGCGGCGTGGGGCTCGGGTTGGCGATCAGCCGTGATCTCGCACACGCGATGAACGGCGATCTCATCGCGGAGAGCAGCGAAGGGCAAGGGGCGCGATTTACGCTCTCGCTTCCACGTACGAGCGAACAGCACGAGTCGTGAGATGCCATTCACCAGTGCAGTGCGAAAGGGGGGACTCGAACCCCCACGGATTGCTCCACTGGATCCTAAGTCCAGCGCGTCTACCAATTCCGCCACTTCCGCGTCAGCAGTCCTAAGATAGCGCGAGACTCCCACGCATCAAACGACGAAGCCCCCGCGGATTCCCGCGGGGGCTTCGCGTCCATACGCGGCGCGGCCTCTGCTCAGCCGCCCACTCGCAGATTCACGACACGCGTGGCGTGTGTGGGATCCGCCAGCGAAAACACGTTGAGGCTGATGTAGTCGCCGTTCTTCAGGCGCCTGAGCGCCTGGTCGAGATCGGCGGGCGTCAGGATGAAGCGGCGAGGGCCGGGAAAGAGCACCTCGGTTATGACATCGTTGCGGTGCAGCTTGTCCTCGGCCGGACCACCCGGGATGACATCCGAGACCATCACGCCGCGCACGGGCATCGGCATTCTCGCTTGCGCCGCGAGCTCCTGGCTCACCGGCGCCACCGAGATCCCGAGTGCCGGCTGCGGATTGCCGCCGCCGGCGGGCTCCGTCCGCGTCGCCGACGTCGCCACCTGGGGCTGAGTCTGCGCTTCCATAAGAGTCACGCGGAAAGTCTTTCGCTGCCCGTAACGCATGGCTTCGACCTCGATGGTCTCACCGGGATTGTGATTGCGCACGATACGCTGCAGCATGCTGACGCGATCGACGTCCTGACCATCGGCTTTGATGATGACATCACCGGGCTGGAGGCCTGCCTTCCGCGCCGGCGTGTCGTCGCTCGGGAAGTTACGGACGAGCACTCCGCGAATGTCCCTGACGCCCGCGACCGCGGCGTCCGCCGGCGTCACGTCGTCGATGACGATGCCGAGGGCCGGGATGCGCACGCGCCCGTGAGCGATGATCTCGTCCATAACACGCTTGGCGAGCGTGATCGGAATGGCGAAGCCGTAGCCGGCGTTGTAGCCGGTGGAGCTCGCTATCGCACTATTGATTCCAATCACTTCACCGCGCGCGTTGACGAGCGGCCCACCCGAGTTACCGGGATTGATCGCGGCGTCGGTCTGGATCAGGTCGCTGATGGCGTACTGGTTTCTGCCATCCGGATTCATCAGATCAGCGAGACTCCTTCCCTTTGCGCTGATGATGCCGGCCGTGACGGTGTTCTCCAGCCCGAGCGGGTTGCCGATCGCAAGGACCCACTCACCGGTGCGGGTGTTGATGTCGCTGCCCAGAGCCAGCGTCGGGAAGTTGTTTCCCTCGATCTTGATCACGGCCACGTCCGTCGTGCGGTCCGAGCCGACCACGCGCGCGGTGAAGACGCGGTGATCCATCATGCGCACCGTCACTCTGTCCGCGATCGTCTGACGATCGGAATTCGTCACGACGTGGTTGTTGGTGAGGATGTATCCCGTCGGCGTCACGATGAAGCCGGAGCCCTGGCCGCGCGTGGCGCGCGGGTGTTGCGGCAGATCGAACTGACGGAAGAAGTCCTCCATTCCGGGAGGAGCGCCCTGGGGCGCCGGCATGATGCGAGCGCGTGGCGTGGCTCCACTCGGGCGAGCCGCGCTGAACACCTCGATCGATACGACGGCCGGCGTGACGTTGTTCGCGATCGCCACGAACGCGTTGCTCGCGTCGGCGATCGGCTGCACCACGGCCGCGGCCGGGCGACTCTGCGCGAAGCCGAGCTTGGTCCAGTTGAGACCGGACGCGACGATCAGTCCGCCCACGAATGCCGTTACCGCGGCTACGACGAGCCGCGCTCTGCTTGTTCCAATTGACATGCGACTATGTGGCTGAGGGTTGTAGCTGATAGGACACAATCCATTTGCTACAGGTTTCACGCCATGCTTTCGTGACTCGGGCTCCAGGCATGAAATCTCTGCTTCGTGCTCTCCTAATTTAATTAATACGCCGGAACCGCCTCGGTTGCTCCAACCGCGGGGGAGGGATGGGAACAGCGCTGGTCGGCCCGAGCAAGC
>CAYMKQ010000172.1:0-2315 GCA_964391175.1 uncultured Gemmatimonadaceae bacterium | reverse complement strand
CCAGAGGAATACTAGCCTCACCGCCGCCTGATCTCCCCACCGTGCGAGCATTCGATCAGTCCCATGATCTCGAGTGACGTGATCGCGGCGAGACATTCCGCTACCGGGAGACCGGCCTTTGCCGAGAGTAGATCGATGTCGGCGTAGCCCTCGCCGAGCGCATCCCAGATTTGTCGTTCCGTCTCAGGCAGCGCTGGCGCCTCCCTCACCTTTGGAGCGGTCACTCCGAGGAGCGCCAAGGCATCCTCGGCCGAAGCGATCACCACCGCCCCATCCCGGAGCAGCTCGTTCGATCCCAGGCTCTGCTCGGAGTCGATCGGCCCGGGCACCGCGGCGACGACTCGATCCAGCTCGAGCGCCTGTCCAGCGGTGTTGAGGGCTCCACTCTTTCGGCCGGCTTCAACGACGATAGTTACTGGGGCCAGCGCGGCGATGATGCGGTTCCGTTTCGGGAACGCGCCTGCGTGAGCCTTCATGCCGGGCGGGTTTTCCGACAGCACGAGACCCTTCTGGGCAATGACCCGATGCAACTGGCGATGGCCGGCAGGATAGGGGACATCGATCCCGGTCCCCAGCACCGCCACGGTACGTCCACCCTCCTCGAGCGCCGTCCGATGGGCCGTCCCATCGATCCCCCTCGCCATGCCGCTGATGACGGACACCCCGGCTCGCACCAGAGCCCGGGTCAGGCTCCGCGTGATCCTCTCGCCATAAGCCGTCGAATTCCGCGTGCCGACGATGGCCACGCGCGGTCCGGCCAGCGCCGCGGCGAGCCCAAGCGCATAGAGCCTCTCCGGGGGTTGAGCGAGATCGAGCAGCTCCTCCGGGTACCACTCCGATCCGCGGTGCCAGGTTTGGACAGCCCATTCGGCGGCGCCGGGATCGGCTTCAAGTGCCTGCACTTAAGATTACGGCAGACTTACGGTTACATCCGCCGTCTTCACACCCCGCTTTAAGTGCAGCAGCTGCGTCCACCACGCCGCGGTGAGGGCGTCCAGCCCCTCTCGCGCCGGAGCGCTGACGGAGAAAAGTCCGAACGCACCCGGCGCCTCGATCGGCGGCGCGTACGCCTCTCCGAGCAGATCCATCTTGGTAAAAACCACGCAGTGCGGCTTCGCCGCGAGATCCTGCGAGTACTCGGCGATCTCGTGTTTCAGCTGATCGTATTCGGCCTGCCAATCGAGCGCGTCGATGGGGATCAGAAAGGCGAGGATCCGGGTTCGCTCGAGGTGACGAAGGAACTGGAGCCCCAGCCCCTTGCCCTCGTGCGCCCCCTCGATGATGCCGGGGATGTCGGCGACGACGAACGTCCGGTGGTCGGAGAGCTGAACAACCCCGAGATTGGGCTGAAGAGTGGTGAACGGGTAGTCGGCGATCTTGGGGCGTGCGGCGGAGATCACTGAGAGAAGAGTCGATTTCCCCGCGTTCGGCTGGCCGACCAGCCCCACATCGGCGATCAGCTTGAGCTCCATCTCGAGCGTTCGTACGACCCCTTCCTCGCCGGGCTGCCACTCGCGCGGCGATTGATGGGTCGCGGTGGCAAAGAACGCGTTGCCCTTCCCTCCGCGCCCGCCCTGGGCAATCACGACCTCCTGTCCGTCTTCGAGAATCTCCGCGACGATCTCGCCGGTTGCCGTATCCCTGAGGATCGTCCCGGGAGGTACGGGCATCACGATGTCCGCTCCCGAGCGGCCGCTCTTGTTCGCCCCCATCCCGTGCTCGCCGCGCTCGGCGACCCAGTTGTCGCGGTACGTGTAGTCGAGGAGGGTGGCGAGATTCGAGTCGCCCCGGACGATCACGCTACCCCCGCGGCCGCCATCACCGCCGTCAGGACCGCCCATTGGCGTACGCCATTCGCGGCGGAAGGATGTGCAACCCGATCCCCCCGTTCCGCCTTCTACGCGGATCACAGCTCGGTCGATGAACATCGCTACTGAGTCCGAGCTTTCTGAGGGAGCTGCAGGATAATTAGGTTCATCCGGGAATTCAGGGAAAGAACTCTTAAGTGCAAGAACTTCCAGGCTGCCAGCCACCAGCCGAAAGCTGTCAGCTCCCAGCCTTACGACGCCGGGACGTTTCGTGTCGCCGACTCCGTTGGTCTCGTTGGATTCTTGAGACGGCGTAGCAAGCCATGAAGCATCATTCTCACCTCAACCACCTGACCAGAAAGTGACAGACACTCACTTCTAGATATGGCGTGGATGTCCCGCGCCGCCATCAGATGGTACTCGAGCTCGGAAGCGGAGCCGAGTGCGATTCGCAGGAAACGCGCAAAGGCGGCCTCAGTATTCTGCTCCCGTCCCTCGACAATATTC
>CAYMKQ010000171.1:0-2351 GCA_964391175.1 uncultured Gemmatimonadaceae bacterium | reverse complement strand
TTTCGTTGGGGGTTGGCTATGAGACCCCACAACGGCTGGTGGTTTGGAGCTTTCGTGCAGCGCAAGGGAGGCGCGTATCGATCCCTTTCATACTCTCCGCTCACGCGATGCGCCGCAACCTGAGCGCGTTTCCCACTACAGACACCGAACTGAAACTCATGGCGGCCGCGGCAATGATGGGCGACAGGAGCACTCCAAAAAACGGATAGAGAACGCCCGCCGCGATCGGCACGCCAACCGCGTTGTAGATGAACGCAAAGAAGAGGTTCTGCCTGATGTTCCGCATCGTGTTCCGCGACAGTCGGCGAGCACGGATGATCCCCCTGAGGTCGCCCTTTACCAGCGTCACGGCAGCACTCTCCATCGCGACATCAGTGCCGGTCCCCATGGCGATGCCGACCTGCGCCTGCGCGAGCGCGGGAGCGTCGTTGATGCCGTCGCCCGCCATAGCCACGAAACGCCCCTCCTTCTGGAGGCGCTTCACGACATCGATCTTCTGATCTGGTAGCACCTCGGCGATCACCTCGTCGATCTTCAGTTGCCTGGCCACGGCCGCTGCTGTCGTGCGACTGTCTCCCGTCAACATCACGATGCGGATGCCCTCGTCGTGAAGCGCGCGAATCGCCTCAGGCGTGCTTTCCTTGACAGGGTCGGCGACTCCAACGAGGCCCGCAGGCTCACCGTCGATCACGACGAACATGACTGTCTGTCCTCCGACACGCAGCGCCTCTGCCTTTTCCGCGAGCGGACCGAGCGCGACCCCCAGCTGGTCAATGAGCGCACGATTCCCCAGGGCGACGGCGCGACCGTCCACAGTTCCGCGCACGCCCTTGCCAGTGATGCTCTCGAATCGCGATGCCTCGCCAAGCTTCACACCACGAGCCTCGCTCCCTGAAACGATGGCGTCCGCAAGCGGGTGCTCACTTCCTCGTTCGAGAGTCGCGGCGAGACGAAGAAGCGTCTCCTCGTCGATCGCCGGAACGGGCAGCACGGACATCAGCTTCGGCTTGCCCTCAGTGAGGGTTCCGGTCTTGTCCACAACCAGTGTATCCACCTTGCGCATCACCTCGATCGCCTCGGCGTTGCGAAAGAGGACGCCCATGGTCGCACCCTGGCCAGTCGCGACCATGATCGACATCGGAGTCGCGAGCCCGAGGGCGCAGGGGCAGGCGATGATGACGACGGCGACCGCGTTGATGAGCGCGTGCGCCATTCGCGGGTCAGGACCAACGAGGCTCCACACCACGAACGTGACGACGGCGATGCCAACAACGACTGGGACGAAGTAACCTGCGACGGCGTCTGCAAGCTTCTGGATGGGTGCACGGCTTCGTTGGGCGTCCGCCACCAGGGCGACTATGCGTGAGAGGAGAGTGTCCGCGCCCACTTTCTCGGCTTGCATGACGAGGGCGCCCGTCCCATTGACGGTCGCCCCAACGACGCGATCGTTGGCATGCTTCTCAACTGGTATCGACTCGCCAGTGACCATCGACTCGTCGATCGAGCTCGCGCCATCGAGCACGATGCCATCAACCGGGACCTTCTCTCCGGGCCTGATCCGAAGCCGGTCGCCGACCTGCACGACCGCCAGCGGAACGTCTTCCTCGCTTCCATCTGCCCGAATGCGGCGCGCCGTGGTCGGAGCGAGGCCAAGGAGCTTGCGAATGGCCGCGCCGGTCGCAGTGCGAGCCCGAAGCTCGAGGACCTGCCCCAGCAGGATCAACGTCACGATGACGCCGGCCGCCTCGAAGTATACCGCGACCTCGCCTGACCGGTCACGGAATGATCCCGGAAAGATCCCCGGAATCAGGGCCGCCACCACGCTGTAGACGTATGCAACGGAGACGCCGAGCCCGATGAGAGTGAACATGTTCAGGCTGCGGTTCCTCACCGACTGCACGGCGCGCTCATAGAACGGCCATGCGGCCCAGATGCACACGGGCGTCGCCAGCAGGAGCTCTAGGACCGTCCAGGCCCGGATCGACATGAGCGACGCGCGCAGACTCTGGAGCGCAGGAACGTACTCGCCCATCGCGAGCAGGAGCAGCGGTATGGTGAAGAGCGTTGCAAGCCAGAACCGTCGACTCATGTCGCGAAGCTCGGGATTCTCTTCCTCCTCGGCGGTCAGGGCCGAGCGCGGCTCGAGCGCCATGCCGCAGATCGGGCAGGCACCCGGCGCATCGCGGACAATCTCCGGGTGCATCGGGCATACCCACTCGGTCTTCGACGCAGGTGGTCGCGGGGACGACGCTTCAAGCGCCATTCCGCACTTTGGACAGGAACCCGGCCGATCGGCGCGCACGTCTGGGTGCATTGGGCAGGTGTAGCGGCCGGCACTCGGCGCTGTGGCG
>CAYMKQ010000170.1:0-2474 GCA_964391175.1 uncultured Gemmatimonadaceae bacterium | reverse complement strand
TCTGCCAGATTCGCCGACCGGAGTATCTTGTTCCACCGTGGATCGCCGCGCAGAGGGTCCCAGGTCCTGTCCAACAACGGCGAATACGCTGTGAAGACGGCTATCTCGTGGTTTCTCACCGCGGCCTCCATTGCATCGAGCGCGGCTGAGCGATTGCCAAGACCGAGCTGGCAGATGGCCAGTGTTACTGAAGACACGCGTGCCTTGCCCGCGCGCGCTTCTATTTCCTTCAACAGCTTCTCTGCGTCCTCTCGCCGCCCAGCGACGCCGTAGGCATGACACAGCATGCCTTTGGTGAACAGCGTCTCACTGTCCAGTCGCGCGGCAGCCTCCATCTCTTCGACTGCCATTTGCGGTTGGCCACTTTGCAAGTGCGCACCGGCAATCAGCTGTCGGGTGAGTCCCAAGCCGGGCGCGATTTCATCAGCCTTCGAGAATTCAGCGATTGCTTCGTCGTATCGACCGGCGAGAGTCAGAGCGTAGCCAAGTGCGACCGGCAGAATCGGGGCTAACGGATCGAGCTCCACAGCTCTTCGGATCTCTACCAGGCTCGAATCGATGCGTCCTGTGTGATAAAGCAGCTCGCCATACCATTGGTGCGCCGTAGGGTATCGAGGATCGAGCGCGATTGCCCTTCGATATTCAGCATCTCCGGCCTGAAAATTCCACGCATGAACGAAGGCGAGTGCAAGAGCTGTGTGCGCTTCCGCAAGTGTGCTATCAAGCGCGAGCGCGCGCATGGCCGCGGAGCGCGTCTTCCCCAGCGCGTCGGGCGGCGGCGCGTCCGTGTATGCGGGAAGCAGCGCGTAGGTGATGGCGAGCGCTGCGTAAGCGCGCGCGAATCCGCCATCCCTGGCTATGCTCTCCTCGAAATAGGCGAGTGCCTTGCGAAGATTCGCCGCCCCGCGGCGATTCCAGAAATACCGGCCGCGCAGGTACGAGTCATAGGCAGCAAGGCTCTCGGTGCCACGGGAGCTCGATGACAATTCGGCGGCTCTCCCGCCGAGCTTCAGCTTCAAGGCGTCGGCGATAGAACGGGCGATGTCATCCTGTACCGCAAAAATGTCGGTGGTTCGGCGCTCGTAGGTGTCCGACCATATCGCCAGACCGTCGCTGACGTTCGTGAGCTGAGCTCCGACGCGCAGCCGGTCGCCGGAGCGACGGACGGCTCCCTCGAGAATTGCCTGCACGCGGAGCTTTTTACCTATTTCACTGACGTCGATGTCTTTCTTCCCCTTGAACGCGTACGCAGAGGTCCGTGACGCTACCCGAAGCCCCGGAAGTTTGCTCAGGGCGTTGGCCAGCTCGTCCGTCATCCCGTCGCTGAAGTATTCGTCTTTGGCGTCACCCCCAACGTTGACCAGCGGCAATACCGCGACAGAGTTGAGCTCTCCAACCGTTCCGCGAGCCGTATCGTCCGGACTCCGCTGCCGTACCACATACGCGAGAAAGCCAAGGACCACGATCGCCGCCGCGAGCCCGGCGAGAATTTGAGGTTTTCGTCCGCGCCTCATAGCGGTTACGGCGCCCCCCCTTTCGTAGATTCCCGGAGCATCAAGAAGCTGAAGCAGTTCCGCCGCGCTCTGAGGCCTGTCAGCTGGACGTTTCTCGAGGCATCGCATGACCAGTGCTGCAAGAGCGTGCGGAATCCCAGGGCGCCTGCGCTCAATTGCCTCCGGCTTCTCAACCGCGTGCGCCGCGAGCATAGCCTGTGTCGAGCGTCCGGCGAACGGAAGTGACCCGGTCAGGATCTCGTACGCCATCACACCGAAAGCGTAGATATCAGCGCGATGATCAACCGCCGGATCTGCAGCAGCCTGCTCTGGCGCCATGTAGGCGGGCGTTCCCAGCGAGATTCCGAGGCCGGTCAGTGTGGCACTTCCCGGCGCCTTCGTCGAGACGCTCAACGCCTTCGCAACGCCGAAGTCGATAACGAGAGCGAACTCGTCCGAGAGCATGACATTGTCGGGCTTGATGTCCCGATGAACGACGCCGTGTTTATGCGCGTAGCTGAGCGCGCTGGCCACCTCGCGAAGAATCCGCACCGCCTCAGGGACAGGTAGCTCCCCGACCCTTGTGAGCCGCGCCCTTAACGATTCGCCCTCCACAAAAGGCATCGTGAAGTAAGCCGTGCCGCCTACTTCACCAGATGAGAGAACGGGCACTATGTGAGGATGCTGCAGCTTCGCTGCGAGCTGAATCTCCCTGAGGAAACGCTCGGCGCTCACTTCAGCGGCGACTTCCGGAGACAGTACCTTCACAACGACCTCACGCCCGAGCTGCCGGTCCATCGCCACGAAAACGCGACTCATCCCGGCGCCATGGAGCTCGCGCTCGAAGCTATACGTGTCGCCGAGAGTTCTCTCGAGTGTAGCCCGCAGGTCCATCACGAATTAGCTGGGAGGTGCAAATGCCGGGCGGTGCGGTGTCACTTTAAGTGGCTCGGTGATCCGGCGACGCTGAGCGGTCCAGTA
>CAYMKQ010000169.1:0-2507 GCA_964391175.1 uncultured Gemmatimonadaceae bacterium | reverse complement strand
ACCATCAGCGAGATCTGCGCCTTCTTGATCTCGCGCTCCAACGCGAGAATGCGGTCGACCTGCTCGAGGACCTGCGTCTCGTCCACCTGCGTAGTCTGAAGCAGACGGCCCATCTTCTCGCCCTCGGCGCTCAGCTTCCACTGCACATCCATGAACTTGGCCTGCGCCTGCTGAACAGCGGACGTGAGTGCAGCGCGTTGCGTGTCCTGCAGTCCAATTTCACTCTGGTGCTGCATCACCAGCTCCGGGGGGAAGAAGTTCCGCCCAAAATCGTCCGGGCCCGGCCCCGGGCCGCGCTGTCCCGGAGGCGGCCCCTGCGCCGCGAGGCTCGCGGCGCTGAGCACAAACGCGAACGCAAGAATTGAACATCTCATGGTCAGGCTCCTTTCATCGAAGGTGTAGGAATCATCGTGTCGAGAACGGACGCGCCAAGCGCGGGCATCGCACCGAGCAGCTCGCTGCCTGGAGTCCGGAGGAGGACGTCCGTCGGCGCGCGCCAGGTCACGATCGTGGGCGTAACCGCGGACGGCGAGAACGATCGCTCATGCGCTAGCCAGACCGCGGCGATCGCGACGGCCGCCGCCGCGCCGATCACGAGCGGCCGCACGCGCAGCGTCGCACGCCAGCTCCGACGCGCGCGCGCGCGCCCGTAGGTCTGCGCGAAGCTCGGTGCGCGCTCTCGATCGGCCTCACGCAGCTGCGCGAAGCGGCGACGAAGCTCGCTCTCGTCCATCATCGTCACAGCTCCCTCGCGTCGCCGAGCAGCGTGGCGAGTCGCGCCTTGCCACGTGCATAATGGGTTCTCGCTGAGCCATTGGTGATGCCCATCACAGCCGCGGCTTCGTCGACCGTCAGGTCGTGGTAGAACACGAGCTGGAGCACCTCACGCTGGCGCGCGGCCAAGCGAGCGAGCGCGTGGCGCAAGCTGTGGCGGCGGGAGTCGCGCTCGACCTCCGCGTCCGGCGGGGCAGGCGCTTCCGGCTTCAGGCTTCCGGCTTCGCGCTTCAGCAGCAGCCCGTGCAGCCACGCCTTGCGCCGCTCCGACGCGGCCGTACGACGAATCACGCCGAAGAGCCAGGTGCGGAAGCTCGACCGCGCGTCGTAACGCGCACGCCCATCCAGCACTGTGAGATACACGGTCTGTAGCACCTCCTCGGCGTCGTCGCGATCGCGTCCACAACAGGCCATCGCCCAACCAAAGCAGTCGGCGTGCGCCCGCTCGAGCTGTCGTCTCAGCTCGACCTCGTCCATTGCACGCTCCTCGGCTTCGGCGACTCCGAGAATGAGTGGCATGAGAGCAGATCTCATATGACAGGGACGGTGGCGATTTGCTCCTAAGTGAGTGCGCAGGCTCTCTGCGGCCCCAATCACGCCAACGGTGGCACGGCGAATCGCCGTGCCACCGTTCAACGCGCTCGCGCCGTCATACACTGCCCAATCGTTGACGCCGGCTTACTTCGGCGCTCCGAGCATTACCAGGAACGGACCGTCGCCATGCAGCTGGATCACGGAAGGTCCCTGCGCGGCGCTCCCGCCAAAATGCGCGTGCTTGGGCGGAATGTAGATGAAGTCACCGGGCCCATAGGTCTTGAGCGCGTTCCAATCGGCGGTGTTGCCCATTCCGAGCTGGAACGGTCCTGACACAACCGTCAGGTTCTCGATACCGGGATGCCAGTGAACCGGAAACCTGTATCCGGCAGGAAAACTCAGTCGCACGACGTAAGGACCTTTTGCGCCGGGATCGCCGTCCAGCACCGCGAGTTTCATCCCGGGATCAAAGCCCGGCGGCGCGAAGTCGCTCCAGGTCAGAGTGGTACCGGCCAGCGTCTTCACGTTCGCCATTTCCATCGGAGCCGCTGCGGATCCGGCCGCCGGTAGGGGAACGGACGTGACCGGTGCGTCGACCGCTATTCGCCACTTGCCGTTGATCTTGTGCCAGACGGTGACATAGCTGCCGGCATCGGTCCCCTTGCCCTGCGGGGTATCGTACGACTCGGTGTAGTTGCCGTACTCCAACGCCCGGGTCGGACTCACCACCTCGATCTTGGTCGGCGTCCAGTTCAGAACGAGACCCGGGGTCTTTACCGCCTCGCTCCACATGCCACGAATGGCCGCGGATCCCCTCGCGACCGGCGCGTGGGACATCATCACCACCGCGTCCGGAGCGTGAAGGGCGACGATCGCGTCGACGTTTTTCGCGGCGATATCCCGCTGCCATTGATCCGAGAGCGCGCGTATCGTGCGCTCGTCGCTCTGCTGGCTCCAAGCTGTAGATGCGGCTAGCGCGAGCGCTACCGCGGCAAGCGCTGTTCGCGCCGCAATCCTTGTGGCGATACTCATCCTGCCTCCTCGATACCGGGTGGGAGTGGGAGGTGAAGCAAGTAATCCTGGGGGGTCCACCTTAGGTCTGTCCGATGACGGCGTCAAGGTGCGATGAGTGCGCGGTTGGCGCTTGCTTAGGACCAAGGCGACTGCGAACTGCGGACTAATTGAGGATTGCGGACCTA
>CAYMKQ010000168.1:0-2560 GCA_964391175.1 uncultured Gemmatimonadaceae bacterium | reverse complement strand
AGTACACCGACGAGCTGGCGGTGATGATGGACAGCTTCCGCCCGCTCAAGGTCGCCAGGCAGGCGCTCGACATCGAGGATCCGAACTACCACAAGTCGTGGCTGCAGGGGCAGCACGCGCAATTCAATCCCCCCACGAGCTGAGGCTGAGGTCGAGATGAGCGAGGCGCTCTGGACTCCCTCACCCGAGCGCGTCATCAGGGCGAACATGACCGAGTTCCTCCGTTACGTGGAGGAGCGCGGAGGGCCTCCCGTCGCTGACTATTCGCCAGGCTCGTACTGGCAGCTCCACGATTGGTCGCTCGCCAATCCTGAGCGCTTCTGGTCGCTGACCTGGCGGTTCTGCGGAATCGTCGGACACCGCGGAACCGGCGGCGGCGCCGAGCGTGTTGGAGTCGGCCTCGACCATATGGGGCCGCCCGACCCGGAGAAGGGCCCACGCTGGTTTCCCGATGCGAGTCTCAACTTCGCCGAGAATCTTCTGCGATTCGCGGATGACGAGCCGGCGCTCGTCTCGTGGAACGAGGAAGGACACCAGCGTACGCTCACCTTTCGCGAGCTGAGGGAGGCGGTCGGAACGCTGACGCTTGCCATGAACGCCGCGGGCGTGAAGCCGGGCGATCGGATCGCGGGGCTCCTGCCGAACATCCCCGAAGCGGTCATCGCAATGCTCGCCGCGACATCTCTTGGCGCGATCTGGTCGTCGTGCTCGCCCGACTTCGGCGCGCAGGGAGTGATGGACCGGTTCGGTCAGATCGCCCCGAAGATCCTCTTCGCGGCCGACGGTTACCTGTACAACGGCAAGGAGATCGACCTCCTCCCGCGGCTACGGCAGATCGCCTTCCGCATTCCGTCGCTCGAGCACGTGGTGGTGACGCCGTACCGGAAGCGGATACCCGATCTCGACGGCGTGCGGCGCGGCACCCTCTGGTCGAGATTCATCGCGACGCAGTGGGCGCTGGCGGACACCAGTGAAGTGTCTCTCGACGAGAGCGCCGACGACGTCCTGCCCGTGGAGCTCGACGTGAGCACACAGTCGTTCGAGCGTTTCCCGTTCGACCACCCGCTCTACATAATGTATTCCTCGGGCACGACCGGACTTCCGAAGTGCATGGTCCACAGCGCTGGGGGAACTCTCCTTCAGCACCTCAAGGAGCTCATTCTTCACACCGATCTGAAGCGCGACGACTGCATCTTCTACTACACGACGTGTGGCTGGATGATGTGGAACTGGCTCGTCAGCTCTCTCGCCGTTGGAGCGAAAGTAGTCCTGTACGACGGTGCTCCCCTTTCGCCGGACCCGGACGCTCTCTGGGGAATGGTCGATCGCGAGCGCATCACCGTGTTCGGAACGAGTGCCAAGTACCTCGCGATGCTCGAGAAGGCGGGCGCAGAGCCGGGGAAGAATCACGATCTCTCGCGGCTGAAGGCGATTCTTTCCACCGGCAGTCCGCTGGCGGACCACAGCTTCGATTACGTGTACTCGAAGATCAAGAGCGACGTGCAACTCGCCAGCATCAGCGGCGGCAGCGACATCATCTCCTGCTTCGTGCTGGGAAATCCGATCCTTCCCGTATACAGGGGCGAGATACAGGCCGCGGGTCTCGGCATGGCGGTCGATGTCTTCGACGAGCAGGGAAGGCCGCTGCGCGGCGCGCCAGGAGAGCTCGTCTGCACGAGGCCATTTCCGAGCATGCCCATCGCCTTCTGGGATGATCCGAATGGGACGAAGTACCGCGCCGCATACTTCGAGCACTTCCCGGGAGTTTGGCGGCACGGCGACTGGGCCGAGATCACCAGGCACCGCGGGTTCATCATCTACGGCAGAAGCGACGCTACGCTCAATCCAGGTGGAGTGCGAATTGGAACGGCCGAGATCTATCGACAGGTCGAGCAGCTGCCTGAGGTCGTGGAGAGTGTGGCAGTGGGGCAGGAGGTAGGCGGCGGCTCTCCGGGGGGGGGCGATGTGCGAATCGTTCTGTTCGTCAGGCTCAAGCCGGGCGTGTCACTCGACGAAGATCTGTGTCGGCGCATCTCGACGCGGCTCAGGGAGCACACAACGCCACTCCACGTCCCGAAAAAGATCATTCAGGTAGATGACATACCCCGCACGATCAGTGGCAAGATCAGTGAGCTGGCGGTAAGGGAAGTGATTCACGGCCGCCCGGTGAAAAACACCGAGGCGCTGGCAAATCCGCAGTCGCTGAGGCTGTACGAGAGGTTGGAGCAGCTGCGCGACTAGCGCCTCGCGGCTCTAGATCTGTGCCGGTCAGTTGGGTGAGAGTGTTCTCTCCGACAGCTAGCTCGCTTACACGCAGCGAGCCTCGCCGCCCGCTTCGCGGGCTAACTGCGCGAGTCTCTTGCTACGCGAGCACGCTGCCTGCGAGAACACCCTCACCCAACTTCCCATCAGAATCTGCAACCGCATGAACCCGTCGCCCATCGTCCCGCCTGCTAGTCGCCTCCGGCCGACTCGACCGCGCGCGCGTTAACCGCCTGCGTGCAAACGCGAGGTGAGGCGAGGCCGCGCGGCGACTTCAGCGCGGGTCTGCCCGTTTCTA
>CAYMKQ010000167.1:0-2566 GCA_964391175.1 uncultured Gemmatimonadaceae bacterium | reverse complement strand
CATCCGTGAGCGCTACGTCCTTTATCCGGTGCCACAGCGAGCGGGTGGGGACATCACCCGCGCGCTTGAGTATCCTGCCTGCCATTGAGTGTGGGCTGACTGGGAATGGGGGGGACAAAAAAAACCCGGACCGAGAGGTCCGGGTGGAAGATAAGTCCGAAGAGTAGACGCCGTCGCTATTCGGCGGCGTTGGCGATGCGCGCCTGGCTCAGGCTGGCCAGCGTCTGATTTCTCATCCTCTGGAAGAGCGGGCGCTCGGAGGATGGGATCGGGTCGCCGCCGCCGTTGCTGCGCAACGCGAGCTTCGGATCGTGCTGGACGCCGCGGACGAGAATCTCGAAGTGGAGGTGCGGACCGGTCGCGTAACCCGTCATTCCGACATAGCCGATGGTGCTGCCAATCGTCACGCGCGCGCCGGGCCGTGTGCCCGTGGCGAAATTGCGCATGTGCCCGTATCGGCTGACCATGCCATTGCGGTGTCTGATGTCGACTGCGTTGCCGTAGCCGCCCCTGCGTCCGACGAAGATCACTACCCCGTCACCAATGGCGCGAATCGGAGTGCCCATTGCGGCGGCGTAGTCCGTCCCGGTATGCCTCCGCCAGGTGCCGAAGATCGGGTGCCTGCGCTGGCCGAACATGCTGCTGATGCGGCGGAACGCGACCGGAGCACGGAGGAATGCGGCGCGGAGCGATTTGCCGCTGGCGTCGAAGTACTGTGCGCCGCTTTCACGTGTGTCGAACTGAATCGCTTCGAGCTCGTTTTGTTGTCCGCGGCCGAGCGCGAGGCGCGCGCCGAGGACCTTGTTGACGATGATCGCGCCGTTGGGCTTCTGAAGCCTCTCCACGAGGACGTGGAACTTGTCGCCCCGCGAAAGATCGCGGCTCATGTCCACACGGTACTCGAAGATGTCGGCGAGCGACCACGCCAGCTTATGGCGCGCGGAGGGGGGCAGGACACCAGCGCCGCTCTCGTTCAGCGCGTTGTAGAGACTGGAATAGATGACACCCGCAATGGCAAGGGTATCGATCAGCTCGCTGTTGGAGGCCTGAATGAACAGTGGCTGAAGCATGAAGTCCGCCGGCTCGAGCCCCTGCCGTGTGACGGTGACAGGCTGCAGTCTGAAAACAGACTTCTTCTCGAGGGAGGGGGTAAGCCAAACGGCGACCATAGCAAGGGTCGCCACCACCGCATAGCTAACCGGTCGTACGCGTGCCGGCTTCAATCCATCTGTCTCCGAATGAAGGTCGGGATTTCCATGTCGCTGAGATCCTGTTCAGGAGACGACCGATCCTTGTCCGGAGTCACCGCGGGATTCGAGGTGGGAGTGGTGCGGCGGGGGATCTCTCCGAGGGTCGATCGGGGCACCCCATTCGAGCGGAGAGGACGGAGCGGAATGACGTGGGCGCCCCTGATTATCGGAGACGGAGTCGCGACCACCGAGGGCGGGGTCGCGGCGGCCTGCGAAGGCCGGTCGAAGCCGGTGGCGATCACGGTCACGCGGATCTCTCCCTGCATGGCAGGCTCGTGCACCGCGCCAAAGATGATCTCCGCCTCCTCGCCGACCGCGTCGTGGATGATCTCGTTGATCTGGTGGACTTCTCCGAGGGTGAGGTCCGCGCCGCCAGTAATGTTCACCAGGACGCCCGTGGCGCCGGAGATCGATACGTTGTCGAGAAGAGGGCTGGCGATCGCCTGCTGGGCCGCTTCGATCGCGCGATTCTCACCGCGCCCGATGCCGGTGCCCATGAGCGCGGAGCCACCTTCCTGCATGACCGTGCGAACGTCGGCAAAATCGACGTTCACCAGTCCGGTAACGCTGATCAGGGAGGAGATTCCTTGAGTGGCATGAAGAAGCACCTCGTCTGCCTTCTTGAGGGCGTCCTGAAAGGGGATCCCCTTCCCGACGACAGCGAGAAGTCGCTCGTTCGGGACGACGATCATCGTGTCCACGTGCTTCCGCATTTCGGCGATGCCCAACTCGGCCTGGCGCATGCGCTTCCGGCCTTCGAACAGGAAGGGCTTGGTGACTATTCCAACCGTGAGGGCGCCGGCCTCGCGGGCGAGCTCGCAGAGTACCGGCGCGGCTCCCGTGCCGGTTCCGCCGCCCATGCCGCAGGTCACGAAGACGAGGTCGGCGTTGTGCATCGCACGGGCGACCTCTTCCCTGTTCTCGTCGATCGCCTGCTTGCCGATCTCGGGTCGGGCTCCAGCGCCCAGACCACGCGTCAGCTTCTTACCGATCTGGATCTTTACGTCTGACTTCGAGTTGAGGAGCGCCTGGGCATCCGTATTGACCGAGATGAATTCGACACCTTCGAGGCGCTCCTCGATCATGCGATTGACGGCGTTTCCGCCCCCGCCACCGACGCCCACGACCTTCATCCGGGCGTTCTGTGACTGGCTCTCCTCGAATTCGAATATCATCGGGTGGGAAACTCCGGTGCAGCGAAGTATGTGGAAAAAAATCTGGGGCTAGTATACGGCCGTTCATCCGTTCGTACCATAGGCAAAGACGAGCGGAGGTGAAAATAAGTACAACGCCTGCCAGGCGAGTTATCCACAGGC
>CAYMKQ010000166.1:0-2674 GCA_964391175.1 uncultured Gemmatimonadaceae bacterium | reverse complement strand
GCGGCCGAAATGAAAAAGAGGCCGTCCACCGGACGACCTCTTTTCTACCTGCGACAGAGCGTCTTACTCGCTCATCGCGATCTCGTCGGTCCCGAACCCGTACTTCCCGGGATCCTTTGAGATGCGTGCGGCTGCGATCATCATCGGCACGTAATCGCGTGTCTCCTTCGGCAGACGATTGGAGATACGATAGTAATCCGCGTCGGTGCCTCGTTCCTTACCCGTCACCTCACGCATGATGCGTCCCACGCGGTTCTCACCGGTGTTGTACGCCGCGGCGGCGAGATACCACGAGCCGAAGCGATCGTGCAGGTCGGACAGATATGCCAGCGCGGCATCCGTCGCCTTCTCGGGGTGATTGCGCTCGTCCACCCGCTTGTTGACGGTGAGGCCGTAACGCTGACCTGTCTCACCGATGAACTGCCACAGTCCACCCGCCTTCGCGCGAGAGTAAGCCTTCGGGTTGAAGCCCGACTCGATCATGGCGAGGTAGATCAGGTCCTGCGGCATATCGCGCTCGGCGAGCTTGCTGGAGATCATCGGCTCATACTTCAGCTTACGATCGAGCCATACCGCGAACTGCGGCTTGAGCTTCGGGTGGGTAGTGTAAAGCTTGATCCACGAGTCCACGCGAGCGTTGTCGAGATTAGCGAGATCCCACCCGGCGGAAGCGTTTTCCGCTTCCGGGAGCAAGTGCTGCATCGCCTTGTGGGCCGGATTCGCATCCGAGCTCGCGCGCGGAACCGTGTACACCGCCGCAACCACAGCGAGGCCCGCGACAGCGACCTGCCCGGTAAACCTCGAATTGAGGATCGTCCTGAATCGGTTCACAAGTTCTCCTTTTCTGGAGTCGGCGCTTGGCGAAAGCGCGCCGGAATCCGAGGCCGAAAAGGCCAGGATCAGGCGCACCCCCAACGACTTGGACCGACAACTGTTTACAGAACCGAATATAGCCGATTCAGGCCTCGATGGGAAGCCCGAAAAGGCAAAAAAGTTGAGGGCGTAACTCCATGGGATGCCAGTACTTACGAGCGTATGCAAGAAAAGCATCTTTGTGACATCGGGAGCCCCCCGCCTCAGCCGACTTAGCTCCCTCCAGACGACCCTAAGCGCACTAGCCGCCGCGCCTGCCGAGGGTGACGGTGAGCTCCAGTCGCTCGCCGCCGCGCAGCACCACGATCTTCACGACATCACCCGGCTTGTGGGCATAGAGCGCGTCGCTGTAGCTGTATAGATCCTTCACCGCCACACCCCCGAGTTCGACAATCACGTCGTCGGCTTTGAGACCGCCCAAATCGGCGGGACTGCCGGCACGGACGCCGGTGAGGCGGAGGCCCCGACCTTCGCTGGCACCCATGTCGGGTACCGTGCCGAGGTAGGTCTGCCTGCCCTCCTCGGAAACGTTCGTGCGTGCGGGGGCGGCGGTCCGTACGAATGTCAGCCGCGCCGGCCGGTCGGCGATAGCCCGCGCTACGCGGAGCGCGAGCTCCACGACGCGCGCCTCGCCCGCCGCGTTGATCTTGTCCGCATCGTCGGTGGCGCGATGATAATCGTCGTGCAGATCCGTGAAGAAGTGCAGTACGGGGATGTCCTTCGCGTAGAAAGAAGACTGGTCCGACGGCCCGTATCCATCACCGACGCCGGTGACGCGAAGCATTGCGCTCCCCGCCGCCGCATTCGCGCTGTCGACGATGCCCTTGAGCTCGGTGGCGGTCGAAGTTCCGTACACGATCAGCTTGTCGTTTCTGAGCCGGCCGACCATGTCGAAGTTGAGCATCGCGACGATGCTTTCTGCCGGAACGCTCGGATGGTTCACGAACCAGCTGGAGCCGAGGACTCCAAGCTCCTCCGCGCTGAAGTTGACAAAGATCACGGAGCGGCGCGGAGGATTTGCCGCGAGTAATCGGGCGAGGTCGAGCACGGCAGCAGTTCCGGATGCGTTGTCGTCCGCTCCATTGCGGATCGCGTCCCCGGCTTCTGGATCCTGGGCCGACACCGGCGACCGTCCCAGGTGATCGAAGTGCGCGCCGATGACGATGTATTCATCGCGCAGCGCCGGATCTCGACCGCGCAGCAGCGCGACGACGTTCTGCGTAGGGCGGGGCTCGGTGCGTCCCATGTGCGCATCCTGCGCGGAGAGAGCATCGAACGGCTGAAGGTAACCCGGCGCCAGCTCAGTCAGACCGAGTGAGCGGTAGCGTCTGGCCAGATACGCCGCGGCGGAATCATTCCCCGGTGTACCGGCGAGCCGGCCCTCGAGTCGGTCACTGGCGAGGAACTCGATATCCCGGCGGATGAGGGTCGAGTCAGCGTGCGTCGAGGTGGCGAGAGGACGGAGCGCGGGTGTGCAGGCACCGGCCGTAAAGAGAAGCGTAGACGCCACGAGAGGGCGCAGAATTCTGGTCGACATGTTGATAAACGTACTCGCAGTCCGTCGCGGTTTCAGCGTGAAAGGGAAACAACGGTGGAAGGTGGCTGTATCACCGGTTCCATCTACCCGACACCAGGAGCAGCATCATTGGGCAGTTCAACTACGGCGAAGCCAATGCCAGCCGCGCTATGCCGCCGAGGAAGCTACCTCGTCATCCCGCTCCTCCTCGGAGCTGTAATCGAATCCGGATCCCGGTCAGGAAATTACGGCTGCATGGCCAAGGGGGCTGAATAGCGTTACGCG
>CAYMKQ010000165.1:0-2701 GCA_964391175.1 uncultured Gemmatimonadaceae bacterium | reverse complement strand
GGCTCTACGGTCTTTTCAACTTTTTGCAGTAGCGATTGGGACAACGGAGAAAAAAAGCGCCGGCTCTTTTCAGAGCCGGCGCTTTTCTTTTGAAGTACGGTTGAAACCTTACCCTCTCCGTCCCGGGGTCGTCGGACGACTAGGCGTCGCCGGGCGCGTTCCAGCTCCCGGCGTAACCGGACGGTGCGAAAGGCCGCCCTGCTTGTTCGCAGTCGCAGGACGATTCTCGCTCGCCGTCGCATTCGCCTCGGCGATGAGCTGGCGGTCGGTCGCCTTCGCCACGAGTCTGGCGTGCACGCGCGCCAACGCCGCATCGGACTTCATGTCGCGGTTCATCAGGCTCGCAGTCACGTTCATCGGCACGGTGAGGTCGCGTCCTGAAGGCGCGGACCTCGCCCAGTCACTCACCTGCTTGCCATCGACACCCTTTCCGATGAGCGCGCCGCCGGCGACGACTTCATCGTTCGTTGGCTTGCGTCCACGCTTCTCGAGGGCGGCCTTCGCCTTCTTCATGTTGTCCGCGCTGCGATTGACGGACTTCTCGACGTCCGCAGGCTTGGTGCCCTGACGGGCGAGCCTCAGCGCCTGCTGCTCGAGAGCCGCGGCGGGAAGTGAATGCGCGCGCGCATCCGCGATCGTCGCCAGCACGTGGTCGGCGACCTTGGCGGGAAGGACCTTGCGGAGCTGAGTCGAGGGATCATTCGCGTTCTGAGCCGAAGCGACCGACGCGAGTAACAGCGTGGCCGCAATGAGGATTCGCTTCATGCGGTCTCCAGTCAATAGACGGGTTTGGGGCTACACTATTTAGACTCCAGCGTAGCCCCGGAAAGTCACAATCCCCCCCGCGCTCCCAAAACGACGATCTTCGTCGTTGCGCCGACGGCAGCCGCGATCAGAGGAAAACAGGGTCGCTTAGCTGCCTAGTTTAGCTATTTAGACTAAATAGTCTCGCTCATTAAAGCACAGGCCCTTGCACCAAAAGCTTTAAGCAGCTACACTAAGGGACATGGCACAGGGCAGAATCTCGCAGAGGTCCCGGCAGAACCCGTTCCGCATTCACGGTACGGTCGGCGGAGAGTATTTCACCGATCGGAAGGACGAGCTCGCGAAGTTCAGGGCCATTCTCGAGGAGCCAGCGGCCAAAATGGTCGTCTACGGCCACCGCCGCATGGGCAAGTCGTCCACTCTCGAGCTGGCGGTCGCCTCGGTGAATCGGGCCGGAGGTCATGCCCTCCTCGCGGATCTTTCGACCGCGTCGACCCTTGCCGATATCAGCAACCGGATCCTGTCCGGCGCCGCGAAATCGATGGGGAAGCGGTGGGGAGATCTCATCAGCGACTGGGTGAAGATGCTTCAGGGGAGCGTGTCACTCAAACCGGATCCCCTCACCGGCGCTCTCCTGCCGAGCTTCGACGTGAGCGTACGAACGGATACGCTGGAACGACAGCGGGAGACCCTCACCGCGGTGCTGGATTCCCTCAACTCTCTGGCCAGGAAGAGGAAGATGACCGTCGGGTTGGTGCTCGACGAATTCCAGGACATCGTCCGCTTCGGGGGTGAAGGCGCGGAGTGGCACCTCCGTGGCGTGGTCCAGTCGCACCACAACGTCAGCTACATCTTCGCCGGTTCCAAGGAGCACATTATTCGCGCGATGCTCGACAAGGGACGAGCCTTCTATCGCATGCTCGACGAGTATCGTTTTGCCCCAATCGAGCGGCAGCACATGGCCGCCTGGATCGACGAGCGGCTTGCTTCGGTCTCGCTCAGGCCTGAAGGGGCGGGTGAGAGTTGCATCAGGCTCGGAGGAGCGCGGACGAGGGACATCGTACAGGTCGCCCGAAAATGCGTCGACCGGTCGGGAGACAGTGGTGCGATTGCGTGGAAAGAGGTGGCAGAGGCGTATGTAGAGATCATCGAGGATATGGACGACAGCATCCGAACCTGGTGGAACACCCTCACCAGGCAGCAGCAGAATGTCCTCAGGGCCGTTGCGGGAAGCGGCGCCGGTCTGACGACGGGTGAGACTCGGCGAAGATTTTCTCTGGGCGAAACCGGAACTTCGACGAATGCCGCTGCGTCGCTCCTCAAGGACGGTCACCTCTTACGTACCGACAACGGCTCCGGCTACGTGTTCGACAGTCCCTTTGTCCGCGGCTGGGTGATCATCCATGCGCTCCCTGACATGGGGCTCGCGCTCCCGCCGACCCACATAGCTTCAGAAACGAGCGAGTACGGGTCACCGAAGACCACGCGTCCTTGAGCGCTACTTCCTAGCCTTCTCGTACGTCCCGATCAGCTGTGCATTGCCGATCACGTGTCCCTGCATCGCCTTCTCGAGCTGCGCCTTGTTGGGATTATTTAATCCCTTCAGCTCCGTATCGAGCGCGTAGAGCTTGTGGAAGTAGCGATGCCGCCCGATCGGCGGACACGGTCCACCGTAAGTCTGCTTGCCCCAGTCATTGCTTCCATGCGCCGCACCGGTCGGCAATCCACTCTTAGCCGCGTTCTCGGGCAGCTTCGCCGTGCTCGCTGGAATGTTGTAAATCACCCAGTGCACATAGACACGCTGCGGTTTGGCGGGGTCGGGTGCGTCCGGATCATCGACGATGAGCGCGAAGCTTCGCGTGGCACCGGGCGCCTCGGACCACTCGAGTGGCGGCGAGACGTCGGCACCCTCACAGGTGTACTTCGCTGGTATGGA
>CAYMKQ010000164.1:0-2702 GCA_964391175.1 uncultured Gemmatimonadaceae bacterium | reverse complement strand
CGGCGACCGCCTATCTCCACTCCGTGATGGTGCAGGAACGGCGCAACATGCTCCGACTGTGGACGTTAAACCTGTGCGTCGCGACGTTCGTGCTAACGATCCTCGGCACCTTCCTGACCCGCTCCGGAATCCTTTCGTCCGTCCATGCGTTCACGACGGGCGCAATCGGCTACTACTTCCTCGCATTCATCGCGATCGTGCTCGTGACGGTGCTGGTGTTGGTTGCCGGCAACTCGGAACGCATTCACACCAAGGGTAAACTGGGCGGCGCCGCGTCGCGTGAAACGGTGTTTTTGCTGAACAACCTCTTCCTCACCGCTGTGATGCTGACCGTGCTCGTCGGGACTCTCTATCCGCTCATCGCCGAAGCGATGCGTGGCGTGAAAGTCAGCGTCGGCGAACCGTTCTTCAACCGGATGGCGGTCCCGGCGATGATGGCGCTGATTTTCCTCATGGGCGTGGGGCCCTCGCTGCCCTGGGGCAGCACCACCTGGGCCGACGCGCGCAAAAGGCTGTTCCCACCCACCATCGCCGCGGTGATCTTGGGCGCGATTGCGGTTTTCGCCGGCGCTCGGGGGATCTACGCGATCCTCACGTTCGCGTTCGTCGGGTATGCGGCGATGGGCAATCTGCGAGAGTACTGGATTGGCATGCGCGCCCGGCGCCGTGCGCATGGCGAACGCTGGGCGACGGCTCTCGTGCGTCTCATCGGCGGCAACCGCCGCCGCTACGGCGGATACGTGGCGCACATCGGCGCGCTGTTCGTCGCGCTGGGAATCACGGCATCATCCACGTTCCGCACCGAGCGTGAGGCGACGCTCCTGCCGGGCGAGACGCTCACCGTCGCCGGGAACACGGTGCGGCTGAAGAACGTGTGGGGCCGCGACGAACCGCAGCGGTCGGTGATTGGCGCCACACTGGATGTGCTCGGCAAGGACAGTGCGGTCATCGGGACCGTCGAGCCACGAATGAACTACTACCACGTATCAGACCAGCCGGTGCCGACGCCGGACGTGCGCAGCAGCCTACGGGGCGACCTCTACGTCAATCTCATGGCGTTCGAATCCAGCGGCGCCAACGCGACGGTGAAGGTGATCGTCGAGCCACTCGTTCCGTGGATTTGGTTCGGCGGGTTCGTCATCGTGGTGGGCGCTATCATCGGCCTATTCCATGGTGGGCGCCGAGGCGCGGCGGCGCCGGCACTCGCCGCGAATGCTGCACCAGCAGACCCGAGCGTCGCGGGGACGGATCCGTGAACTGGAAGCGCGCCATCATCGCCATGCTCGCCGCAGCGCCGCTCATCGCGCTGTTCGCTTATGGGTTTTCTCGCGATCCGGCCGCAATCCCCTCTCCACTTCCCGGACACGAGGCCCCCGGTTTCACACTGGCAGTCCTCGCTCCTGGCGAGGCACCGCTCATGCGGCCGGTCGGTGATTCTATCCGCCTCCGCGATCTCGTGGGCAAAGTGCTGGTCGTGAATTTCTGGGCGTCGTGGTGCGGACCTTGCCGCGGCGAACACGCCGCGCTCAGTGAGACGGCTCGGCAGTACGCCGACAGGCCAACGCAGTTCATTGGTGTGCTCTACAATGATCGTCCGGCATCGGCGATCCGGTGGATCGCCGAGATGGGCGGCCAGAGTTATCCGGCCGTGACGGACCACGCCTCACGGACGGCCATCGACTACGGTGTGTACGGAGTGCCCGAGACATTCATCGTCGACGCGACCGGACGCATCGCGTACAAGCACGTGGGACCCATTTCGGCAGGCGTTCTGCGTCAATGGATCGATTCCCTGCTGCCGAGCGCGACGGCCACCGATACGACGCCGCGCGCTTCCGCCCGGTGAAACACCCCGCACTTGCGACCGTGGCCGTTGTGGCCGTTGTGGCCGTTGCACTCTGGGTTGCGAGGCCCGCGCGCGCGCAAGACGTCGAAGCACGTTCACGTCCCTCCGTAGCGGCGACGGCCGCAGATTCCGCGCTCGAGGCCCGAACGTCGGCCGTGGCATCAACGCTCCGTTGCCCGGTATGCCAGGGCGAATCCATCCAGGACTCGCCGTCCGAGCTCGCACAACAAATGCGCGCAGTGGTGCGTGACCAGTTGCGGGCGGGCAATACACCGGACGAGGTCAAAGCCTATTTCGTATCCAAGTACGGTGAGTGGATCCTGCTCGAACCCACCATGACAGGCCTCAACATTCTGCTCTATGTTCTCCCGGTGCTCCTCGTGGTCGGAGGACTGGCGCTCGTCGCGGTCCTCGTCCGGCGATGGACCACACCAGAGGCAACCACGCACTAGTCGACCGGGCACTCGAAACGCACGAAATCGCCCATCAGCCGTTCACTCCTCGATACCATGCCAACGAATACGCCAGCGGCGAATTCACGGTTCTGCAGCGATTGCGGAACGCGACTCAACACGGACGCGCGGTTTTGCCACAGCTGCGGTTCGCCAATCCAGGGGCGTCCCTCGAGTGCGCCATCGGCCCCAGGCGTCTCGAAAGCGTTGCGGTGGGGCGTGCCGGCTCTCGCGATCGTCGCTCTAGTCGTGCTCTCGGTTATTCGGTTCGGTTCACGCGGGGCCGGGGCTGACTCCCGAGGGGCCGTACCGCTCGGCACGGGTGCGATGCAAGCGCCGGACATTTCGTCGATGTCGCCAGAAGAACGCGCTGATCGCTTGTTCAACCGGGTCATGCGCCTTTC
>CAYMKQ010000163.1:0-2865 GCA_964391175.1 uncultured Gemmatimonadaceae bacterium | reverse complement strand
AGAACGCGGGTGATCGACCGCTGTTTACGGGACTGAAGCATGGACGTTCCCTCGAATAAGGCTATAATGGTGACGTTCACCTATTCTAATGCAGAAACAGCTCGCCACCATAACAGCGTCACTTGAATCAGCGCAGACGCGACTTCACCGTCTCGCGGACGGCCTATCCGATGAGCGCTGGAAGGCCCGGCCGGCGACGGACCGATGGTCCGTCGCCGAGTGCGTGGAGCACCTCAACATGACCTCGAGAGCGTATCTGCCGTTGCTGCGAGACGCGCTCGAGCGGGCACGCAAGATCGGCGGGCCCATGGTGCGCCATTACCGCCGCGATTTCTTCGGTTGGCTCTTTTCAGTGATGACGGGTCCGCTTCCTCACATCGGGAAAAGGCGCGTTGGCCGGGTGAAGACGTCTCCGCCGTTCGTCCCCAAGGGTGTGAAAGGCCGCGCGGAAGGACTCGCTGAATTCGATCGACTGCAGGTCGAGCAGATCGGTCTCGCGCGCTCGGCGCATGGATTGCCACTCGACAAGGCGACGATCGTCTCACCGTTCGGCGGCAAGATCAAGTACAATGCCTACTCGGCGCTCGTGATAATCGCGCGACATCAGCGCCGGCATATCGCGCAGGCGGAAGACGCGGCCAAGCAAGCCGCGGCACAGTGATCATTCGGCGATGCCGCCCGCGCCAGGCGCGACTTCCGCTTGAGCCGCCGCCCTCACAGACCGCTTAGCTAGGCCAGCTCTTCCACTCCGCGCGCCGTCACCCGGTGCGACACCAGGGGCAGCGGTTCCGCGCCGCCGTCGGAGATCACAATCGCCTGCTCCAGCGCGAGCCTGCCCACATCGAGGTCCGCGCGGCTCCGCGCGTGAATCGTTGCCAGCGGCTGCCCCTTCCTCACGCGATCGCCGGGCTTCGCGGTGATGACGTAGCCGACCGACGGATCGACGGTGTCCTCCATGTTCTTCCGTCCGCCACCGAGCGCGATCACTCCGTACCCGACGGCGCGCGGCTCGACCGACTCGATGACTCCATCTCGGCGGGCTTCGAATCGCGCGTGGTGCGCCGCCTGCGGCAAACGCGCCGGACTCCGCACGACGGCTTTGTCGCCGCCCTGCGCGCTCACGATCTGTTCCAGCTTCTGCAAAGCCTTCCCCGATGCAATCGCATCGCGCATCGCCTGGCGCGCCGCTTCCTCGCTCGACGCCACTCCCGCCAGCATCAGCATCTCCGCGCCCAATGCGAAGGTTACCTCGACCAGATCGGCCGGACCGCCGCCCTTGAGAACCTCGATCGCCTCTGCTACCTCCAGCGCATTCCCGCACGCCCACCCGAGCGGACGGTCCATCGCCGTCACCAGCGCGACTACAGGGCAATCGTGCTCCGCGCCGAGCTCGATCATCGCGGCCGCCAGCTTTAGCTCGTCCTCCAGCTTCGGGAGGAACGCGCCCGGTCCCCGCTTGATGTCGAGCACAAGACCGGTGAGACTCTCCGCCATCTTCTTGCTCATAATGCTCGCGGCGATGAGTGGAATCACCTCCACCGTCGCCGTCGCATCGCGCAGCGCGTACATCTTCCGGTCAGCGGGAACGATTTCCTTCGTCTGACCCAGCATCGCGCACCCGATCTTCTTCAGCTGACGCTCGGCTTCGTCGAGAGAGAGCGCCGTTCTGAATCCCGGAATCGACTCCAGCTTGTCGAGCGTTCCACCCGTGTGGCCGAGCCCGCGGCCGGACATCATCGGCACTGCAACTCCGAGGGAAGCGATGACGGGCGCCAGAATCAGCGAGACCTTGTCTCCCACTCCGCCGGTCGAATGCTTGTCGATGCGCGGGACCGCGAGGCGCGAGAGGTCGAGCTTCTTTCCGCTCTCGAGCATTGCGTTCATCAGCGCGTGCATCTCGCTCCTGTCGAGGCCGCGGAAATAAACCGCCATGAGCAGCGCCGCCATCTGATAGTCCGGGACCCGGCCCTCCGCGTACGCGAGGACAAGCTCCCTCAGCTCCGACGGGTCCAGCGCCTGCCCGTCCCGTTTGCGTTCGATCAGACGGGGCACGATCATTTTAGGCTTGGCCGGGGTACTCTTTCGGGTCAACTTCCCACCGCTCCTGGAGTTCATATGCGCGCTCTTCAGCTCCTTTCCGCCGGAATGCTTCTCGTCGCTTCAGCGGCAGCAGCCGCCGCCGGGGCCCAGACAGCCCAGGATCACACCACTCTCGGCGACAAAGAATATGTCGCCATGAACGCCCCCGCAGCGCTCGCGCACTACGAGGCAGCTATCGCCGCCGATCCAAAGGACTATGAGGCACTTTGGAAGGCATCACGATCCGCCGTCGACGTCGGATCGTACGGAGCCGACGCCGAGAAGCGCGGCATCCTGTTCAAGAATGCGGAGCTGTACGCCAGACGCGCGATCGAGGCAAGCCCGGGCGACGCAGAGGGGCACTTCAATCTCGCGCGCGCGCTGGGAAAGAATGCGCTCACTCAGGGACCGCGCGCCCGCATCAAGTACGCGACCGACGTTCGCGCGCAGGCGCTCGAATGCCTGAAGACCAATCCGAAGCACCCGGGGTGTCTGCACGTGATGGGAATGTGGAACGCCGAAGTGATGAGGCTGAACGGCTTCACGCGCATGTTCGCCAGGAATTTCCTCGGCGGGAAAGTGTTCGGATCAGCCAGCTGGCCGGAAGCGAAGCGCTACATGGAAGAATCGGTCGCCAATGAGCCTGACCGGATCGTTCACCATGTCGATCTCGCGGGCGTTTACAGAGATATGGGTGACAAGGCAAAGGCGCGCGCCGAGTACCAAGCGGCGATGAAGCTTCCCAACAGAGACTACAACGACCGCCACTACAAGGCGGAAGCGGAC
>CAYMKQ010000162.1:0-2899 GCA_964391175.1 uncultured Gemmatimonadaceae bacterium | reverse complement strand
CGCCTTGTGTCGTGTGCCCGGGAGAGCCACATTCGTCAACCTTTCACCCTGGTATGAGGCCGAGCAGATGGCAATCAACATGAAGACCTCGGGCGTCCACCACGTTTCGCTCCGTGTCAGCAATCTCGACCGTGCGAAAAAGTTCTACATCGACACACTCGGCTTCAAGCACCTGATGGACGCGCCGAATCTCTGCCTATTCCTCGCGGGCGGGACTGCGTTCGGACTGCGTGGACCGTCGGAGGAAACGCCAAAGGGTGACAAGTTCAATCCCCACCGCGTCGGGATCGATCACATCGCTCTGGCGTGCAGTGACGCCTCGGAGCTGAAGCGTGTTGCCGCTGCTCTTTCGGCGGCTGGTATCGAGAACACCGGTGCCAAGCGCGATGAGACGCTTGGGAAGGATTATGTAGCGTTCAAGGATCCGGATCGGATCGCGTGGGAATTCTACATGGCGTAAGGGCGCTAACCGATCCGATCCCCGCTCACGGCGTCGAAGAAATGAGCCTTCTCGAGGTCGAAGGCGAGCGTGATCTTCGATCCAAGCGGAGGTAACTGCAGCGGCGACACTCGCGCGGTGACGTCATGCCGCCCGGCACTCGCGTAGACGAAGGTCTCGTTCCCGAGCGACTCGACCAGATCCAGTCGCGCAGACGCCGTTGCGACGCCGGGTTGCGGTCCCGAAATCACGGAGACGTCCTCCGGCCGAATCCCCATCGTGATCGCGCGCCCTCTAGCCGTCCCCACCCGCGAGGCAACCGAAGCCGGCAGATCGATCTCCCACTCCCCGCCCTCCGCCACGAACCTCGGCTTCACCGTGCTCTCGATTGTCCCGTTCGCGAAGTTCATCGCCGGATTGCCGATAAAACCCGCAACGAATTTGTTCTTCGGCTTCTCGTAAAGATTCAAGGGCGTGTCGATCTGCATCACGTGACCCTTATTCATCACCACGATCCTGTCGCCCAGGGTCATCGCCTCCACCTGGTCGTGAGTGACGTAGATCATCGTCACCTTGAGCTCCTGGTGGAGCCGCGCGATCTCGCGGCGCATCGAGACTCTCATCTGTGCGTCGAGGTTCGACAGCGGCTCGTCGAACAGGAAGACCTGAGGCTGCCGCACGATGGCTCTACCGAGTGCGACACGCTGCCGCTGACCACCCGAGAGCTGGCGCGGCTTTCTGTCCAGGTAGTCCTGGAGTCCCAGCGTTTCAGCCGCGGACGAAACGCGATTCTTGATCTCGGCCGCTGCCATGCTCCGCAGCTTGAGCGCGAATCCCAGGTTTTCCCGCACCGTCATGTGCGGGTAGAGCGCGTAGTTCTGAAACACCATCGCGATGTCGCGCGCCTTGGGCGGTATATCGTTCACTACACGATCACCGATCTTCACCGTCCCGGCGCTGACCGACTCGAGGCCCGCCACCATCCTGAGCGTCGTGCTCTTGCCGCAACCCGACGGTCCGACCAGCACGACGAACTCACCATCCGCGACATCCAGATCGACTCGCTCGACCGCGACGTGCTCGCCGCCTTCGTGGTAGATTTTGCGAACGCCATCGAGCGTTACGCGCGCCATATTTTCGCCCTCGCCCCCGCCCCCGCCCCCGCGATTACTGAATGAGTGATTCCTACCGGTTCCCCGATGACTTTCTGTGGGGAGCAGCGACGTCCGCCTACCAGATCGAAGGATCGCCCACCGCCGACGGAGCGGGCCGCAGCATTTGGCACCGCTTCTCGCACACACGCGGCAAGACCTGGCTCGACCAGACGGGTGACGTCGCGTGCGATCACTACTGCCGCTACAAGGACGACGTCGCGCTGATGTCCGAGCTCGGACTCAACGCCTACCGGTTCAGCATCGCGTGGGGACGCATTTATCCGGAGGGAACGGGGCGCGTCAACAAGAAGGGAATCGATTTCTACTCCCGACTGCTCGATGAGCTCCTGAAGAAGGGAATCAAGCCGAACGTCACTCTCTACCACTGGGATCTCCCCGAAGCGTTGGACGACCGCGGCGGCTGGCTCAATCCGGACATCGCCGCCTGGTTCAGCGACTACGCGGTGACGATGTTCGACGCGCTGGGCGACCGTGTCGACATGTGGTCCACGCTCAACGAGCCATGGGTCGTCACCGACGGCGGATATCTGCACGGCGTGCACGCGCCCGGACACGCCAACCTGTTCGAGGCCCCGATCGCGACGCACAACCTGCTTCGCTCGCACGGGATGGCGGTCGAGAGATTCCGCTCCACCAAGGCCGCGAACAAGGCAACGATTGGAGTTGTCGTTAACCTCGAACCTAAATATCCGGCGTCGCAGTCGCCTGAGGATCTGGAGGCGACGAGGCGCGCCGATGCCTACATGAATCGCCAGTACCTGGATCCAGTTTTCCTTGGCCACTACCCGGAAGAGATGAAGGAGATCTTCGGTGAGGCCTGGCCCGAATGGCCGGACGAAGACATGCGGGTCATCAGGCAACCGATCGATTTTCTCGGGATCAACTACTACACTCGCAAGATCGAACGGTACGACCGGGAGCGATTGCCGCTCCAAACCAAACCCGTCCGGCAGCCGGACGCCATGACTACGCAGACGGACTGGGAGGTTTATCCGCCCGCGCTGACCAAGATCCTCGTCTGGGTTACCGAGCGATACGGGAAGCTGCCGTTGTACATCACCGAGAACGGCGCGGCGTTCTACGATCCGCCGAAGCCGATCGACGGCAAGGTCGAGGACCCTCTGCGCGTGGAGTACTATCGACAACATCTTCGCGCTGCACACGAAGCCATGCAAAAGGGCGTCGACCTCCGCGGGTATTTCGCCTGGTCCCTCCTCGACAACTACGAGTGGTCCGGCGGATACTCGAAGCGGTTCGGCATCGTCCACGTCGACTACGAGACGCA
>CAYMKQ010000161.1:0-2943 GCA_964391175.1 uncultured Gemmatimonadaceae bacterium | reverse complement strand
TGGGTTCGCCGTCAGTTATCGCAGCGAGTACCTGCGTTCGCGCAACTGGATACAGATCTGCCTGATGGGCAACTACCGGCGCGATTGTCTTGGCCCCCTCGTCGGCTCACTTTCTGATTTCACCGCGCCGCGCAGCGTCGCATAATGAGTGATCCGGAGCTGCGGGCGTCCCTGACCAGGGACCTCGACATCGGCATCAGCTCCCCCGCCGAGCGACTGACCCGTCTAATCGCGGATAGCTTCGGCGTTGGATGTGTCGCCATCCTCCATTACGGCTCGCACTCGCACGCGACGCATGCGCCGCCATCCAGCGCGTACGATTTTTTTGTCATCGTAGATGACAACGCCAACGCGTATCGGTCGTTCACGGCGAGTCTGGAACCGAGGTTCAGCGCCCGGACGGCGTCAGCCGTGGCGCGGATTCTTCCGCCGAACATCGTCGGAGTCACGCTGCCTGGCGACTCGCCGGGCCTGACGCTGCGGGGCAAGTGCGCAGTGCTGTCTCTCAGGGATTTCACCGCCGCGTGCGGGCCCGATTCGAAGGACCACTTCACCAAGGGCAGGCTGTTCCAGCCGGTTCGGCTAGCCTGGGTGCGCGACGAAGCTGGGCGGCGAGCCATCGAGGACGCGCTCATCGCGGCACGCGCGGGAACGTTCGCATGGGTGAGGCCTCACCTGCCCGCGGCGTTCGACACCGCGGAATATTGCCGCACACTATTGTCGACGTCGTACGCCGCCGAGATCAGGCTCGAGAAGAACACCCGCGCTGTCGAAGTGTTTGTCGCGGAGCGCGAGTTCCTGGTCGCGCTGTATGACGCGCTCCTCAGGAAGCTGGCCGCGGATGGAGTCCTGAGAAAGGATGGCGACGCCTATCGTCAGACGCATCCTGCTTCTTTCGCCGAGCGCACCCGGGTCAGCTGGTACTTTCGGCGCAGTAAGCTTCGCGCCATGGTGCGCTGGGGCAAGAGCATTCTGCTTTACGATCGCTGGCTCGACTACCTCCGGGAAAAGGCCGAACGGCGCAGCGGAACAGTCATCGAGCTTTCTCCGAGAGAGCGGCGGTGGCCGCTCATCTTTCTCTGGCCAAAGGCGGTACGCTTGCTGAAGTCCCGCCGATAGAATGAGCTCGATCGACATTGCGGCCCTTGCGCTCGCCCTCGCAGCACTGGCCACGATGCCGGTGTTCGCTCTTGTATCGCGCGCGCGGCCGATGGATACCGACGTTGCGCAACGCGGGAGAACCGTTCTCCTCGGACGGTGGGTCCGCGATTGGCTGATGTGGGTGATCGCACCGCTGGAGCGTGCGATGGTTGAAGCCAGGGTGTCTCCGGATGCTCTGAATGTCCTTGGCGCGGTATTCGGGCTCGCTGCGGGGGCCGCATTCAGCTTCGGAGCGTTCAGCGCGGGCGGCTGGCTGATACTCCTCGGCGGAGCGGCGGATGTCTTCGATGGCCGGATTGCGCGCGCGAGAGGACTCGCGAGCACATACGGCGCATTCCTCGACTCGACGCTCGACCGTTTCGCGGAGAGCTTCACATTTCTGGGTCTCGTTCTGTACTTCGCGACCACGCCGCTGCTGGCGCTCGCGACGGCGGCGGCGATGAGTGGCTCGCTGCTGGTCAGCTATGCACGCGCGCGCGGTGAGGCACTCGGTGTGAGCATCAGGGGTGGATTGATGCAGCGGGCGGAGCGACTGGTGCTGCTCGCACTGGCGGCGATCCTCGACCCGCTCATGGAATCGCGCAGTGGCTGGCACAGAGGCGCCGTGATCAGTGGAGCAATCGCGTTGATTGCGATCGGGACGTGGGGAACCGCTTGTTGGCGGGTGGTCGTCATCACCCGCGCGCTCAAAGGGCGTGGCACCCCGCTGCAGTAATGACACCGTTCGGGCTCCTCCAACAGGTGAAGACCGCGTTACGACCCCGGACGAGATGAGCTACCGCACTTTCACTCCGACCAGCTGAGGGGGGGTGCCAATTCGCCAGGCGCGTCCTCAAATGCGGCCCGTCGTCGTAGTTTAGAGGCATGACGACAACACCGGTCGCGCATCCGCCCGAGACTCTCGAAGGTTGGTACGCGCTTCATCAGATCTTCCGCATCAATCGCCAGGGTCTCGACGCGCGCGCCGACGTCCTCGCCCGCATGGGTGAGAGCGCGGCCGCCGCGCTGAAGGTCGTAGTGGGCAAAGGTGGCAGCGCCCGAAGCAGAAAAGCAGCCGCGAAAGAACCCGATTCCCGAACGGGCTGGAGCTGCTTCGTGAAATTGGTCGGCTCGAGCGCGGACGTCATGGTCATCCACTTCCGCGACTCGCTCGACGCAATCGGCGCGGCGCAGGACGCGTTCGGACGGGAAGACGTCATGGGAGTGCTCACGCCGGCCTACACATTCCTGAGCGTCACGGAGGCGGGTCTCTATCACATCACCGCCGAGCTCGCGCGAGCCGCCGAGGCGCGCGGAGGAAAAGTTGGAGACGATGAATATGTTCGCGCTCTCGCCGAGCGGTCAGCGGCCGAGCGGGAAAGCGCGCATGTGACGAAGCGGCTTTATCCCGAGCTGCCGGCCGAGATGCCGTACGTCTGCTTTTATCCAATGTCGAAGCGGCGCGACGCCGGCCAGAACTGGTACGCCCTTTCCCTCGATGAGCGAAGCCGTCTCATGCACGCGCACGGGTTGACCGGCCGTCGCTATGCGGGTCGCGTGCAGCAGGTGATTACAGGCGCGATCGGACTCGACGTGTGGGAGTGGGGAGTGACGCTATTCGCCAAGGACCCTCTCGAGTTCAAGAAGCTCGTGACCGATATGCGGTTCGACGAGGTGAGCGCGAAGTACGCCGAGTTCGGTGACTTCTACGTCGGCAGAGTCGTGCCGGCCTCCGACTGGCTACCAGGCACCGAGAAACGGGAAGTCACCGATCGGATCGGATCGCTGAAGTAGCGCTGAGAG
>CAYMKQ010000160.1:0-3018 GCA_964391175.1 uncultured Gemmatimonadaceae bacterium | reverse complement strand
TCCTCGATCGTAACCTTTAGAATGGTCCGCGTCTCCGGATCCATGGTAGTACTCCAGAGCTGCAACGGATTCATCTCGCCCAGACCCTTGTACCGCTGGATGTTGACCGTGCTCTTGCCATCGCCGTTACTGAGCCGCTTAACGTACTCCTCGCGCTCCTTCTCGTCGTAGGCGTAGAACTCTTCCTTACCCCTCGCCACGCGATAGAGCGGCGGCTGCGCGATGTACACATACCCCGCCTCGATCAGCTGCGGCATCTGTCTGTAGAAGAAAGTCAGCAAGAGCGTCCGAATGTGCGCCCCATCCACGTCGGCGTCCGTCATCAGAATGAGCTTGTGGTAACGCACGTTCTCGATCGTGAACTCTTCCTTGATACCCGCTCCGATCGCCGTGATGATCGTTCGGATCTCTTCGTTCGAGAGAATCTTGTCGATGCGCGCTCTCTCGACGTTCAGAATCTTTCCGCGCAAAGGCAGAATCGCCTGGAACGCGCGATTGCGACCCTGCTTCGCGGAGCCGCCCGCCGAGTCACCCTCGACCAGATAGATCTCGCAGAGCGCCGGATCGCTCAGCGAACAATCCGCCAGCTTACCAGGCAGGTTGCCGACATCCAGAGCTGACTTCTTGCGAGTGAGGTCACGTGCCTTCCGAGCAGCTTCGCGCGCACGAGCCGCCGACACCGCCTTTTCGATCACGATGTTCGCCACCCGCGGATGCTCTTCGAGATAGGCGCCAAGCTGCTCGTTCACGACGCCCTTCACGGCACCCTCGACCTCGGAGTTGCCGAGCTTGGTCTTGGTCTGACCCTCGAACTGTGGCTCGCGCACCTTGACCGACAACACCGCCGTCAATCCCTCACGCACGTCGTCACCCGACAGCGTGAAGTCCGACTTCTTCATCGCGCCGGTCTTGGCAGCGTAGGCGTTGATCGTGCGCGTAAGAGCCGACTTCAACCCGGTAAGGTGCGTGCCACCCTCGTGCGTGTTGATGCTGTTGACGAAGGTGAATACGTTCTCGTTGTACCCGTCGTTGTACTGGAACGCCAGCTCGATGCCGATGCCGTCGCGCTCCGTCTCGATGTACACGATCTCCTGGTGCAGCGGCTTCCGAGCCGCGTTCAGGAACTTCACCATCTCCTTGAGCCCGCCCTCGGCGTGGAAGACTTCGGTCTTCTCCTCGCCGACACGCTCGTCCTTGAGCGAGATCGTCACACCCTTGTTGAGGTACGACAGCTCGCGCAGCCTGTTCGCCAGCGTCGCGTAGTCGTAGCGCAGCTCGGTGAAGATCGTGGAGTCCGGCTTGAACCACACCGTCGTACCGCGCTCCTTGGGACCGCAATTGCCGATCACCTTGAGCTTCGTCACGGTGTGTCCGCGCTCGAAGTCCATGTAGTACTCCTTCCCCTCGCGCTTCACCCACACCTTGAGCTGCTCGGCGAGCGCGTTCACGACGGAGACACCCACGCCGTGAAGACCACCGGAAACCTTGTACGTGTTCTTGTCGAACTTTCCGCCGGCGTGCAGCACCGTCATCGCGAGCTCGACGCCGGGGATCTTTTCGATTGGATGGATGTCGACGGGGATTCCGCGGCCGTCATCAACGACGGTGATCGAGTCGTCGGCGTGGATCGTCACATCGACCTTGGTCGCGTGGCCCGCCAATGCCTCATCGATCGAATTGTCGACTACCTCGTACACCAGGTGGTGCAAACCTCTCGAGGACGTGCTCCCGATGAACATGCCGGGACGTTTCCGAACTGCCTCGAGACCCTTCAATACCTGAATCTGGCCAGCGTCGTAACGCGGAGCGCTGACTTCTACTGTTGCTGTCTTCGCCATGAACTTCCGTCGAAATGTCGATTTATTGTCGCGGAAGACACGCCGAAATTGCGCCCTTCCGCAGGACTTTCAATCTAACCCTCGCGGCAGGTTAAAGCAACCTCAGCAGCTAACCACAACCCATTGGCCTATAACGGTTTAGCGCATCAATTGCAGCCGGATTTTTTTGATGCGGGCGCGACCCGCTTTGGCGTTGAGCGCGCGCAGAAGCTGAGGCTCCAGTAGCGGCAACTCGGTCGAGGTGGCGGGATCGGTAAACAGTTCCATGGTCAATCCTCGTACGAATCCGTCGCGGTCAGTTCGCTGCCACAGGCTCGGCGGAATACATCGTTGGGTCCTGCCGGTAGAACCGCTGGAGCTGAACGAATAACGCAGGGTGCTTTTTCTGGAGTGCGCGCGGTCGCTCGAAAAAAACTTCAGTAATGACAGCAAAAAATTCGGCGGGATTCGTCGCGCCGTAGCTGTCCAGGAGCGTGGGCTCGCCGGCGTCCGATGCAGCACGCAGCGCCTCGAACTCGGCGCTCATCACGCGCGCCCAGGCGAGGTAGTCTCCGTGCGTCTCCAGTGCGGGCGTGCCGTCACTGCGCTGATTCTCGAAATCAAGCTGATGCGCGAATTCATGCAGAACGAGATTCTCACCGTCGGTCGGGGCACCCGCGCCGTGCCGGACCGAGTCCCACGCCAATACAAGGGCGCGGAGTCGTGGCGCTGTATGGCCGAGTCGATCTTCGCCGCCCTCCTCCCAAATGCCGCCGCCGATGTGACGGTCCTCGGGCGCCGTGTAACCGGACGGGTACACGAGTATTGAAACCAACTCGGGATAGTAGTCCGTCTCGCGATGCAGCAAGAGCAGACAGGCCTGCGCGGCAATGGTGACGCGAATCTCGCCTGTCAGCTCGAGCCCGCCGCATCCATCGAAATGTTTTTCCGCAAGAAATACCCGAGTGTGACCAAGCAACTCATCCTGGTCCTTGGCTGGAAGACGCCTGAAGATGTGGAGATTTTGCTCCAGGATTGCGCGCCATGCAGGAGGCGCTGGTTGAGCGCGAAGCCGATCGCGCCGACGTTGCTTGAGGAAATCGAAGACCATGGGTGAAGATTAAGCGCTTATCGCGCCATAGATGATCGACAACCGATCGAGTCGCATCAGCTCCTTCGGAATCTCTGACCACCTCGGGCG
>CAYMKQ010000159.1:0-3035 GCA_964391175.1 uncultured Gemmatimonadaceae bacterium | reverse complement strand
TGGCCCGGCGCAGCAACGTTCGCGTAACCGCCGGAAGCGCTGAACTCGTGAGCCGGATCGAACCGGTATCCCGCCGTCAGCGCAACACGCTCGGCGAGGCGCGAGCCGGCACTCGATCCGAAGAAGTCGATGCTCTGTCGGCCGAGACCCACATCGCCCTCCGCGTTCCAGCCGAGATCTCCGCCCATGCGACCACGACCGCTTGCCTCTGCGAGCCTGTATTTCTTCGGGGCAAAGTAGCCATCGGAAGACGTCGTATCATATCCGAACTGACGCGCCCCCACCGCGAGACTCCAGCGCCGGTTGTGCGTCCATCGGAGCGTCGACGAGAACGCGTTCCGCGAATTCTCACGTGCTCCGCCGGTGAGCCGGGAATGGCTCGCCGCGCCCGACAGGCTGAAGCGGGCGGGCAGCGCAATCTCGGCATCGCCCGCGACCTCGGAGCTCACTACGCCGTTGGCGATCAGCAGCGCAGTCTCGTCGAATGGCGCGCGAGACGCGGCCAGACCGATCGTGAGAGAGCGTCCCAGGTTGCCGGACGCGCGCAGAGCGCCATTGGCGATCGTCCTCTGCCGGGCCGGGGTCGGCACGAGCGTAGAGGAGTGCCGCGTGACACCTGCGTCCGCGCGGAGCTGCCAGGAGCTCGCGGCAGGCTGCCAGCGGCCAAATAGATTCACCGCATCGGCGCGGGAGTCGATCGCCGCGAAATTCGCCCAGCGCTCCGTAAACCTGGCGCCGACGGTGCCGTTCCACGGCGCTCGCGCGACGTAATCGAGCAGGATACTGGTCGCGCGGTTGTTGTCGCTGTCATTGGTGCCAACTCCGGCTACAGTCACGCTCGGCCTCAGATCGGCCTGCACCCACCGCAGTAGTGCGCGCGCATCACCGTAGGCC
This sequence comes from uncultured Gemmatimonadaceae bacterium, assembly GCA_964391175.1. Lineage (GTDB taxonomy): Bacteria > Gemmatimonadota > Gemmatimonadetes > Gemmatimonadales > Gemmatimonadaceae > UBA4720. Next base: position 2,141 of record CAYMKQ010000159.1, on the reverse strand, counting down.
GGATTCGCGCGCAGTGCGAGCTGCAGCGCCGTCTCGGCGTCCGCCTGGCGACCCTGCCAACTCAGAACCTGCGCAAGCCCGGTAAGCGCCTCGGCATCAGCAGGGTCAGTGACGAGAACCTGTCGCCACGTACGCTCGCTTCGCTGCAGGTCGCCTCTCCATCCGATGACGCGAGCCAATCCCTTTTTCGCGTTTGCGCTGCCGGTACTGGCTAGCTGCGTGTACAAGGATTCGGCGTCGTCCAGCTGGCCGTTCCACGAGAGAGCGCGCGCGTACTCGATGGACGCCTCGCGGTCCGATGGATGCGCGGTTGTCCACTGCTTGTATGTCGAAAGCGACTCTTTGAAATTGCCAGCCCACGCGAGCGTCTGGGCCCGCCCAAGGACAGCCTCTCGGTTTGTCGGCTCGATAGTGATGACCGAGTCATAGATGGCGACAGCCGAGGAATAGCGGCCGCTCCATGCCGTTACGCGGGCTAAGGCCAGCCTGGCCTCGGTGAACCGTGGCTCAAGGACGACATTGCGCCGGAACAGTGTGATGCTTTCATCGAATCGATTGTCCCAGGAGCGCAGCGTCGCCAACCGAAAGACCGCAACGGGAGTCGACGAATCACGCGCTACGATCGCCTCATACAGGTCCGTCGCCAGCGGATATGCGTCAGCTTGCCACGCACTGTCTGCGCGGGCAAGAGTCGCTCTTTGCTTAGTCGGGTCTGCGCCGTCAGTGCGACGGAGGGCGGGAACGGCACCATCTCTGACGGTGCCGCTGGTCGCGCACGCGCCCAGCGCAATGACAATCGCGAGCGCAAGCAGGGCTCGGCGGAAATCGAGTATTGTGGCCATGAATACCTAGGTCCTGATGTTGGGTTGTCAGGGTGTCGAAACTCCGGCAGTACCAGGTATTCGTCCCCTATGTAAGGACGACGGTGCGCTCGTTCGATAACGGGCCCCTTGCATGCGGTCACTGTCGGTCTGGCACGTTCAGCTTTCATTCCATACGTTAGTTTATGTGCATCCGTCCGCGTCCGCGATGACGCTAAAAGAGCAGTTGGAACGTGGGCTGAACGGCCGGTACAAGCTCGAACGGGAATTGGGCGAAGGCGGGATGGCCGTAGTCTTCCTCGCTCAGGATCTCAGGCACGATCGGCCGGTCGCACTAAAAGTTCTGAAGCCAGAGATCTCGGCTGAGGTTGGCGCTGAGCGATTCCTGAGGGAAATAAAGCTCGCGGCGAGGCTCACACACCCCCACGTCCTTCCCGTTTACGACTCGGGCGAAGCCGAGGGCCTCCTTTTCTATGTGATGCCCAACATGGAAGGCCAGTCTCTCCGGGAGCGACTCGATCGCGAGCGTCAACTTCCACTTGAGGAAGCGCTGCGTATCACTCGCGAGGTCGCATCGGCTCTCGACTATGCCCACCGGCAAAATGTGCTGCACCGCGACGTCAAGCCTGAGAACATCCTGCTTCACGAAGGGAACGTCATGCTCGCCGATTTCGGCATCGGGAAGGCACTAAGCGGCGGCAAGTCAATTACACAAACGGGAATGTTCGTTGGCACTCCTACCTACATGAGCCCTGAGCAGGCAGCGGGAGAAACCAACCTCGACGGCCGGAGTGATCTCTACGCCCTCGGATGCGTGTTGTACGAGATGCTTGCCGGTGAGCCGCCGTTCACCGGCGCCACCGCCCAAATCATCATCTCAAAACGGTTCGTGTCACCTATTCCAAAGATTCGGGCCTCGCGCGAAATCCCCGATGCAATTGACGAGGTCGTGACTCGCGCGCTCGCTCGAACGCCCGCGGATCGCTTCTCATCCGCCGCTGATTTCCTCGAAGCACTCAGGGTTTCAGGTGACAATGCAAAAAGTCCCCTGGCAACCCCTCCCGATGCGCAGAAGGCGCCCTCGCGTCCAAAAGCGATCGCGGTTCTGCCGCTCGCCAACATGAGCGCCGATCCGGAGAACGAGTACTTCAGCGACGGGATGACGGAAGAGATCATCAACGTCCTCGCTAAGGTGCCCGGTTTGCACGTGGCGTCCCGGAGCTCGTGTTTCTCCTTCAAGGGCAAGACGGTCGATATCCGGGAGGTCGGTGAGAAGCTCGGCGTCTCGACAGTGGTCGAAGGAAGCGTGCGCAAGATTGG
>CAYMKQ010000158.1:1856-3040 GCA_964391175.1 uncultured Gemmatimonadaceae bacterium | reverse complement strand
CCCAGGCTCATCCACGCGAGGGCGCAGTTCGGGCACTACGCGTTGACTCCGTCGGGCGTCTATAACGACACCAGCATCTGGCTCGCGACGGGCCCCGACAGCTCGAAAATCTTCGGCAACGAAGGGATTTTCGTCAGCGACCGATACGTCGTTCAAGCGAAGCTCTCGTCCACTCCGCCCAATGCGCTCACCGAGTCGCGCGAGATCGTGAGGCTCAGGAAGCTCAGTGGAAACGAGTACGAGTGGTTCACCAACGTCGATGTCGCTCTCGGCAGAATTCGCGCGCATGACATCGCCCGGGTGATCGCCGCGGGACTCGCCTCGGGCGAGGGGAAATCGGCGGCCGCCATTCGCGCCGATTACAACACCAGCTTTCCGCGCACCGCCGCCGCGCTCGGCAGGCTGTTCACAATCGATACGCTAAAAGCAATCGTCGATGCGGAGGGCGCGACGACCTACGACCTCGCCATTCGCCTGACCCCCGGGATTCTCAAGGCGACGATGCCCAACTACTCCGCATACATCGACAAGTACATCGGCAAGGGTCGCTACCGGGTTACGCTCACCGACCGCACCGGCGCACGCTGGTTCGACGCGTGGGCGGCCAACTACTACATGCACTTCAAGGTGCGGAGCAAGGGCGGACACTTTGTGCCGCTCGAGGGCGCGGTGAGACAGATGCCGGAGGCACTCACGATCCGCCTCGACATGTCGATGAAGATTCTCGTCTTCACCGTCGGCTGGACGCAGATGATGGGCGAGTTCAACATCATCGACACTCCCAACGAGCGCGGGTGGGCGATGCGCTTCGCGAAGGAGCCGCAGTGGCGACTGCCGCCGACGGTGGGGTACCTGCTCAAGTCGCCGCTCCGCCGGCCCTTCCAGGGCGCGGGGATTCCGCTACGCATCTCGATCCGGGACAATCCTGGATCGCAGACATTGCTCAACAGGCGCGGGACTCTGGTCGTGCAGGAAAGCGGAATCCTCCGCTTTCTCAATCGATTGAGTGGGACCGCGGTCGGAGATTTTCTGGGGCCGTCGGAGAGAGAGGCGAATCGGTTCAACGCGGACGCGTTCCGTGCGTTGAGGGCGGATGTGGCGGCGTTGCTTCAGTAGGGACGGTTCCTTAGAGACCTCCTCAACAAGGGACGTTCATTGGGGGCGTCCTCAACATTCCGTTGTGC
>CAYMKQ010000158.1:0-1756 GCA_964391175.1 uncultured Gemmatimonadaceae bacterium | reverse complement strand
GGGCACGATGTCGCCGTATTCCATCGCGGTCATTCAACGGGCGCGATTCCCGAGAGCGTCCATCAGATACTCGGCGACCGGTCCGAGCTGGGATGGAAGAAGATGGATTTCCTGCGCTTCCGCCCCGACGTCGTGCTCGACTGCATTCTTAGCAGCGAGCGCCAGGCGAAGGGGCTGATGGAGATCTTCCGCGGCGTCACGAGGCGCGTCGTCGCTCTGAGCAGTCAGGATGTCTACCGTGCGTACGGGATGCTCGTGGGGATCGAAAGCGGTCCACTCCAGCCGATTCCCATCACCGAGGAGTCGGAGGTTCGAACCAGGCTGTACCCCTATCCCCCCGAGCACGTGAAGAACATGCAGCAGATCTTCTCGTGGCTGGATGAGAAGTACGACAAGATTCCAGTCGAGCGTGTCGTGATGAGTGATGAGAAGCTGCCCGGCACCGTGCTGCGTCTGCCGATGGTCTACGGTCCCGGAGATCCGCTGCACCGCTTCCACCCGACGCTCAAGCGAATCGACGATGGGCGTCCCGCAATCCTCATGCAGGAAGATCTGGCGCGCTGGCGCCCGCCGCGCGGCTACGTCGAGAATGTCGCCGCCGCGATCGCTCTGGCGACGACATCGCCCAGAGCAGTCGGCCGAACGTACAACGTCGCCGAGCCGGATTCGTTTTCCGAAGGGGATTGGGCGCGGATGATTGGTGAGAGCGTGGGATGGAAGGGCGCGATCATCCCTCTGCCCAAGGAAAAACTACCGACCCATCTACAGGTCTCGTACAACACCGACCAGGAGTGGATCGTGAGCTCGGCGCGGATTCGCGAGGAGCTCGGGTACACCGATCCCGTATCTATCCCGGAAGCGATGCGACGCACGATCGAGTGGGAGCGGGCGAATCCTCCCGTCGCGTCTGCGCCTGGCAGCGACGATGCGCGGTTCGATTACGCGGCGGAAGATGCCGCATGGAAAAACTCACGGGGCGCCGGCGCGTAAACCGAGGCGCGGTCCGCCGCCGGAATACCGCTACGGCTGAGCTTGACTACGTTGCCTTCATGGGACCGGATCGTATTTCATGGGAATTCTACGAGGCACGACGTCGCGCCAATCCGGGGAACACAGCCATGTCGACGATGATGATGACGGCCACCGATAATCTCGCCATCGCCCGCCAATATCTCGAAGCGCTCGAGAGCGGCGCGGAAGGACCCGCGCTCGCGGAGTTCTTCACGAGGGATGTGGTTCAGGAGGAATTCCCTAATCGTCTGTCACCGATCGGAGTCCACCGTAACCTGCACGCGATCCTCGATGCCGCGCGGAAGGGGAAGCAGAACCTGCGCGCGCAAAAGTTCGAGATCATGAACTCGATCGTCGATGGCGATCGGGTGGCGCTCGAGGTGTTCTGGAGCGGATTCCTGGCGGCACCAGTCGATTCACTGCCGGCTGATTCGAAGATGCGCGCCCACTTCTCGATGTGGCTCGAGTTCAAGGACGGGAAGATCTCGAGGCAGCACAACTACGACTGCTTCGATCCCTGGTGGGTCTAGCTTCCGTCGTTGATTCCACGCAACACCCGCGAGCAAGGCCGCCGGTCGGCGCGCCAACCGCCAACTCTTGAGACGCTCGCGCTGAGACGCGCGCGCGCCGGCTGATCCAGGCGCGGACGGAAACCCGGAAAACACAAACGCCGCAATTCCTGTAAGGATATTGCGGCGAATCTATTTGGCGGTCTCCCGCCCAATCGTGCCACGCGCGCCGTCAT
>CAYMKQ010000157.1:0-3045 GCA_964391175.1 uncultured Gemmatimonadaceae bacterium | reverse complement strand
GCCGAAGAGGACACCCTCACCGACCCCATACAGAAACGCATCCGAAGCGCGCGCCGGCTGAGCGCTAGGGCTTCTCCCACCTCACCCTCATGTAGACGAAACGGCCATTGAAGCCGAAGGGTGAGATCCCGTTGTACGGGAAGATCCCGCTGTTGTTGTTCGCCGGGATGTTCTCGTCCGGATAGACATCACCGATGTTGTTGGCGCCGAGCGTGAAGCGAAACCCCGGACCAACGGGGACAGATACGTTGGCATCGGTTACCCACTTAGCTCCGTACTTCTGATCGAGAGCGGGGTTGGTCGCGCCGCGCGAGCCGACCTCTCCGAACTTCGTCGTGTGGACCGTGGCGTTGAAGCCGCGCACAGTGTGATCGAGCGTCAGGCCGATCGTCTCGTGCGGCTGCCCCTCTTCGATTCTGGATCGCTCCAGTCGATCGAAGAGAGTGGCCTGCTGCACAGCAAGCGGGGGCGGAGTGCTTGACACACGAGTGACCACCGTGCCGGTGCGATTGTATCCGCCGGTGAAGCGCGTAACTCCGCGCGTTCCCAGGTCGAGAGCGTAGCGCCCCACGATGTCGATGCCGTTGGTGCGGGTATCCACTGCGTTGGTGAAGAAGCGCGCGTTGCCGACTCCTGGAAATCCCTGAGCCGCAAGGAACGCCGACATGGCGGCACCGCCGAAATTTCCGGAGAAAACGATCCGGTCATCGATCGTGATGTGATAATAGTCCGCGGTAAGTGAGACGCTGGGCAGTGGCGCCAGCGCAATGCCCACGCTCGAATTGCGCGACTTCTCCGCCTTGAGCGGCACCGCGCCGAGGGCCTTCGCAACGGCGCTCTCAACCGGGAGGGTTTTTACCTCGACCAGGATCAGGGACGCGCCCGGCCCAAGAGGCAGCAGGTTGGTTGCGGTCGAGGAAAAGAATTGCTGACCGAGAGACGGCGCTCGGAAGCCCGTGTTGAAAGCGCCGCGGATGGCGTAGCCGGGAAACAGCTCGAATCGCGCCGACACTTTCCCATTCGTTGTCGATCCGAAATCGCTGTAACGCTCCGTACGGGCTGCAAGGCCGACGAGGAGCTGTCGGATCGGATTTGCCTCGAAGTCAACATAGGCGGCGTAATTCGTCCGGCTGTGGCTGCCGGCATCCGTAGGCCGGAATCCCGCGAATACCTGCGAGCCGGGTGTCGGCTGTGCGCCGGTGTTCGGACCGTCGAGGACCTTCACCCCGCCGTCGATGTAGGAATTCGGCTCTCCCGCCACGATGCCGTATGTGCCCTTCCGAGCCTCGGCGCCGATGGCGACGTTGACCGGCTCCGCAAAGACTCCGATGGGGAACGTGCGCACGAAGTCGAGGTTGGCGGTCGCCTCACCAAAAGTGAGCGAGCCGGCATAGAAGGCTGTCTGGGGAAAGTTGCCGAGCGTGGGGTTGACGGAGTTGGAGATGTTGAAGTCGAAGCGGTTGTATCCGTAGATGCCGCTCAAGTCGTAACCCCAACCCCGGAGATCACCCTTGACTCCAAGCGTGCCGGAGTGATCCGAGATGCTGCTGTTGATGAGCGGCAGGAATCCGTCCGGATAGATCGAGCGGACGGTGTTGTTGTTGCTCGGCATGCGCCAGTTTCCGGCGCCCTGTCCCTTCCTTCCACTCACCCCGCCGAAGGCGTAGATCTGCGCTCCGCCCGGCATTGCCGGCAGCGCCGCGTTTCCGAAGATCGCGACATCATTGGCGTGCGAGTCTCCCTGCCGGAACACGAGCCGGTTGGAGAGAGCCGGATCCGTGTTTCGAGGATCGCCTATGGGCAAATACTGTTGTCGCGTGTCAGGGAGCGATCTGTTCGTCGAGCCCCGATTCGCGTATTGCCCCGTGATGTGAAGGAACCCGGACCCTTCCAGGTTCATTCCCGTGTTGGCGGAAACGGCGACGACATCGCCGTCAGTGAGCGTCGGCTCGCCGGCGAGGCCCCTGAGCTTGGTGTTGCTGGAGCCAACCTGGATCTCGACATCCTTCGACGCGTCGGACTTGAGGATGATGTTGATGACACCGGCGATGGCATCGGATCCATACTGCGCGGCGGCGCCGTCACGCAGGATCTCGATGCGCTCGATCGCGCTGGCCGGGATCGCGTTGAGGTCGACCCCCGTCGACCCGCGCCCGATCGTTCCGTTGACGTTTACCAGCGAGGTGGTGTGCCGGCGCTTGCCGTTGACGAGGACCAGAACCTGGTCCGGTCCGAGCCCGCGAAGCGTGGAAGGACGGATGTGATCCGTTCCGTCCGCCACCGTCGGCCGCGGGAAGTTGAAGGAAGGAGCGAGCAGCTGGATGATCTGACTCGTCTCCACTGCCCCCGTCTGGCGGATTTCGGCCGGAGTGAGGACATCCACCGGGACGGGCGAATTGTGGACGGTGCGGTCGCTCGAGCGCGTTCCGAGCACGACGGCCGCGTCGAGCTGTGAGATGCTGCGGTCGAGAGAGTAGTCCCTGTTCGTGGTCTCGCCGGTCGCGACGACAACGGTATCCCGCCTCGGCACATAGCCGAGGAAGCTCACGACGATCACATGCATCCCAGCGGGAAGCGAAAGCCGGTAGGTGCCGTCGCCGCGGGACACAGTGCCCTGAGTGCTGCCGGGCACGGTGATGCGCGCGCCGGACAGCGGCTGGCCATTCTGGATGTCAGTGACTCTGCCGCTGATGCCCGATGTCTGCTGGGCATCAGCAGCGAGCGGACTGAGTGCGGCAAGCGCGAGAACGAGCGCCAATCCAGCAAAGCTGGCACGTTTGCGGTGAAGGGTCGGCCGCGCTTCGACGATGGAATGCATTCCGTGCCTCGCAGAGTTGAATGGGGACGAACAAGGTCGCGTGGAGGGGACCGTCTCCGCGAATACTCACCCGTTCAACGCGGAGCGCAAGAATTACGGAGAGCGAAGGCTCCCTTCGACTGCTCTTTCATGTTAAGATAGGAGAGTCTCCGTCTCTGGAGACTCGTTTGCATCGGGGCGTAGCGTAGCCCGGTAGCGCGCCTGCTTCGGGAGCAGGAGGTCGCTGG
>CAYMKQ010000156.1:0-3065 GCA_964391175.1 uncultured Gemmatimonadaceae bacterium | reverse complement strand
GACGGGGAAGGATTGGCTGGAGACCGTAATGAACCTGTTGCTGTCCGAGCACAGGGACATCGGCACGATCTACTTCCTCATGAGCGAGGATAACGTCCGGCTTCAATTGAAGCAGCCCTGGATGAAGATCGGCACTGACGCCTCGGGACCGGATCCGGACAGCACCAAGTCACTCGTGCATCCGCGATCGTATGCAACCTATCCGAAGATTCTCGGACAGTACGTGCGCGAAGAGCGAATCATCACGCTCGAGGATGCAGTCCGGAAAATGAGCGGAGCCGTTGCAGACAGGCTCCTGATCCACGATCGGGGGCTTCTCCGCCCCGGTATGTACGCCGACGTAGTCGTGTTCGACGCCGCTACGATCAAGGACCACAGCACGTACGAGCAGCCTCACCAGCTCTCCACCGGCGTCAAGCACGTGTTCGTGAATGGAGTGGAAGTGATCCGTGATGGTCGACACACCGGCGCCAGACCCGGCCGCATCGTACGCGGGCCGGCGTGGCGCGACTTCGGTCCTGCACGGCCATGACCCCAACCCTTACCGCGTCGCGCGACTGCGTCGGCGTGCCGCTTCGTAACCACCAACAGGAGCTACCAATGCGAACTTGGCTCGGTTTGCGTGCCGCTCGAGGATCAATCTTCCTCGTATGCCTCGCAACGGCGATCGTCTCTCTGCTCGGCGCGCGCGACCTACGCGCTCAGGGCACCACGGCGATCGAGGGACGCGTGACGGACGCCCGCTCGAAACAAGGAGTGATCGGCGTCTCAGTGTCAGTGCAGGGAACGAGACTCGGCGCGGTGACGGCGGACGACGGCCGATTCAGAATCGGTAACGTGCCGCCCGGCACCTACACTGTCGTCGCGCGTCGTCTCGGCTACGCGCCGCACCGCCAGACGGTCGTCGTCGGAGCGGAACAGGCGGCAGTTGCGGACATGGTGCTCGAGAATGCGGCCATCTCGCTCGACCAGGTGATCGTGACCGGAACAGCCGGCAGTGAGCAGAGGCGCTCGATTGGCAACGCGGTCTCCACCATCAACGCCGAGGACGCCATCTCCAAGTCGGCTGCTCAAAGCGTGAGCACGCTCATCGGGGCGCGCGCGCCGGGAGTCGTAATCGCCCCTGGCAGCGGCCGGCTCGGATCAGGCCCCTCTATCCAGATTCGCGGCCGCAGCAGCATCGGCCTCGACAATTCGCCGCTCCTCTACATCGATGGAGTCCGAGTCAACAACGCCACTGCCGTGGGGCCCGTTGCTCCAGGCGGACGGCTGGGCGGTCAGGCGTCGAACGTCGCGGGACGATTGAACGACATCAACCCGGACGACATTGCAAGCATCGAGATCATCAAGGGTCCGGCCGCCGCCACCATCTACGGAACCGAGGCGGCCAACGGCGTCATCCAGATCATCACTAAGAGGGGAGCTGGTCTCAAGCCGCAGGTCACGCTCCACCTCCAGACCGGGGCCATCTACTTCCGGAATGCCGAAGGCCGCGTTCCCACCAACTTTGCCAGGGATCCAAGCGGCAACATCGTGACATGGAACGGGGTCGAGACCGAGAACGCTCGCGGCACGCCGATATTCAAGACGGGACAGACACGCCAGTACAGTGGCTCAGTCTCCGGCGGAAGTGACGCTGTTTCCTATTATGTGTCGGGATCGTACGCAAATGATCTGGGCATCGAGCCGAACAACACGCTTCGGCAGTATGCGTCCCACGCGAATCTCACCATCACGCCCAACGCAAAGATCGACTTCGGGACCAGTCTCAATTTCTCGAGTCTCTCCGCCCACCTCGGTGCGGATGTCGGTGCTTCCGCGCTGTTGGGCGCCATTCTCGGTCACAATCTGGTCTTTCCAGCGTCGCGCGGATTCTTCCCGAACTTTCCGCCGGAAGTCCCGCAGACGCTCTACGACAACGCGCAGGGTGTGAACCGGTTCACGGGAAGCCAGACGATCAATCACCGGCCAGCGAGCTGGTTCACACATCGTCTCATCGTCGGTCTCGACTACACGGGCGACGACAGCCGCGCGATCGAGCACTTCACGACGGATCCGGCACTGATCGCACAAATCGGTTCGACAGCCGCGGCCGGCAGCATCGGCCAGACACTCAGGCACAACACGATCATATCCACTGATTACTCGGGCACCGCCAAGCTCAACCTTACATCGTCGCTCTCCTCGGCCTCGTCAATCGGAGGCCAGTTCTACCGCACGGAACTAAACTCGAGCTTCCTCGGCGGTACCGGGTTCCCGGGACCGGGCGTCGAGACGGCCGGCTCGGTTGGGACGCCAGCCCAGTCGACGCAGACGCAGAACATCAACACCACGATCGGCGCCTACGGACAGCAGCAGTTCGGCTGGCACGACAGGTTGTTCCTGACGGGAGCGCTTCGCGTCGATAACAACAGCGCCTTCGGCGAAGAGTTCAAGTGGGTGACGTATCCAAAAGTGAGTCTGGCGTGGGTGCTGAGCGAAGAACCGTTCTTTCCTCAGGTCGGGTTCCTGAACACGCTCAAGCTCCGCGCGGCCTACGGCGAATCCGGCCGGCAGCCGGCCGCGTTCTCGGCACTCCGGACTTTCAGTGCAGCTGCCGGGTTCGTCACGCCGGGTACGGTTGGCAACCTCAACCTGAAGCCGGAGCGCGGCAAGGAGATGGAGCTCGGCTTCGAGGGCTCCCTGTTCAACCGGCTTAGCCTCGACTTCACCTATTTCAGCAAGCGAACCCTGGATCTGATTCTCAACCAGGCGGTCGCTCCATCGAGCGGGTTCTCGGGAAGCCAGTTCACGAATCTGGGAAGGGTGGACAACCACGGCGTCGAGGTGCAGGCGGTCTTTCAGGCACTCACGCGCCAGAACCTCTCGTGGGAGATCCTCGGCAACATCGGGACGAACAAGGATGTGATCAAGAGCCTGGGGGGAATCCCGAGCATCATTCTCAGTGCCGGACAGTTCAACCGCGTCGGCGGTCCGATCGGCGGCATTTACACCAGACGCGTCGTTTCAGCGGATCGCGATCCGGTGACTGGTCTTCCAACCAACATCCTGTGCGACGGCGGAGC
>CAYMKQ010000155.1:0-3110 GCA_964391175.1 uncultured Gemmatimonadaceae bacterium | reverse complement strand
CCCGCCACGAACCCCGCCACGCAAATCCCCAGACGCATTGCCCGCGCGCAGGCCGAACTGCCCGATGAGCAGCGATCGATTGCCTTCAACGCAATGCTCAGCTCCTTCCTCGAGCATAATGCGATCGGCGATGTGCGGGCGGTCGCTCATCGAATCGTCCATGGCGGAATCAGCTTTTCCGCACCATGCGTCCTCGACGCCACGGCGGAGCGCGCCCTGCTCGCATTGAGTGAGCTGGCACCACTGCATTTACCTATAGCGCTGGATTGGGTCGCGCTCTGCCGCGCAATTTTCGGCCCCTCTGTTCCGCAGATCGCCGTGTTTGATACCGCATTTTTCGCCGCGCTTCCAGTGGTCGCGCAGCGCTACGCGATTCCGCTCGACCTCCAGAAAACGCACGGTGTGCGGCGCTTCGGTTTTCATGGTCTGGCGCACGACTCGATGCTGCGGCGTATACAACATCTCCGCCCGGATCTCGATCGCGGTGGCCGAATCATCTCGCTTCAGCTTGGCGCTGGCTGTTCGGTCGCGGCCATCGATCGCGGCGTTCCTCAGGACACTTCCATGGGTTTCTCGCCGCTCGAAGGACTCGTGATGTCCACGCGCTCGGGAGACGTAGATGCCGCCCTCGTCACCTTTCTGGAGCGCACGGCAGGGTTGACCGCCGAGAGGCTTGAGCGTGTGCTCAACATGGAATCCGGTCTCCTCGGCCTCTCCGGGCTGAGCGGGGACATGCGAACTCTCCTCACATCCAAAAGCCGCGATGCCGAGTTGGCGATTGAGCTTTACTGTTATCGCATCCGGAAGTACATCGGCGCATACATCGCTGTGCTTGGCGGGATCGACGTGATCGTATTCGGCGGGGGTGTCGGCGAGCACTCTCCTGAAGTTCGCGAGCGGATTCTTGCAGGCATGGAGTGGTGCGGCGTCACCCTTGACCACGACAGGAATGATGCCGCACGCGGGACCGAGGGGACCGACGCACGCATTAGCAGCTCGCCAAGCCCCGTCGACGTGTGGGTGGTAGCTGTGGACGAAGGTGCCGTGCTGGCACGCGAAGCCGCCGTCGTTCTGCAGGGAGGGCCGAACGACAATCTTTGAGTTCGATGTGACCGTGTCGAGCGCGGTTCCCGCTGTGTCGCCGCTGCCTCCGGAGCTTGTGGCAAGAATGCAGCGGTACTGGCAAGCCGCCAACTATCTCACCGTCGGCCAGATCTATCTCCGGGAGAACGCGCTTATGCGTGAGCCGCTCCAGGCAGAACACATAAAGCCGCGGCTGCTCGGACATTGGGGCACGGCGCCGGGGTTGAGCTTCATCTACGTGCACCTCAACCGACTGATCACGGAGTGCGACGCCAATATCATTTATCTCGCCGGACCGGGACACGGCGGTGCCGCCCTCGTCGCGAACGTCTACCTCGAGGGCACTTACAGCGAGGTTTATCCGGCCATTACGCGAGATGTCGAAGGTCTCAGGCGCCTCTTCCGGCAGTTCTCGACACCGGGCGGCATTCCGAGCCATGTGAGTGTACCGACACCGGGATCGATCCATGAAGGAGGAGAACTGGGCTACGTACTCATGCACGCCTTCGGGGCCGCGTTCGACAATCCCGATCTCATCGCCGTAGCGGTTGTTGGCGATGGGGAAGCTGAGACGGGGCCGCTGGAAGGGTCGTGGAAAGGAACGAGCTTTCTGAATCCTGTTCGCGACGGCGCGGTGCTTCCAATCCTCCATCTGAATGGATACAAGATCAGTGGACCCACCGTCCTCGGGCGCGACAGCGACGATGATGTACGTGGGCTCCTCGAGGCGCACGGCTATGAGGTGCACTTCGTCGAAGGCGACGAGCCATTCCGCATGCATCAGGAGTTTGCCGCCGCGCTCGCCAAATGCTATGCGCGAATTCGGGAGATCCAGACGAACGCTCGATCCGGATCTGCCGGCGCGATCCGGCATCGTCCACGCTGGCCGGCGATCGTCCTGCGCACTCCCAAGGGATGGACTGGGCCCAAAGTTGTGAATGGCCTTCCGGTCGAAGGGACTTTTCGCTCGCATCAGGTGCCGCTGAGTGAGGTGCCCGCAAACGCTGAACAAATGCGGCAACTCGAGGAGTGGCTGCGAAGCTATGAGCCGGAGACTCTCTTCGATGCATCAGGCGCCCTATTACAAGAGCTGGCGGAGCTCGCCCCGAAGGGCGACCGCCGCATGGGGGCGAATCCGCACTCGAACGGTGGCCGCCTTCTCGTTCCACTCAGTGTGCCCGATTTCCGCAAGTATTCCATCGATGTCGCTTTGCCGGGGACTGTCCGCCGAGAGTCCACACGACAACTGGGGAAGATGGTGCGTGACATCTTCGTCGAGAATCAGCGCGCCGCGAACTTTCGACTCTTTTGTCCGGACGAGACCAATTCCAATCGGCTCGGAAACGTCTTCGAGGTGGAGAAGAGATGTCTCGTCGGGCGAGTGCTCGACATCGATGATCACGTCGCGCCTGATGGCAGGGTGATGGAGGTCTTGAGCGAGCATCTGTGCGAGGGTTGGCTCGAAGGTTACCTCCTCACCGGTCGCCACGGTCTGTATGTGACCTACGAATCGTTCGCCATGATCTCGGCGTCGCAGACGGTCCAGCATACCAAGTGGATGGAGGAAGCCGTCAACATCGCGTGGCGCCTGCCAGTTGCTTCGCTCAACATCCTGCTCACGTCCACATGCTGGCGCAACGATCACAACGGTTTCAGCCACCAGGGGCCCGGAATGATTGACGTAATGATGTCGAAGCGGGGCAGCGTCGCGCGCATCTACCTGCCACCCGATGCCAACTCGCTCCTCGCCGTCGCTGATCACTGCCTCCGCAGCCGCGACTACGTCAACCTGATGGTGATAGACAAGCAGCCGCAGCTCCAGTGGCTCTCGATTGAAGAGGCAATTGAGCATGCCGCACGCGGTGCGTCAGTGTGGCACTGGGCGGGAAACGAAAAGAGCATCGCGCAGCCGAAGCTGAGCGCGGACCGCGACCCCGACGTGGTGCTGGCGTGCGCCGGCGACACACCCACCCTGGAGACGGTTGCGGCCGCGTGGTGGCTCAGGCGGCTCGCCCCGGAACTTTGCG
>CAYMKQ010000154.1:1403-3111 GCA_964391175.1 uncultured Gemmatimonadaceae bacterium | reverse complement strand
CTGGGCGGTCGGCGCTGCCGCGTTACTTACTGCCCAGCCGGCCGAAGGGGATGTCGTGATAGTTCTGCAGCCGGCCGAGGAGACTGGCGAGGGAGCGCTCGCCGTGCTCGAGTCGGGTGCGCTCGATGGCGTGAGCGCCATCTTCGGCGGGCACGTGGATCGGCGCTTCACCGTTGGCCAGGTGGTCGCGCAACCGGGACCGCTCGCCGCGTCCGCCGACAATTTCGACATCGAGCTCGTCGGCCGCGGCGCTCATGGCGCCCGTCCCCATGAATCGGCGGATCCCATCGTTGGGATGGCGGCTCTGATCACGTCCCTTCAGACGATCGTGTCACGCTCTGTAAACCCGGCTTTGCCGGCGGTTGTCACCGTTGGAATGGTGTCGGCTGGCCGTGCTCCGAACGTTATCCCCGACCGCGCCACGGTGCGCGGCACTCTACGCGCGACGGATGACGATACGCGCGCGCTGCTGCAGAACGAGGTCCGCAACATCGCCGAGCACGTCGCTGCCGCTCACAAGCTGGAGGCGCGGGTGACGATCGTGTCCGGTGTCCCGCCGGTGATCAACAGTGAGGAAGCAGCAACCTGGGCTCGCGAAGCGGCGATCGCGACGCTCGGACCGGATGCGGTGGTGCCGCTCGGCGGAGCGAACATGGCTGCCGAGGATTTTGCGTGGTACCTGCAGAAAATACCCGGCTGCTTCCTGCGCTTCGGGGCGCGCCGGCCCGGTGAGCCCGTAATTCCCGCGCACTCTCCGAACTTCGACGTCGCCGAAGATGCAATTCTCGTCGGAGCGAGAGTGCTCGCCGAATCCGCGCGGCGCGCGTCGGCCGCCTTGAGTAAGGGGGCGGCATGACCGATACCAGCGCGGATACGACCGGTCTGCGCCGCACGCTCGGGTTTACCGACCTCGTAATGCTCACGGTCGGAACCGTCATCGGATCGGGCATTTTCCTGGTGCCCAGCGTCGTGCTCCGTCACACCGGTGGTCAGACCGGACCGGCGATGCTTGTCTGGGTGATTGGAGGTGTGCTGTCACTCCTTGGCGCGCTCACCTACGCAGAGTTGGGGGCAATGAGGCCGGAGGCTGGCGGGTTGTACGTCTACATCCGCGACGCGTTCGGGCCGCTCCCCGCGTTTCTCTATGGTTGGACGACCTTCTTCGTGATCGCGAGCGGCTCGCTTGCTACGCTTGCCGTCGCATTCTCCGGATACTTCTCGCAGATCGTCCCGATGAGCGCCGGCGCCTCGCGGGTGCTCGCGGTGATGGTGATCCTCGTGACCGCAGTGATCAACATTCTCGGGACCCGGAAGAGCGCGACGGTGCAGAATCTGACGACCGGGCTCAAAGTCGGGGCGCTCGTGATCCTAAGCGCAGGTCTGCTGCTCTTCGCGGACCACGCAAAATCGAATGTCGACATCTGGCCCTCTGCGATCAGTGGATCGCTCGTTGCCGGATTCGGTACCGCCATGATCGGAGTGCTCTGGGCCTATGAGGGTTGGCAGTATGTCACCTTCTCCGCCGGCGAGACTCGCGATCCGCAGCGGACCTTTCCGCGCGCGATTACCGTGGCGGCCGTCGTTCTGATCGTCGTCTACCTCCTCGCCAATTTCGCTTACATCGCGGCACTCGGGCCGGTAGCGGCCTCGAACAGCGAACACATCGCCGCCGACGCCGGCGGCGTGCTCCTTGGCCCGGTCGCGGCAA
>CAYMKQ010000154.1:0-1303 GCA_964391175.1 uncultured Gemmatimonadaceae bacterium | reverse complement strand
ACAGTTGTCTGATAGCTTCGTCGCGCCACGCCGGGCAAAGCTCGTGTGCGGTCGCGTCCTCCGTCTCGTGCTGGTGGCGGGTTCCGCCGCGTGTGCCACCGCGCCTCCGGGAGGGCGTGGCGCGCCGTCCCTCGCGGAAGAGCCTTATGACGTTGTCATCGTCAACGGAAAAATCGTCGATGGCAGCGGCAACGCGTGGTTTTACGGCGATGTCGGTATCCGCGGTGATCGGATCGCCTCGATCTCACGACGGGGCGAGCTCGAGAAGGCTGCGGCGCGACGACGCATCGACGCGACCGGATTGGTCGTAGCGCCAGGATTCATCGACATACAGGGGCACTCGGGGGGCCAGTTTCTGAACGGCGACGGCCGCGTAGTCGGAAAGCTGACGCAGGGAGTCACTACCGAGATCCTTGGCGAGGCTTACACCGCGGCGCCGGTGAGCGAGATCTCGATCGCCGACATCCCGTCTGACAGAGCCGCGGCAATAGCCTCGGCGAAGCGTTTCCTTGGCTCGCGCGGCTTTGACGTGTGGCTGCGCGCCATGCAGGCACACGGGATTTCGGCAAACGTCGGCTCGTTCGTGGGCGCAAGCACGCTCCGCGAGTATGCGATGGGCATGCGCATGGGCGTCGCGACTGGGCGCGCTCTCGACTCCATGCGCACCGCCATGCGCAACGCGATGGAAGACGGCGCGTTCGGGCTCGGGTCAGCGCTGATATATCCGCCGGGCAACTATGCCAACACCGAGGAGCTGATCGAGATCGCGAAAGTAATGGCGCCCTACGGCGGCGTGTACATCACTCACATGCGCTCCGAAGCGGATCAGCTACTCGAGGGAATGGACGAGGCGATTCGCATCGGCAAAGAGGGCGGCGTCCCCGTTGAGATATATCATCTCAAGGCGGCAGGCAAACGGAACTGGAGCAAGGCTCCGGCGATGATCGCCAAGATTGATTCGGCGCGAGCCGCCGGACTCGACGTGCAGGCGAACATGTATCCGTTCACCGCCGGCGGAACCGGACTGGCCGCGTGTCTTCCTCCGTGGGCATCGGCCGACGGCAAGCTGTTCGACAATCTCGCCGATTCCCTCATGCGCGCGAAGATTCGCGCCGAGGTGGCGCATCCGACGAGCTATTGGGAAAGCCTGTGCGAGCTGGCGACGCCGGAGGGAGTTCTGATCGGCGCGCTTCGCGCCCCGGAGAATCAGCGCTGGTCCAACCATCGCCTCGCGGAAATTGCCGCAGCGACGGGGAAGGATTGGCTGGAGACCGTAATGAACCTGTTGCTGTCCGAGCACAGG
>CAYMKQ010000153.1:0-3132 GCA_964391175.1 uncultured Gemmatimonadaceae bacterium | reverse complement strand
AAGAGCTGGCCGCGGCAACGCGCCGTGACGACGATGACGACGACGAGGATTAACCCATGAGAAGACCACAAAAGAGCTGCCCGTTCTGCGAGAGCCGTGTCCGCTGGGTCGACTACAAGGACGATCGGACTCTCGGCCGCTTCATCACCGACCAGGGAAAGATTCTTCCCTCGAGACTGAGCGGATCGTGCGCGCGTCACCAGCGCCAGCTGTCGACGGCGATCAAGAGAGCGCGCTTTCTCGCGCTCATTCCCTACATCCGCGGCCACCAGACGTAGATGACCGAAGCCGTCACGACGGGCGAGAAGCAGGGATCGTGGCGGCAGCTTGGCTTTTCCATCGCTGCGTTCCTGCTGCTTCCGCTCATCCCCATCCTGCGCTCGATCGTACCGATCGAGCAGACGCTGATGCTGATGGTGCCGCCGGTCGCGGTGTGCGCGATCGTCGGGTGGCGGCTCGGGGGACGGGCCGCCCTCGCGCTCGTCTGGCTGGCGCTCTCGGCCTGGATACTCATTCAGCACGCCGGGCCGCCGGGAACGCCGTACGACAAGATGGCGCGGGGGTGGACGCTTCTCCTCGCGGCCAGCTTCGGCGTGGTGAGTCTCTGGAGCGTGGCGACCCCCTTCTTCGTGAGGGCACTGGCCTCGATCGGACTCGCGGCAGCCATCGCCTTTGGCATCGCGCTCGCGTCGCCAGCTGGGATCGCCCGGGTGCAGCACGCCGCGGGGGCGGAATTCACCAGACGCAGCGCTGAATCGATCGACGCGCTCCACGAAGTCTCGCAGTCGAAGCAGTGGAGGGGCTGGGCGGAGAAGTCGCCCGGCATCGACGAGCTCGCTGAACGGAGCGAAACCCAGCTGCGTGCGGTACCCGAGCACTCGGCGTCGCTCCTTCCTGCGCTCCTCGCGCTCGAGTCGCTTGCCGCCCTCGCTCTGGCCTGGGCGCTGTACCACCGCCTCTCGCCGGTCCGGCTCGGACCGCTGCTCGGGCCCCTCAAAGAGTTCCGGTTCAACGACCAGCTGGTGTGGGGGCTCGCGGTCGGCGCAACGCTTTGTCTCCTGCCCTCCTTCGTAGAGGGGAAAAACGCGGGGCTCAACCTCCTCCTCTTCTTCGGCGCGCTTTACCTCGCTCGCGGTTTTGGCGTGATGGCGTGGATGTCCCGCGGAAGAGTTGTGTTCAGCGTCGTCGTCGTCCTCGCGGTTCTCGCGCTCCCTGTGCTCGGAGCGCTCGCACTCGGCCTGGGCCTCGGCGATACCTGGCTCGACTGGCGTCGCCGAGCGCGGGCGAGCTGACGTACGAATCACCCGGGGCGTGGTTAGAATTACTCGGGTCCCATCCGACCACCTAACGATCATACCAATGGAAGTCATTCTCAGGCAGGCAATCGAGAAGCTCGGTCACCCGGGCGACATCGTGAAGGTCTCACCCGGATACGCGCGCAACTACCTGCTCCCGCGCGGCTTCGCCTACGAGGCGACTCCCGGCAACCGGAAGCGCATCGAGCAGGAGCGGCAGCGGCTCGACCAAGCTGAGGAGCAGCGGCGCGGCTCGGCGCAGGAGCTGGCGACGAGACTGGAGCAGGTCTCGCTCACGTTCTCCGCCCGTGTTGGTGACGAGGGAAAGCTCTTCGGCTCCGTCACTTCGTCGGACATCGCTCACCAGCTCGAGGCTCAGGGCTTCCAGATCGAGAAGCGCCAGATCGAGCTGCACGAGCCGATTCGCGCGCTGGGAGTTTATCGAGTTCCGATCCGGCTCCACGCGGACGTGCACCCTGAGATTAAAGTCTGGGTCATAAAACAGTGAATCTGGCTACTGGGTGTATTCAGGGGGGATTCAAGTCTTGAGTGTACAGTCCTGAGTTGTCAGTGAGACAGTGGTTATCAGTGAGTCAACTAACACTGACTGACAACCACTGGCCAACCGACAACTCAATACTGTCTACTCACGACTTGAATCCGCCCTGCCCAACCCCGTACCTCGGCCAGGCAATCTGGCGTGCGAAATGCGAGCTAAACCTCTGACGGAACTTTCGCACCACAGGTAAGCTACATATTGGCAGAGCGGCGGCGTGCGCCATCGCTTTCAACCTTTCACCGAACCGCATGGCTACATCCCTTCCCTCAGTCGCCGCCCGCGAAGGCGCGCAACGTGTTCAGCGCGCCGCCCAGCTCTGCCTGGACATGAAAGCCAACGATATCGTGCTCCTGAATCTGCACGGCGTCACCGACATGACGGACTACTTCGTCATCGCGAGCGGAACCTCCGACACCCACGTGAGATCGATCGGCGAGCATGTGGTAGCGGAGATGAAAAAGGCGGGATTGAGCGTGCATCACACCGAAGGCTTGCAGCAGGGTCGCTGGGTATTGCTCGATTTCTTCGATTTCGTAGTTCACATCTTTCATCCGACGCTCCGCGCGTTCTACCAGATAGAGCGGCTGTGGAGCGATGCGGAAACCGTGGCGCTGGACCAACAGGAGCAACTGAGATGAGAGCGATTCGGACCCTTACTGTCGCGGCGATTCTGCTGTGCGGCGCTCGCCTCGACGCGCAGCAGTACTTCGGGCAGAATCAGGTCCAGTACAAGCACTTCAAGTGGCAGGTGATCGAGACCGAGCACTTTCTCGTTCACTACTATCCCGAGGAGCGAGCCGGAGCGATGGACGCGGCTCGCATGGCCGAGCGCTCATATGCGCGGCTGTCGCGCCTCCTGGATCACCAGTTCCGCGAGAAGAAGCCGATCATCCTCTTCGCTTCGCGCTCCGAGTTCGGACAGAACAACGTGACCGGTGACCTGGGCGAGGGCACGAGTGGCGTGACGGAAGGTCTGCGTCACCGCCTCATCATGCCGTTCACCGGCGACCTCGGGAGCTTCGAGCGCGTGCTCGCGCACGAGCTCGTGCACGAGTTCCAGTACGACATCTTCGCGCGCGGTAAGGCCGGCGCGGGTCTGCAGACGCTGAGCCAGGTGAATCCTCCGCTCTGGTTTATGGAGGGAATGGCGGAGTATCTGGCGATCGGACCGATCCACCCGCTTACCGAGTCGTGGCTTCGCGACGCCGCCGTGAACGGCAACGTGCCCTCGATCGAGCAGATGACCGAGCGTCCCGACAAATACTTCCCCTATCGTTA
>CAYMKQ010000152.1:0-3262 GCA_964391175.1 uncultured Gemmatimonadaceae bacterium | reverse complement strand
CAGTGAGCCATCCAACTTCGGAAGCTTTGCTCTCTCCTCCGCCTCGCGGAGCCAGTGGCCGAATGAATCGCGACTCACTCTTGTCTCTCGCCGCACGGGGAACTATTATACCCGAGGGGGTATATTGATCTGACATGAACGCGAGTGAAACCGTGCCGGGATCAACTATTGAGTTGAAAGTAGCAGGAATGACCTGCCTCGACTGTTCACGGCACATCACTCAGGCGCTCGAGGGCGTGCCCGGCGTCAGCTCCGCCCAAGTTGATTATCGCGCGGGCACGGCGCATGTGGACGTGACCCAACCGGTGCCAATGGAGGCGCTTGTCGGCGCCGTCGAGCGCGCGGGCTATCGAGCGACAGTGATGACTGACGGCGCGCGGAATCAAACGCGTTCGGCGACGCCAGAGCGTCTACCCGCAACACCACCCGCCGCATCAGTCAATGCGGGTGAGACAGACTTCGACCTGCTGGTCATCGGCAGCGGTGGTGCGGGCATGGCCGCCGCCATTCAAGCAGTCGGAATGGGCGGCAAGGTCGCCGTAGTCGAAGCCGGAATGCTTGGCGGTACATGCGTCAACGTCGGGTGCATCCCGTCCAAAAACCTTATCGAGGCTGCTGCTCATTACCACGCGGCCCTTAAAGGATTTCCGGCAATCGGACCGTGCACGCCCGCGTTCGACTGGAAATCACTCGTCCAGCAAAAAGACGCGCTCGTCACGGAGTTGCGGCAGGCCAAGTACGCGGACGTGCTCGCCTCATATCCCGGTATTGCCCTCCTTCACGGGCGCGCTCGACTGGTCGGTGGCGGTAACGGTGCGCCGGTCGTTATTACCGTGAGTGAAGGCGCTGACGCGCGCACGTATCGCGCACGCAAAGTCGTGCTCGCAACCGGAACTCGACCATCCGCGCCTCCGATCCCGGGCTTGGAGCGAGTAGGTGCGCTGGACAGCACGACTGCGATGGAGCTCACGGAGCTTCCGCCGTCGCTGCTCGTTCTGGGGGGGAGCGCCCTTGGACTTGAGTTGGGGCAGACATTCGCGCGGTTCGGCGTAAAGGTTACTGTTGTCGAGCTCGCGCCCCGGCTGTTGCCCCTTGAGGACGAAGCTATCTCTGCCGCGCTCGAGGAATATCTTCGCGCGGACGGGTTGGAGATCCACACGGGGATGCGGACTGTTAAGGCGGAGCGCGATGGCAACGATGTGGTCCTGCATGTTGCGCAAGGAAGCCTGCAGGGCACCCTCCGCGCGGCCAGCTTGCTCGTTGCCGCAGGACGACGAGCGAACACGGACGATCTCGGCCTCGGCGCGGTTGGAGTCACGCTCACAGACAGGCATTTCATTCGCGTGGATGCAACTATGCGCACCTCGAACGCAAACATCTTCGCGGCGGGTGACGTGACTGGCGGGCCTGGCTACGTCTACGTGGCGGCCGCGGGTGGGCGCGTCGCGGCGGAGAACGCGATGAAGAGTCTCGCTCCGACCGGCACGCCAGGCGATGAGCCTCGCGAGCTTGACTTATCGGTGGTGCCGAACGTGACCTTCACTTCGCCTCAAGTCGGATCGGTGGGTCTCACCGAATCGAAGGCGCGCGAGTTTGGCCACCACGTCCAGGTCGCGGTCCTCAAGATGGATCAGGTGCCCCGTGCGCTCGTCAGCAGCGATACTCGAGGACTCGTCAAAATGGTCGCCGACACAGCTAGCGGGAAGCTGCTCGGAATCCATGCGGTTGCGCCGCTGGCCGGGGAACTCATGGGTGAAGCCGCGCTCGCGCTTCGGTTCGGCCTCACGGCGCGCGATCTCAGCGGCACTCTGCACCCCTACCTCACCTGGACCGAGAGCCTCAAGCTCGCGGCGCAGAGCTTCACTATGGATGTCAGCAAGTTGAGCTGTTGCGCATGACGAGGGACTCTTCCGGACACGAAACATGAGAACGAATGGCCGCAAGGCGACGTCGCGAAGTGGCAAGAAGACCGGTACACCGCAGCGCGGAGCGAAGGCTTCGCTGTCCACAGTCATGTCACCTGAGGACGACCCTTACCTGACTGGCGAAGCTGAGCGCACGATCTACAACCGGCTCTCACGCCTCGAGGGACAGGTACGCGGGGTGAAGAAAATGCTGGCCGAGCACAAATCGTGTGACGACATGCTCGTGCAGGTCTCGGCGCTCAAGCAGGCGGTGAACGGAATCGCCGCAGAGCTGCTCCAGGCGCACATGGAAACGTGTGTGCTTGGACGCGTCGAAGCCGGAGATGGGCAGCGCGCGCTCGCTAGTCTTCGGAACTCGTTGGCCAAGGTAATGAAGCATGGCTGAATTCCATACGTCACTAAGCAGCGAGGACGCAGAAAGAATCCCTGGAAGCGATCGAAGACCGGGGCTCGCCGCCTCTTTCGCGGCGATTGGTGCTGCGTTTGTGGCATCGCTCTGCTGCATAGGCCCGGTCCTCTTCGTCACACTAGGCGTGGGCGCGGGGCTGGCCAGCCGGTTCGAGCCGCTGCGTCCGGTGTTCACCATTCTGACCGTCGGGCTCATCGCGGTCGGATTCTACACTGTCTACGGTCGCCGGCCTGCGGAGAGGAACATTATGTCGTGCGATGTTGATGGCGCCTGCATCGTGCCGCGCAGCAGAACGCGAGACAAGGTGCTGCTTTGGATCGCGACGCTCGTCGCGCTTTTACTGCTCACCTTCCCGCAATGGTCGCGGTTGCTCGTTTGATGACTTTCCAACTCCCACTTTTTTCTCATGGTAAAGGTTAATGAATAAGATCGTGGCAACAGTCGGTGTCCTGGTGCAATTCGTGGGCGTGGCGAATGCGGCGACTATGCCCACGCGCGCCTACGCGAATGTGGAACAAGGTCTGGGTTCCAGCGCAGTACCTGCGACCAAGACGAAGACGGTAATCTTCAACATCCAGGGGATGACCTGCGGCGGCTGTGTCTTCGGCGTCCGCAAGGTTCTGACTCGGCTTCCCGGCGTGTCAAAGGCCGATGTCACGTATAAAGAGAGTCGAGCTGTGGTGACCTACGATCCGACTGCAGTGACAGTAGCGCAAATGACGGCTGCCATCCAGACGCTCGGGTACAAAGCGACGGTCGTCGATTCAACCGCGTCTAAGTAGTTTCTCCCGGCATACCCCGACATTGATGTCGGAAAGAATCGGCACCGACGCTCGATTCTCCAACGGAATAGAGATTACAAGGATCTCGAGCTGGCAGCGTAGGTTTACGCTGCCAGCTCCCTCGCTGCCCCGTCCTACGGACAGCG
>CAYMKQ010000151.1:1601-3369 GCA_964391175.1 uncultured Gemmatimonadaceae bacterium | reverse complement strand
CTAGCTGCGCGAGAGGCGCAGCTCGTCGATGTTGACACTCTCGGGCCGCGTGAGGGCGAACATTACCGCCGCGACGACGTCGGCGGCGCTCAGCATCGGCCTGTCTGAGTGCGGTTTGCCGGCTGGGTCAGTGATCTCGACCGATTTCCATATGTCGGTATTCGTTGCTGAGGGCGAGATGAGCGACGTCCGCACTCCGCTTCCCCGGAGCTCCGCGCGCATCACCTCGTGCATGGCGCGGAGGCCGAACTTGGCCGCCGAATAGGCGGCGCTGCCGGTGAAGACGGTTCGGTCGGCGATAGAGCCTATGGTGACGATGTGTCCGGTTGTCCGCTTCTTCATGTCGGCCAGAAAAGCGCGGAGAAACAGAAACGGCCCGACGAGATTGGTGTCGATCGCCTCGACGAACGATTCCGCGGTCGTCTCATCCACGAGGGCGACCCGGAAGAGGCCGGCGTTGTTGACGAGAATATCCGGGGGCCCCTCGAGCTGGCGGAGTATCCGCTTCGCCGCCCTCTCCACGCTCTTCGGGTCGGCGACATCGCAGGCGAGCGGGATCGAGCCCGCGACGCGCTCCGCGTGCTCCTTCAGCTTCGCTTCGTTCCGGGCGAGCATGACGACCCGCACTCCCTGCTCCGCCAGCGCGGAGGCGATGCCGGCCCCTATTCCACGGGAGGCGCCGGTCACGACAGCGGTCCGCCCGCTTAACGCGGTCATTCTCTAATTCGAGCCGTTGTGCGCGAGACGGAGGAACTCGTCGCGAGTTTTCGGGTCGTCGCGAAATGCTCCCTTCAGCGCGGATGTGATGGTCTTGGAGTTCTGCTTCTGAACCCCCCGCATCATCATGCAGAGGTGGTACGCCTCGATCACGACGCCAACGCCCGATGGTTGAAGCACGTCGCAGAGTCCTTCCGCGATCTGCTCGGTGAGGCGCTCCTGGACCTGGAGCCGGCGCGCGTACACGTCGACGATGCGGGGGATCTTGGAGAGCCCGACGATTTTTCCATTGGGGATGTAGGCGACGTGCGCCTTGCCGAAGAAAGGGAGCATGTGGTGCTCGCACATCGAGTACAGCTCGATGTCCCGCACCATGATCATGTTGTCGTGCGTTTCCTCGAAGATCCCGTTAGCGACGACTTCCCTGGCAGTGCTGCCGTAGCCCTGCGTGAGCCACGTGAGGACGCTCGCCACCCGTGCGGGAGTCCTGAGGAGGCCTTCGCGCTTCGGATCTTCCCCGAGAAGCTCCAGCTCCCGGCGAACGAGAGCCTCGAACTCGGGGGAAAGCTTCCGCCGCGCGGCGCCAGCGAGATCGTTATTGTCCGCTGTATTCGACATAGTTGTTTTCGGTCTCCCACAGAACGAGCCGCGTGAGGCGGCCGGGCTTCACCTTGGGAGCGAGGATTTTCCAGAACGCGACGATGATGTTCTCGGAGGTTGGAATGACGCCCCGCATGAACGCGACATCGAGGTTGAAGTTCTTGTGATCGACCTGCTCGATGACCTCCCGCTCAACGATCTTCTTCAGCTGCGAGAGGTCGCAGACGTAGCCGGTCTTCTCGTCGATGTCACCCTCGAGCGACACCTCGAGAGTATAGTTGTGCCCGTGCCAGTTCGGATTGTTGCACTTCCCGAACAGCTTCGAGTTCTCCGCTTCGGAGAGCTTGGGGTTGTGGACGCGGTGGGCGGCGTTGAACCCAAGGCGGCGAGTGACTGTTACGCGCGACATGTTTAGGGTAAGATATCGCTAACGAAGAAGCTCCGCCGCAGG
>CAYMKQ010000151.1:0-1501 GCA_964391175.1 uncultured Gemmatimonadaceae bacterium | reverse complement strand
AGAGCGCTCTTTTAACCAGAAAAAGCTCCGCCGGTTTCAGGGCGGAGCTTCGGAAGAAATGGGACGGAGAGGTTTTTTGAAGCCCGGTCGAATGTCTGAGGTCCTCACCCTGCCTACCGTCTTCCCCGCACTGGGGCCTGACGTCAGCATAGTTTATCGAACCCACCCGAAGGACTTGTTGGCTCAAAAAGTGAGTTCTCCGCCCCAACGATGATGCCGAATAACTTTTTTGCCGCTGGTGCTCTAGTGACTGTTAGAATTTACCGGCGGTAACATCCAACGTCAACGATTTTCCCCATGGATTTAGGCATAGTTGCAGCGATCCTGATGCTCGCCGTATGGGCGTTCGTGACCTTCACCACCGCCGCTCCGGGCTGGATCCACATCCTCCTCACGCTCGGGGTCTTCCTCCTCATCTACCGCATCGTGGTGCGCGGTACCCGCGGCGTCGACCGGGGCCGCAAGACTTGATGGCTGGCGGCGGGCCGTCGTTCTCGTACGGGAGCGAGGGACCCGCTACCGCCGTTGCGGAGCAGCCGCTCCCTCTCTCCACCGACAAGACGAAGCCGGTTCTCGTCACCGGCGCCGCCGGTCTCGTGGGAATCCACACCTGCCGCGAGCTGACGAGGAACGGCTGGAAGGTGAGAGCGATGATTCGCGACCCCGCCCGCGCCGCAATGAAGCTGGGACAGCTCCCGGTCGAGTTTCGGGTCGGCGACGTGCGTGATGCGGGCGAGCTGCGATCCGCACTCAACGGATGTGGCGCTGCGGTACACCTCGCCGCGATCGCGATCGAGAAAAAGGGCGAGAGCTACGCGCAGACAAACACCGCGGCGACCGAGCGTCTCATCTCAGCCGCGCGCGCGGAGAACGTGCAGCGGATCATCTTCATGTCCCAGAACGGCGCCGACAGCAAGTCGCGATTTCCATTCCTGCACAGCAAGGGAGTGGCGCAGGATTCCGTGAAGTCGAGCGGACTCAAATGGACGATTCTCCGCCCATCGGTGATCTTCGGCCCCGAGGACGCATTTGTGAACGTCCTCGGCAGGCTGATCCGGCTGACGCCGCAGATCTTTCCCCTGCCCGGGGGCGGTGCGGCGCGCTTCCAGCCGATCGCGGTGGACGATGTCGCCCGCGTGATACGCCTCTGCCTGGAGAAAAAAGAGACGATCGGACAGACCTACGAGCTGGGCGGCTCGGTTCCGCTCACGCTGCGAGAGATGACGGAGCGAATTCTTTCCGCCATGGGTCTGACACGAAAGCTGATACCCGTTCCGATCGCGCTGCTGCGCCCGGTCGTGGCGCTCGCTCAGCGCATTCTCCCGAATCCACCGGTCACCTCGAGCCTGCTCGATCTGCTTGCGCTCGACAACACCGTCTCGAAGAACGCGCTCACCGAGTACTTCGGGGTGACGCCGATGCCGTTCGCGGGGGACGAGCTCTCTTATGTGAGACGGATCACGGCGCGGAACGCGCTCAGGTCTCTGTTCAGGCGGCGCGC
>CAYMKQ010000150.1:0-3469 GCA_964391175.1 uncultured Gemmatimonadaceae bacterium | reverse complement strand
CGCCCGCAGGCGTGGTCAACGCTCGCGCCGAATCTCAGCGCCCGCTCACATCCAGCGAAACGTCACCACCGCGCCCCGGGGCATCGCGTACACGATGGCCTTGCCGCCGGTGTGGATCGCGAATGGGACTTCCGCCGCGGCGGTGTTGAGGACGATGAGCACCTTGGAGCCGTCGTCGGCGTTCTTGAACGCGACACTCTGGAGCCCGCCGACGTTGGTGCTCGATGCGATGCGGTGCGCGCCGGGCCGCACGAACTTGCTCGCGTGCGCCAGCGCATAGTATTCCACGTTGCGGGTGACGAAGCCGGACGCCGAGTTGATCGTGATCACGCCGCGGCAGTTGCCGCAGCCGCCGAGGTGCGGACCGCCGTTCTCGTCGAGCGCGAGGTTCCAGAGTGCGACGCCCTTTGCCCAGCCGCGCACGCTGTTGATGATCAGCGTGCCCACGAACCATTTGAGGTTGTCGGCGAACAAGGGCGCCCACGCGCCGCCGGAGCACTCGGTGAAGTAGACGTCCTTGGCCGGATACGCCGCGCGGACCGTCTCCTGCACGCCGACGTCACCCGCGTAGCAGTGCCACGCGACGCCGCTCACGTAGCGGCGCGCCGCGCTGTCGGCGAGCACGGTGAGCGGCTGGTTGGGCAGGTCCCAGTTGTGGTCCCAGTCGAGAATCAGCGCGGAGATCCCCGCGGTGGCGAAGAGCGGCCCGACGTGTTTGCCGATCACCTCCGCGCGCGCCGGCGGATCGAGCCGCATCCCCGGATAGTCGGCGGGCTCGAAGGCCGGCTCGTTCTGCATCGTGACGGCGAAGATCGGCACGCCTTCCGCCGAGTACGCCTGGATGAATCTGCGGAAATAGTCTGCGAACGAGTCGTACGCCTCTGGTCGCAGCGTCCCCTGAATGAGGCTGCCGGTGGTCTTCATCCAGCCGGGCGGGCTCCACGGCGAGGCGACGAGCTTGAGCTGCGGATTGATCGCGAGGGCCTGCTTGAGGGCGGGCAGCTTGTCGGTGCGATCGGCGTCGATGGAGAATTGCGCGAGCGTGGAATCGCTCTGGCCGGCCGGCATGTCGTCGTAGCTGTAGTGCTTCGACGAAAAGTCGGAAGCGCCCATCGGCACGCGCATGAAGCTCAGGCCGATGCCGGGATTGCGGCCGAACAGCTCCTGCATGATCGCGTCGCGCTGCGAGCCAAGCTTGTTGTTGATGAGGTACGCCGACGCGTCCGTCATCGCCGCGCCGAAGCCGATCATCTCCTGATAGCTCGTCCCCTCGTCGACGTCGATTACGACCTTCGCGGCGTCCGGCGTGGAACGGATCGGCAGGTCGGGCTCCTGCGAGAGGAGACGCGACTGATCCCCGGTGGTGATCCACGCCTGGGCAACAGGGCCACTCGGGGTGACGCCGCCTCCCGGATCGACGGCCGCACTGTTGCCGCATGCGGCGAGCAGGGTGGCGAGCGCGAGACAGCGAACCGACAGGCGGAGGTGCGATGTGGCGTTCATTGTACCACCAGGTGTCCGGTGAGCCCGCCAATCATGACGTCGAAGTCGCCGGGCTCCACGACCGGGCGATTGTCGATGCCGATGAACGCCAACCGCTGCACCGGCAGGCGGAACGTGATGGTGCGGCGTTCGCCGGGCGCAAGGGCGATCTTGCTGAAGTCGCGCAGTCGCCGAACCGGCGGGTCCACCGAAGCGTAGCGGTCGCGCACGTAGAGCTGCACCACTTCCTTGCCGGCGCGCGCTCCGGTGTTGGTGACGTCCACCGACACGCTGACCGTGTCGCTGGCGCGCACCGTGTCGCTGGCCACGCGCAGGTTCGCGTACGCGAAGGTGGTGTACGAGAGCCCGTGACCGAAGGGCCATTCCGGATTGTAACCACCTTCCGGTCCGCTCGAGCTCACGTGCTCGGGGAGGGCGTGATCGTACGGCACGATGGCTCCCGCGTATCGCGGCCAGCTGAAGGGCAGCCTACCGCTCGGGTTCACGTCGCCGAAGAGGACTGCGGCGAGCGCCTCGCCGCCGAAGGGACCGGTCTCGTACGCCGTCACCACGGCGCGCGCACTGTCCACCGCGTCCCGCACGACGCGGGGACGATTGTGGAAGAATGTCAGCACGACCGGCGTGCCCGTGGCCTCGATCGCGCGCGCGAGGCGAAGCTGCGCCGGCGGGAAGCCCAGCTCGTCGATGTCGCCCACCTTCTCGACGGCGGGCCATTCCGCGAGCGCGACGATCGCGACGTCGGCCTTGCGCGCCGCGGCGACGGCGTCGGCGACGTCGAGCTCGTTGTTGAAGCCGGTGCCGCGCAGGTAGGTCACGCGTGCCGGCCCCAGCTGGTCGCGCACAGCGTCCAGCAGCGTCTTCACGTCGCGAGGGTACATCGCCGTGTCCGTTCCCTGCCACGTATAGCTCCAGGAGCCGAACTGCGCCGGGAGCGACGTGGCGCCCGGCCCCGTCACGAGCACGTGCGCCGTCTTGGACAACGGCAGCAGCCCGCGCTCGTTCTTGAGCAGCGTGATGGCCTCCTCGGCCGCGGCGCGGCTCGCCGACTGGAAGGGCGCCGAGCCGGCGCGCGCCAGGCGCACGCTGTCGGGCCATGGATTCTCGAACAGACCCAGCTCGAGCTTGACACGAAGGATGCGCCGCACCGCCTCATCGATGCGCTTCATCGGCACCTTACCCTCGTGCACGAGCGCCAGTAGCGAGTCCGAGAAGTCGTAGCCGAGCGGCACCATGCTCATATCCACGCCGGCCATCACCGCCTGGCGCACCGCCTCCTTCGGCGACGACGCGGTGTGATGCACGGTGTAGAGCCGCATGATGTCCTCCCAGTCACTCACGGCGATGCCGTCGAACTTCAGCTCCTTGCGCAGGAGGTCGGTGAGAATCTCGTGGCTGGCGTGCACGGGGACACCGTTGACGTCGCTCGAGTTGACCATCACCGTGCGCAGCCCCGCCTGGATGGCGGCGCGGAAGGTCGGCAGGTAGTACTCGCGGAGCTGGCGCTCCGGGATGAGCGCGGTGGTGCGGTCCTTCCCGCTCAGCGGCACGCCGTAGCCGAGAAAATGCTTGCCGGTAGCGGCGACGAAGACGTCGCCGGCCGGCGTTGTGCGCGGACGGAGGGGCTGTTCGGGGAAGAGTGCATCGAGCGTTGGGCGCGGGTCCCGTTGCTCTCCCAGCACCGCCTCACGTCCGAGCACCGCGGCGAGATACACGTCTTCGCCGTAGGTCTCGAAGAAGCGCGACCAGAGGGGCTGCCGGCCGAGGTCGAGTACCGGCGCGAAGTTCCAGGTGATGCCGCTCGCGCGGGTCTCGTACGCAGTGATCTCGTGCTCGCGCCGCACGAGCGCGGGGTTCCACGTGGCCGCCATGGCGATGTTCTGCGGGAACACCGTGCCGCCGACCATGTAGTGGAAGCCGTGCACGGCATCGATGCCATAGATCACCGGGATGGGGACGCGCTTGCGCG
>CAYMKQ010000149.1:0-3551 GCA_964391175.1 uncultured Gemmatimonadaceae bacterium | reverse complement strand
GGCCATTCCATCCCCAGCCGCTTCTGAAGGAAGTGGAAGACGTCGCCACCCTCATGGCAGACGAAGCAGTAATACATCCGCTTCTTCGGGGACACCGAGAAGTTGCGGTGCGTCCCCTGGTGGAACGGGCAGGGTCCCCGGAAATCGGTCCCGGTGCGCTTCAGGTTCACGTACTCGCCGATGATCTGCACGATATCGGCGGAGTCCCTGACCTGTTCGACGACCTCGTCTGGTATCACCCGAGCTCCGCCACCGTCACGCCGGCGCCTCCCTCGTTCCAGGCGCCGAGACGGAAGTTGGTGACCCGCGATTCCTTGCGCAGCATCTCCGCGACGCGCTCACGCAGTGCGCCAGTGCCCTTTCCATGAATGATGCGAAGACTCTTGAGATCCGCCCGAACCGCGGCATCTACCGCGTGCATGACGATATCCTCGATTTCGCCGGCGCGCATTCCCCGAAGGTCGATCTCACTTGGAGCGTCCACATCTGGCAGATCGCCGCGAACCCTCACGGTGACCTCGGGAGTAGCCGCCTCAGCGCTTGACGGCCGCAACGCGGCTGGCGGGACAGCGAGCTTCATCGCTCCCACGGCGACGACCGCCTCGCCGTCGCGCATCTCGACGACTCGTCCGACACGGCCTCCCAGGGTTTCCACTGTCACAAGATCACCGACGCGCACGATGTCAGGCTGATTTTTTCGCCCTGTACCACCCTCTGCATCCGACCCCGACCCCGACCCCGACCCCTCTCCCGCGGCCTCAGCCCGGTCGAGCCGGTCCACCTCGCGACCCTGCTCACTTGCCAGACCCTCGACGCGCTTTCTCGCTTCCCGCGCGGCATCTTCGCCCTCCTGCGACGCGGTCTTGAGGTCCCGAATCGTCCGCTCCACCTCGGCGCGCGCTTCGAGAAGATACCGCCTTGCCTCCTGGCGCGATGCGCGCTCGACCTCACGCTCACGTGCGCCCACGCTCCGCTCCCGCTCCGCGACTCTCTGCGCACGCTCCTTCGCATCTTCGGCGATCTCGCTGGCTTCGCGCTCGCTCGCCCCAAGGGACTTCTCCCGCGCCTCCAAATCCGAGAGCAGAGCTGTGACGCGCCGCTCGTCGGATGGTATCCGTTGCTCTGCCCGCTCGAGGACCGAGGCCGGAAGATTCAGACGGCGGGCGATGCTGATCCCGTACGACCGACCAGGAATTCCTTTCGTGAGTCGGTAGGTGGGCGCCAGAGCGACAGGATCGAACTGCAGGGACGCGTTGACGACGCCATCGACCTGTGTCGCCAATTCCTTCAGCGCTCCAAGGTGTGTAGTCGCGATGGACAGTGTGCGGCGCGCGGTGAGCGCTTCGAGTATCGCTCCGCCGAGCGCGGCGCCTTCGATTGGATCGGTGCCCGATCCCAGCTCGTCGATGAGCACCAGTGAGTGCTCCGTCGCGGAGTCGAGCACTTCGGCCAGATTCTTCAGGTGTGCGCTGAACGTCGAGAGGCTGGCGAAGATCGACTGCTCATCCCCGACATCGGCATAGATGTTGTCGACGACCGCCACCTGCGACCCCGCCGAGACCGGCGCGGGTATCCCGGATTGAACCAGCGCGGAGAAGAGGCCGATTGCTTTGAGGAGAACAGTCTTTCCGCCTGTGTTGGGGCCGGAGATGAGCAGCGTGCGTTCTCCCTCCGTCATCTCGAGATCGAAGGGAACGACGTCGATTCCCTGAGCGAGCAGCAGCGGATGCCGTCCCTGAACGATCCGAAACCCCGTCGTCGAATCCGTGAGCTCCGCCGGCGCGCAGCGGAACTCGATTGCGTAGCGGGCGCGTGCCACGAGCGAATCCAGAACGACCAGCGCCTCGAGGGAGGTAGCGAGCTCTTCCCGGTGAGGCCGCAGTGATTCCGTCAGCTCGGCGAGAATCCGTTCCACTTCCTCCGATTCCTCGCTCTGCAGCTCGCGAATTCTGTTGCCGGCTTCGACGGCGGCGGGCGGCTCTACGAAAAGCGTGCCTCCGGTTGCTGAAACGTCGTGCACGATTCCGCCCACCACGCCCTGCGCCTCCCTGCGAACCGGGATCACGAACCGGCCGTTCCGAACGGTCACCGACATATCGGCGACACGCTGGTGTGGCTCGAGCTTGCTCATTGCCCGCTCCAGAAGCTTGACCAGCTCTCCCTGCGAGCCCTTGAGCTCCCGTCGAATGCGGCGCAAGGCAGAGGATGCTTCGTCGCGGACCCGAGCATCTTCGTCGATCGAGCGCGCGATCGTATCCTCGAGCGATTTCCTGGATGCGAGCGCATTCACCTGCTCCGCGAGCACAGCTCCGACTATCGGCGCGACACGGTCGGAGCCCAGAGATTCACGAGTAAGCCTGGAGCTTCCGAGCAGTGCTCCGAGCGCGAGGATATCAGGCGCGGCGAGCGACGCTCCCTCGACGCGAAGGCGGGTGAGCGCCGCCCGCGCGTCGGGGACGCCGTGGAGATGCCACGGATCCTCGGCCGACAACAGCGTACGGACCGCCGCGACCCTCGAGTGCTCACGCTCGATGGTATCTCGTGCAGTGACTGGCCGGAGGTCCCTCACCCTCTCGGCGCCAAGCGGCGACGTCGCGCGCTCCGCGATCAGAGCGAGAGTGCGCGGGAACTCGAGAACGTTGAGAGCGTGAGCGTTCATTAAGAAATGACTGGTCGAGGAAGTTCGAGTGGATTCAAGTGTTGAGTTGGCAGTTTTGGGTTGTCAGTGGGACAGTGGTTGTCAGTAGCCGCCGCGGCCGGGCGGAAACCACGCAAAAAAAACCCGAGTCAGCGAAGTTCATCGCTGCTCGGGCTTCGTGAAACTCGGGAGCTGGTTCTCACCCCTGTTTGCTCAGCTCCTCTCGGGCGATGGCGTTGATGACGCCACCTTCCGCCCGACCTTTGAACTGGGGAAGCACCTTTCCCATCACTGCGCCTATCTGTGTCGCGCCGCCGGCTATCGCAGCCTTCACTGCCGCTCGCAGCTCGTCGTCACTCACCTGGGGGGGAAGATACTTTTCGAGCGCGGCCGCCTCGCTGCTTTCCTTGTCGGCGAGATCCTGCCGTCCACCTTTCGCATACATCTCGACCGACTCGCGCCTGCGCTTGATCGACTTGCGCAGAACTTCGATCACATCTGAATCCGCTGGCTCGCGCCTGAGCTCGATCTTCCTGTTCTTGATCTCGGAGAGCACTGTGCTCAAGAGCAGCGTGCCAGGTTTATCCTGGGACTTTCGGGCCGAGTTGAGATCGCCCTGAAGGCGGGCGAGGAGCTCTGCCATTCCCTAGACGCGACGCGTGCGACGGTTCTTTCGCATCGCCGTATTCAGCTTGCGCTTTCTGCGCTCGCTGGGCTTTTCGTAATGACGATGCTTGCGGAGATCGGAGAGGATGCCCGCCTTTTCGCACTTCTTCTTGAAGCGCTTGAGCGCGCGCTCAAAGTTCTCGTCGTCATGGATTATGACTTCCGACAAAATCTACTTCCCCCCTCGTGGCGTTTGCGGCGCCGGATGTGGACAGACTGCTAAAGCTAGGCGCCACACGTGGATGGG
>CAYMKQ010000148.1:0-3566 GCA_964391175.1 uncultured Gemmatimonadaceae bacterium | reverse complement strand
ATCGTTCATGTTTACCTGCATCTGATGCGTGAACGATGTCGAGAACGAGAGATCACCCTTATCGCCGAAATTGGCGGTGATACGACTATTTCCCGACTGCTTGTCGAACCGGTTGGGCCGAATCTGCCAGTCGGGGAGAGCAGCGCCGTTGCGGCGTGCCTCGAGCAGCGCGACGTCGGCATCTGGCATCTTGAGAACGCCAATGGCATTTTCCACGCTTCCGCCGAAGAAGTACAGCAGGCGGTCTGATCCGCCCGAAACCTGAACGCCCGTCGACGAGAGCTCTCCCACGCCAAACGGTGTAGTCTTCGCGTCGTTGAGCGGGTTGAAGTGCGTGACACTGTCGATTCCCGTACACGTGCCGACCGACACATCTCTCAGTGTGCAGGGGGAGCCGGGACCATTTACCGAGTTCGTGCCCCAGCCTCTGTAGTTCTCACTGAACTTCGCCTTCATATCCATGCGCCCGCGCTCGGTGAAAAAGTTCCAGCGCGCAGGTCCCGAGCGGCCGTGCTTCGTGGTGATGACGATCACACCGTTGGCGGCGTCGGAGCCATACAGAGTCGCGGCCGATGCACCCTTGAGGATGTCGATCTTGGCGATGCTGTTCGGGTCGATGTCGTCGAGCCGTGACGAGGCCGACGTCAACGATGATCCTCGCGCCTGGTTCCACGGCTTTGTAGAAGGAAAGCCCGAGGGACTGGCCGCGACAGCGCCCGAGAAGTCGGACTCGATGCGTACGCCATCGACGATCACTATCGGATCGTTGCTTCCTGAAAGGCGTCCGAGCCCGCGGATGCGGACTCTTGAGGCGGCGCCCACGGTGCCTGAGGTAGTGAGCACCTCTACACCCGGTGCGCGCGCGGCGATGAGATCGCTCAGGTTGCGCACGGGGGAGTTTTCGACAACCGAGTCGGCATTGATCGTCGCGATCGAATTGCCGAGCTCCAGGCGCTTCTGGCTTCCGCTCGCTGTCGTGATGACATCGTTGATCTTGAGCGGCACCTGCGTGAGCTCGATTCGCGCGTTGGTCGTCGTGTTGACGCGCACGATGACACGTGTCTCCGCCGGCCGGAAGCCGAGTCGGGTTGCGCGGATCACATAGGTTCCGGGCGGAACGTCGATAATCCGGAACGAACCGTCTGGCTTCGTTATCTGACGGAAGTTGGTCCCGACGAGCACCGTGGTCACGTTCGCCACCGGAGTCTGCGTGGGCGCGTCGATGACGATTCCCTCGACCTGCCCGCTGACTGAATCGGCCACAGTAGCCACTTCAGCAACGGCCCGCATCAACACCACCTGGCCCGTCCCACCTTTACCGACGCGAATGTTCGTCCCGCGCAGCGCGGTCTCGAGCGCTCGCTGCGCCGAAACGTTTCCCAGGCGAACGGTAACTCGGCGATCTAACGGGACAATTCGCGACGAGTACGATAGCCCAAGACCGGCCTGCCGGTCGATTTCCCCCAATACCTGGAGCAGCGTGCCGTCCAGGACATTGATCGTTACGCGGCGCTGGAGCTCGGGCATGCCGACAACTGGTGCCGGATCTCGCTCCTCACGCGAGGTGACCGTGAGGGTGAGGTTGTGCGTGTCCGAAGTCGCGGGCATCTTCGCGACATCGGCAGGCTTGCTCGCGGGCGCTCCTGATTGTGTTTGGGCGAGAGCGGGCACGAGTAGCGTGACTGCACCAGCTACTCCAGCAATAACGTGAATGAACGATTTTCTCATTGCCCCTTCATGGTTGGCTGAGTGTTCTTTCTCAGGATCCAGACGGTGTCTCCACTCCGCTTGGAACGGAGGTCCAGCGATTTGACCACGACATCCAGGACGTCATCCACCGAACCGGACCGCAACGACGCGGTGAGCCGATAGGCAGCGTACGTGGAATCCCCTAGCACAACCTTGACGTCGTACCAGCGTTCAACCTCATCAACCACACTTTGCAATGGCGTATTCGAGAACCGGAGCTCACCACGCATCCATCCGGTATACGGCGCGACGTTGATGCCGCGCGCGATGTCAGTCACTCCCGCGCTGGTCATCCGGCCCAGGTCTCCGCCAGCCAGAACAACAGGCTCCTTCGCCGGTCCGCCGGCGTTTGCGGACGATCTCGGCTCGACAGCACCCGATGCATCAGATGCATCAGATGCACTCGGCCTGAGGGTTACGCGCCCCTCGACGACTGCGACCTGCGTCGCTTCGTCGCTTCGATACGCTCGAACGTCGAAAGACGTCCCGAGCTGCGTGATGACGCCATGTGGAGTCCGAACAGAGAATGGATGCCCGGCGACATGAGCGACCTCGAAGAATGCTTCGCCGGACAGCTCGACTTCGCGCACGACCTCGTTCGGTGACCGATCCGGTGCCTGGCGAACCCGTAGCTGGCTCTCCGCCGCCAGAACGATCCGTGTGCCATCCGCGAGCTCGATGTGCGCCCGCTGGCCTCGCGAGGAAGTGAAGGTTTTCCACGCGACCGACTGTGTGTCGAGGCTCGCCACCGAGCGCTTATGATTGACCACCCACACGCCAACGCCGACCACCGCGAATAACGCGGCGGCTGCGATCATGCCCCTTGACGATGCGCCCAGGCTCGAGAGCCATGGAAGCGAGCGACCGCGATTGTCTGTGGGTACGAATCGCCGACCCACCCTGGCGATTGCCGGAACTCCTCGGCTCGTGCGGGCCAGGTTGCGATCTACAACACTGGCGGCCTTGACCCGGGATGCGAATGCCTCATACGCGGCAGCGCTCCCCTGGCGCATATCTGGCAAAGGATATTGTGCGACGTACAGGATCATTCCGATTTGGACCGCCTTGTCAGGATGCTCACGGAGCCATCCCTCGATTGTCTGGCGCTCGAGCTCAGAGCATTCGCCCGCCAGGTAACGGTCCAGGAGATCTTCGTCGGGCGGCGTCGGTCCGGTCGGTGCCGAAGGAACATTGTATGTCATACCACAGGGACACTCCGAGGGGTGCCCGACACCCTACATGGGTGCCAACCGGAAGCGCTCCCGCAGCAATTTCTTGAGCCGTGCCGTCAGCTGTTCAGCGCCTTTGGTGCTGATGCCGAGCTCCCGGGCAATTTCCGCGTTGGTCAGGCCGCGTCCGTATCGCAGCGTGAACGCCGTTCTCTGATGCTCGGTCAGGGTGGAAAGAACGCGACGCAGCTCGTTGATCTCGTCCTGCCACTCGAAGGTCCCGTCGGCCGGGGCGGCATCCCCTCTTCTCTCCCCAACCATCGTGTCCGCTGCCAGACGCTCGTGCCGGTCGCGCAGTCGCGTATCGTTTCGCAATGCGGACAGGGCCGCGTTGCGGACGGCAGTGACGAGATAGTCGGCGAGGTAGATGCCCGGGTCGAGCTGCTCGCCGCGCTGCCAGATCCTGAAGATGACGCCCTGAACGATGTCCTCGGCGATGTCGCGCGATTGTACGATCGTGGCGGCGATTGCCGACAACGCTGTCCATGCCTGTTCGTACAACTCGCGGTACGCTGATTCGTCACGCGCGCGAAGGCGCGCGACGATGTCTGCGGACAGAGCGATGCGGCGGGTTGGAGTCGTCATGCC
>CAYMKQ010000147.1:0-3734 GCA_964391175.1 uncultured Gemmatimonadaceae bacterium | reverse complement strand
CATCGAGAGCTTGGCTGAGATCCTCGACCAGATCATCCGCATGCTCGATACCCACCGACAGTCGCAGCAGCGCGTCCTCGATTCCTGCTCGCGCTCTCGCGGCCGCATCCATCGACGAATGCGTCATCGTTGCCGGATGCGCGATCAGGCTCTCGACGCCTCCCAGCGACTCCGCCAGCGTGAAGCATTCGAGCCCCTCGACAAAGCGCTCTACCGCGCCGACTCCTCCACGCAACTCGAAACTTACCATCGCGCCAAATCCATCCTGCTGCGACGCGGCAAGCTGGTGGCCCGGATGAGACGCAATTCCCGGATAATGAACTCGCGCAACCGCCGGGTGCGTGGCGAGCAGATCGACGACATGTGCCGCATTCTCCCCGTGCACACGCATGCGCGCATCGAGCGTGCGCACGCCTCGCAGGGTTAGATAGCTATCGAATGGGGAGCCGGTGAGGCCTAGACAGTTGGCCCACCAGTCGAGCTCTTCCGCCAGCGCTCCGTCCGCGGCGATCACTGCGCCGCCTACGACATCGCTGTGACCGTTCAGGTATTTCGTAGTGGAATGAACGACGAGATCGGCGCCGAATTCCAGCGGCCGCTGCAGCGCCGGTGAGAGAAACGTATTGTCCACAACGACGATCGACCCCGCCGCCTTCCCCGCCGCGCAGACCGCTCGAAGGTCGGTAATCCGGAGGAGAGGATTGCTCGGCGTTTCTATCCATAGAAGCTTGGGCCGCTGCTGTGCAATTATCGATTGCGCGTCAGAACCGGTGAGATCCACAAATCGGATTTGAAAGTGCCCGCGCTCACCGAGCGAGCGCAGTATGCGGTGCGTGCCGCCGTAACAGTCGTGCGCGGCGAGTATCAGGTCGCCCGGGCGTACGAGCTGAAGTACCAGGTTCACGGCCGACATTCCCGATCCGGTGACAATGCTCGCGACGCCCTGCTCGAGCTCCGCAAGCGCGCACGCGAGATGCTCCCGCGTCGGATTTCCAGATCGCGTGTAGTCGAACTTCCTCTTCTTCCCGAAACTCTCGAAGGCGAATGTTGACGAGAGATGTATGGGAGGCATTACCGCGCCATGGTGGGTATCGGTGGCGATGCCGGCACGGACCGCGCACGTCGCCGGCCGCTTTTTCGTCAATGTCGTGTCGCTCATGAAATTCTCACTTTCAGGTTGGTGGTCCCGATCGCGGGGACGAGCGCGGAGGAGATGATCGGGGAGATCGCCGATATGTCTTTCAGAAAAGAGTCGTGGCCGTAGAGAGATTCGATTTCCACGAGCGTGGACGGAGCGCCGAGCCGGCCGGCCAGCTCGCGCATTTGTGCCGGCAGGACGACAGCATCGCTCTTTACGGCGATGAGCGCTGCCGGAACCCGAACATCCTCGGGAATCACGCGGTGAAGATCGAGAGAGAGAGACAGCGCGAGATATCTCTCCGGCGTGAACGCGTCGGCAAATCGCTCGCCGCACTTCGTCAGATAGTTTTCGACCTCGAATGACGGCTCGTCCGAAGCAGTCGCGGCCTGCGAGCTGAACCTCTCCGCGAACTCCTCGGGGGTCCGGTACATCGTCATCGCGATGCCGCGCGCGATCACGAGCCCTTCGCGGGCGCGCCCGGTCGCCACACCGAGTGCCACTATACGTCTCTGCAGCACGCGGAGACCGGTCGCCATCGGATGGCTTTCGTGCGCGGCGCTGATGATGACGAGCCGGCCTACCCGATCGGGGTAGCATTCGGCGAAGGAGAGCGCGGCCATCCCGCCGTACGACGCACCGACGATCGCATGCAGCTTCCTGATGCCGGTCATCTCCAGAACGCCCGCCAATTGATGCGCCTGGTCGACGGTGCGAACCGGGCCGCCGTCCTGACTCTGCGTCACGTAGTCGAAGCTCAGCACCCGGAAGCACTCGGTGTCGAGAGCCTTTCGTGGGCCGACGACATCCTGCCACCATCCACCGCGCTGATCGGTGAGGCTCGATGTCACGTGCCGGGATGCGGAGATGCCGCCGAGTACTGCGACTACGGGTCGACCGGGCGGGCCGAGCAGCTCGAAGTTGGCGCAGCGTGCGTTTGCGCTGTGGGCAGTGTAGGGAGTCTTCAACGCGAGTGTCATGAGGGTTCCGTTACCGATAAGGGAGTCTCCAGCCGGGCGACAATCGGGTGTCCATGGTGTTGCTGCAGTCGGAGGAGGAGCGGGTCCAGCTGCGCGCGGCGAGCTGCGCCCGTGGTGACGCGCGTGTCCGCGGCCAGCGTGCCAACATCCACGACTGGTATGGAGGCGCCTTCGCAGAATTGCACGAGTGAATCCGCCGACGATCTCGCCGCGACGACCCAGCGATGCGCGCGCGGATCTTCGATGCATGAGAGATCGGAGTCTCGCCGCGCGCTCAGATCGCCGAGGGCGGCCGCGGTTTCCCGCAGGATATCGCTCAGGAGCGCAGTCGCTGTGGGCGCACCTCCCGCGCCCGGACCCGACAAGCAGAGCGGATGACCCCAACCCAGGTCGATCTCGGCGCGGTTGTTCTCGAGCAACGTGCTGCCGAGTGCGCTTTCCGGCGTGAGAATGACTGGCTCGACAAGAGTGGTGATGCATCCACCGGGTAGCGAGACACATTCGGCGATAAGCCGCACCTTCGCGCCGAGCGCGGTGGCATGGCTCACGAACCGGGCGGGATCGGGCAACAGGCCCGTTCTCCGTACATCAATACGGGAGGGTGGAATCCTGAATGCGACCCAGGCGAGGATGGCGATCTTCGCTGCCACGTCACGTCCATCGAGGTCGCGAGAGAGATCCGCTTCGGCGAGTCCGCGGCCGCGTGCGGATTCAGTCGCCTGCTCGTATGAGTCTCCACGCTCGAGACACGTGAGCACGTAGTTCGAGGTTCCGTTCAATATTCCGCGGATCGAGAGTGGTGGCGCGCCACCCAGCGCATCGCGGAGAGTGCGGACGATGGGGACGCTTCCGCCGACGGCTGCGTCGAAGTCGAGTGTGGTCTTGTTGGTGAAAGCGAGAGAGTTGAGCTCGGGACCGGAGGTGGAGATAAACTCCTTGTTCGCGGTGACGAGCCGCCTGCCGCGGGCGAGTGTCGCTCCCGCGATCCGGCCAGCGGGCTGCACGCCGCCGATCGCCTCGACGACGATGTCGGCATCGACGGAGAGAAACGCGGACACGTCGTCGGTGAAGATCGAGGGCTCGAGGCCGAGACCACGATCGCGATGCGAATCACGCACTAGCACACGAGCGATCTCGATGCGGAGCCCGTGGTGCGCGGCGAGCGTATGCTTCGACGATTGGATGAGTCGTACCAGCGCGCTCCCGACCACTCCGCAGCCAGCCAGCGCAACGCGCAGCGTACGGAGTGGACGCGGGAGCGGTTTGGTGGCGTAGAGCGATTCGTGAGTCGATCGCAGGATTGTGCTTGTCATTGAGGTGCTGGTTTTCCGGTGGATTGTGAAAAGCCCCGCTTCTCTGCGAGGAGAGGCGGGGCTGGACTGATGCTGGCTTGTCTCTGACCGGCACTTACACGCGCGGCCGCCCTTCCACTTCTCCTCGAGGAGAGTTGGTCATTCGCATAAGCATTCGGGCGGAACGGAGTAACGTGCTGATCACTGATCTATCTCGATTCTCAAATGGTGCAAAAACAAAAAGCCCACGGCTGAGGCCGCGGGCATTCCTCGCTTTTTAGCATTTATTTAACGTGGCTGCAATACGCGGCAAATGACCACAGG
>CAYMKQ010000146.1:0-3736 GCA_964391175.1 uncultured Gemmatimonadaceae bacterium | reverse complement strand
CCGAACCGCGTCGCGGATGCGCTCGAACTGTCTCGACGCGATCCAATCCTGCGGCGCCATCCACGATCCGCCACACGCCACCACGTTCTTGAGGGCGAGATAGCTCTCGAAGTTTGCGGCAGTGAGTCCGCCACTGGGGTTGAACTCGACCCCACCGAACGGTCCGGACAAGAGCTGCAGATACGCGACGCCACCCAGCGTCTCGATCGGCCATAGCTTGAGCAGGTTGAGTCCCGCCTCGAGCGCGGCTTCGATCTCGGTTGCAGTGGCGACACCCGGGTAAACGGGAACGTCGTGCTCGAGACAGTAATCGACGACTGTGCGATTGAATCCCGGCGACACGACGAACCTTGCTCCGGCATCCCTTGCTTGCGTGGCTTGCGCGACGTTGAGTACCGTGCCCGCTCCAGCGAACATTTCGGGCTGCTCCTGCGTGATGCGGCGCAGTGCTTCCAGGGCGACAGGAGTGCGAAGGGTGATTTCGGCAATCGGCAGCCCACCGTCCAACAGCGCGCTCGCGAGCGGCACCGCATTCTTGGGATCATCGATTATGATCACTGGAATGATGCGCGCGCGCCGGAGCGCTGCCGTCATCGCCGACTGCTGGACGTTCATTTCATCCCCACATGTGCGTTCTAGATAGTTGCAGACATTGTTGGTGCAGACGGGCTAGACGAGGTAAACGATCGCCGTCGAAACCGACGGTGGAGCCAAGTTGTGAGTGGACAGTTTTGAGTTGTTAGTAGGCCAGTGGTTGTCAGTGACTTGCGTCACTGGCTACCACTGACAACTGACCCACTAACCAACTGACAACTCACCACTTGGATCCCCCCGCCCTAAAGCGTGGCGAGCCCGAGGGCAGCTTCACTACCGCGCGGTACTCACTAGCTCCGCGGTGGCGACTGCCCCATTCATCTGAGGCAGGATCGCCGATGACTTCACAACGCTCCTGCTCGTCTTGTCCACCCACAGCGTCACCTTCTCACCGGTGCCCTCGGCGGGCGTGATCTCCACTTTCCAGGCATCGAACGTCCCCGCGGGAACGGTAACGGATTCGCTGCCAACGACCTTGAGCTGCCGCGGCTTCACCTGCTGCGACATCAGATCGAAGTTGCGGAAGGTCGTCGTGTAGCCCGCGGCGAGCGGCAGCGCCGCGATCACGTCGTTGCCTCCAGCGCCATCGGCGAAGAGCACGCCGCCCAGATCGGCGGTGATCGGCCGGTCCTGCCCATTGAGCGACATTTTACCAGTTGCCTTGTTGCCGGCGAACTGCACCTCGATGACGGCGGGACCCTGATGGATCACGCGCTTCCGGAGGAGCAGCGTGCCCTTGTCGATCGTCGCTTCGTCGGAGATGGTGCCCATCGGCATCTGCGATGTCTCGGTCACCACCCAGGCGCCGTTCACATCCTTTATGGTGCGGGTGAGATCCATCGAAATCGTCTGGCCGCCGACCTCGATGCGCCCCTTGTAGGTGGCAGTACCCACACGCAGATCCACCGCCGGCTTCGGAGCATCAGGCGAGACCTCGACCTTCGTGGCGAGCACGACTGTCTTCGGATCGACCATGATCTCTTTCAGGCGGGTCGCAATCGCCGGAGAGACCGATTCCTGATATCGGCCGCCCAGATGCTTCGCCAGGAATTTCTCGGCGGCCGTAAACAGCACGAGGTTGTTGATGGGCCGAGCGAAGCCGTGGCCCTCGTCAGGGGCGAGCATGTATTCGACCGGAAATCCACGATCACGCAGCGCGATCACGATCTGCTCGCTCT
Organism: uncultured Gemmatimonadaceae bacterium; assembly: GCA_964391175.1. Taxonomy (GTDB): domain Bacteria; phylum Gemmatimonadota; class Gemmatimonadetes; order Gemmatimonadales; family Gemmatimonadaceae; genus UBA4720. The sequence continues at coordinate 1,964 of CAYMKQ010000146.1, read as the reverse complement.
CGGCCTTGTTGACACGCGGATCGTTGGCGCCCTGAATCACAAGCAGCGGTGACTTGATCTTCGCCGCGGAGTTGAGCGGAGACTGCCGCTCGAGCTGCGCCTTTCCTTCGGGAGTGTTCGGATTTCCCATCCGCTCGTGGAAAATTATCCGTATTGCCTCCCAATAGGGGGGAATCGACTTGAGCAGGGTGATGAGGTTAGACGGACCGACGATCGACACGCCCGCCGCATAGACCTCAGGGGTGAAGGCGAGGCCGGCGAGAGTGGCGTATCCGCCGTACGATCCCCCCATGATTCCGACGCGCTTCGGATCGGCGATGCCCTGCGAGATCAGGTACTGCACGCCGTCGGTGAGGTCGGACTGCATCTTCTGTCCCCACTCGTTGTTGCCGGCGTTGAGGAACTTCTTGCCGTAACCGGTGGAGCTTCTGAAGTTCGGCTGGAGCACCGCGTAGCCGCGGTTGGCGAGGAATTGCGAGATCGAACGGTAGCCCCACGAATCGCGGCCCCACGGTCCACCGTGGGGTTGGACGACCACAGGAAGATTCTTCGGCGCGACGCCCACAGGCAGCGTGAGATACGCGGGGATAACCATCCCATCGGCTGCTGTGTAGCTAATGGCCTTCATCGGAGCGAGCGCATCACGCGGCAACTTCTCGAAGGCTCGATACTGGAAAGTGAGCTTCCTGGTCTTCCGGTCGAACAAATAGCGCTCGCCTGGCTCGGTGTCGCTGTTGGCGACGATCATCCACACGTTCTCGTCCCTCGTGGTCGAGGCCGGTGTAATCTCCTTGCCGGGCAGCTTGCTCTTCAGGTAGTTGTAGTCCGCCTCCCACGCCTTGTTCTTCCAGTAGATGCGTGTGCGCTCGTCCTGGTACGACGTCGCGATCAATTCGTCGGTGAGGTCCGAGAAGGTGGCGCTGCCGAAGTCAACGCGGTTGAGCGGATCCGACTCGACGACTTCTTCGCGCTGGGTGGCCGGATCGAAAAGCACAAGGCGCGTCAGGTCTGCAGTGCCCTTGTTCGTCTCCATGTAGACCTTGCTGTTGTCCTTGCTGAAGCGCACCGGACCGCAGGTCTCGAAGACGTTGCAGGAATAGACCTGTGTGAACCCCGTCGGATCGACGCGCAGAATCTCGGTGCCACCCTTGTCGGTGGTGCGAACGGCCAGGCGAAGGGTGCCAGAGTTGTCGAAGACCCACGCGGAGATGCGCTCGGTGTTCTGGCGCATGAGTGTGCGCTCACCGGTGGAGATGCGGACCCGATAGAGATCGTGCCACGACTTGTCCCGATCGTTTATGCCGACGTAGATGATGTCGGGATCTCTGTTGGGAACCGAGTAGATGATCGCGCGGATACCCTTGGCCGCGGTCAGATTGCGCGCCGTCGGGACTTCCTGACCAGCGGCGGGCGTAGAAGCTGGATCTACGGCGTAGACGTTGTAGTTCTCGTCGCCGAGCTGGTCCTGGACGAAGAGGATGTACTTTCCATCTCGGCTCCAGAAATACTGGGTGACCGGGCGCTTGGTGTCGTTGGTTATGAGCTTGGCGGCTGTGTACGGATCGTTAACGCGCTTCACCCAGATGTTGCGCGTCTCCTTGTAAGGCTTGAGGAAGGTGATATAGCGGCCGTCGGGGGAGATCTGCGCGCCCGAGATTTCCGGATCGCCGAAGAACAGCTCGCGATCGATGAGCGGCGGGAGCTTGCCGCTCTGCGCAGGCATGACTGCAGGCGCAGTGAAAGCAATCGCAATCGCGAGGACCCAGCGCGCTGATCTGATCCCCGCGCGCGACATGCGGCTCCGTGGCGATGTGGCATTTGGAATCGCGTCAGCATTGCGGCTATTCGTGAATCTCATTTATTCCTCTGTGAAATCCGGATGGTTGGCGGGCGGTAACGGCGACTAATCTACTTCTTCTTCAGATCCATCACCCAGATATCGGCTTCGTGCTTGCCGACGGTGA
>CAYMKQ010000145.1:1957-3793 GCA_964391175.1 uncultured Gemmatimonadaceae bacterium | reverse complement strand
GGCCTAACGCGCCGGCGTTGAGCTGCGGCGTGCGGCCGCCCAGGCGCGATGAGATGCACGCGAAACCTGAACTTACCAGGCGCTCAACCGCAATACTTCCGCAGCAACTCGGGGCCGCCAGCTCCAACGCTTCGTTAGCCGGCGCCTTCGAGGAGCGACCGCAGTTGATTCATCCTGAGCCACGGACGTCGGCGGTGCAGCATTCGGTGGCAGTTAGCGCAAACCAGCGCAATATCCTCGAGTCGCGTTGGCGTGCCCGGCGTTAATTCGCTGACCGGAACGGTGTGATGTGCGTCGATGTAGCCTTCGCCGAAACTCCCGTAACGTTTTGCGAAGTCGAAGTCGCACACCTGGCATAACAAGCGCCCGCGTTTCTTAGCGCTTTCCTTGGCAAGACGTATCAGGGTTCGATTTCGTTCTCGGGCGAGATGAAGGCGTTCGTACGTCTGGCCTTCCGGAAATTCCCGGCGAAGTTCCGGCTCAACTGGATCTAGGTCATCGGCCCGGACCCGGTTCTCGACGAGATCGAACAAGTCATCGAGAAAGCGTTGGCTAGGTTCGTCCTGGGGTGGAATGGACACTCGCAAATGGCGGTCGCCAACATGGCGGATGAAGTAGTCGACGCGGTCCGCGTTGCGTCCATCTCGTTTAGACGGCTTGTATTCCCAGATGAGGCAGTGGTCAACCGGATTTCCTTCCTCTCAGTTCAGCTTCGTCGCGGCGAAGCTGATACGCTGCAATTAGCGGCTTGCCGTCGGCCCACACGTGGAAGCCAAGAAGTGGTGTCGACCCACCGATCCGGCCTACGGCGTAATCAGATCGGGTCGCGGTAATGCGAGCGTCGAGATAACCGGCCAATTGCCGGGCGGTTGATTCGGTCATCTGCAGTTGAATCGATGTCCGGCTAACTATTGATTATATGGACTACCTATCCTGCGGAGAAAACCGAAACCTTGCAAGCAGTTGCAGTGATGGTTTGTCTCTCCGGTACGGGCGACGGCCGCAAATTCCCTCCCGCCCACGCTTTACCCGCTACGCTCCTCACAGGAGGCGGGGAAACTCTTGCGAGAAGGTCGCAGCTCATTTCCGGAATGTCCCTTTGGAGGACTGTAGGGTGGCCGCGATGCGACCGCGCGTGACTTTCTCCGTTTCGTCAGCCAGCGCCGGGCTTCCGCAACCCCTCCCAGAATTCTCTAGGCGTGACGATGCGCACCCGCGCCTGCTTTGCCACCGCCAGCAAGTCCGCGTCACCGGTGATCAGCACGTCCACGTTTGCTTGGTGTGCGGTCGCCAGCACCCAGCGGTCGGCTTCGTCCCGGACACGAATCGGATCCTGCTGCCGAGGCTTCGCGATGACTTCATACGACCGGAGGTAGAGCTCGAGTTCCCGCATCTTGTCGGTTGGCACGTGAAACCGCGTCGTCAGCACACGGCGCAGCTCATCGAGCACCACCTCGCCAACGACGAGATCATGCTCAGCGATGACGCTCCGAAAGAGGTCGGCGCATAGCCCGCGAGTCGCGAAGGCGCTGACCAAGACATTAGTGTCGAGCAGGACCCTCACGACACATCGCGGAAGACATCCTCATCCGTAAGGTACCCCGCGGCTTCGGCAAACGGCGCCACGCGCTGCCGCAGCTCATCGAACTGGAGTAGCGCGAGCTGGCGACGGAGGGCATCCCGAACGACCGCGCTACGGGTGCGGCCCAGGCGGCGGCTCATGCGCGCCAATAGGCGGGCGAGATCTCGATCAAGGCGGATAGTGACGGCGTCGCTCACGTATGACAGTGTATGACAATTGCCCGGCGAGCGCAAGCTTATCGCGGCTGGCTAACG
>CAYMKQ010000145.1:0-1857 GCA_964391175.1 uncultured Gemmatimonadaceae bacterium | reverse complement strand
CTAACGGATTCGCGATGAGCCGCGGCCGGCGCGCTACGGCGTCTCCGGCTAAGCCGGTGATGTGCGCCGGCCGTCGGCTCCATCGCGATGTTAGGCCGCTGCTGATAGAGTCACCCCGAGAAATCACCACCAGTCGGGGTGCCCATCGAACACCTCGTTTTGCGTCAACGCCCTGAAGCCTGAGCCATCGGCGCGAATCACGCAGATCTCGTGCTTTTCATACTGAGGTGGCATAGTTGGGATCTGACGGTAACAAGCGCCGAATGCGATCTGGCTCCCGTCTGGCGACCACGCGGGACGGCCGCCGAAATCATTGAACAGGCGCCGCTGATTGCGTCCGTCAGCGTTCATCAGCCAAAGGCCGTGGCAGCTGAAGGCGATCCGCCGTCCGTCGGGTGACCACGCCGGGCCCCCCGCCGTCTCCACACACTCCGTCAGGCGGCGAACATTTGAGCCATCGCGTTCCATTAGATAGATCTCCAAGTCCCCGTCATCCGTTCCCATCAGATTGATGTCGACCTCCGCATGACGGTCGGACATGAAGGCGATCGCCGAGCCATCGGGAGACCAACTGGGCCTCATGTTTCGGCTGCTCCCGCTCGTCAGGGCACGGGGGTTCGAGCCGTCCGCATCGATGATCCAGAGTTGAGCGTTCTGTCGCGTCCCGTCTGCAGTGATCGCAGCCCGGTCGTAGGCAATGTGGCTACCGTCCGGCGACCAGGCGGCATCGTGCTCACTGGCGTTCGGAGTGTGCGTGAGTTGCCGCACCTTTCCACCGTCGGCGGCCATCACGTAGAGATCGTCCCAGGGGCCAGTGCGGTTTGACGAGAAGACGATCCGTTTCCGGTCCGGCGACCAATCGGCCAACCAGCTCGTGACCCCCTCAACATGCGCGAGCTGCCTGACGTTGGAGCGATCCGGGGCCATCACGTAAATACTTTGGTCACCCGTAGGACTATTGTCACGTTCCGAGTCGAAGAGGATCAACTCGCCCGATGGCGCCGGCATACAGGCGCCAACCAGAACCAGGGCTGCGAGTGCGCCGGACAGAGACAGAGATTGTGGCAAGCCGGCCTCCTCCCTCGTTAGGCCGCCACTCGCAGATCCGTAGGTCGCGGCGACCTCGCAACAATCAGTCTCGCAAATTCCAGAACGCATCAGTCAAACCGATGGACTGCAGCAATGCCTCTGTTTCCTCCAAGGTGTGGCGACGCCATCCGGGCTTCACTTTGTCCTTGTACCAGTTGTGTGCGAGGCGCCATGTCTGCTCAGGAGTGATCGTTGCTCCGCGTGGGAGGTCCCGCGCCTGGCACCACCGATCGACATGCTCTTCGTCCCGGAAGAGCAGCATGGTGCTTCACGTGAAGCCGATGTTGTCCCACCAATGATGCGCCGGAATCGCGAAATGGACGATACCCTCGCTGCGCACCAGCCGGCGGTCGCGCACTGCGAGAGTCATCCCAACGCCACAATCGCCACATGGCGCGGTGATCACCGCATCCGCATCGAGTGCGGCCGCGATCCCCAGCGCGTCCCAAATGCAAATCCCCCAGTATTGCTTCCCCGACGCATTCACGCGAAAGCCGGAGGGCACGGCGCAGAAAGGATTGGCCGCCCAAATGTTCCCATCGTTTGGCGCAAGAATGAGTACTTTGCCTGCCGCCAGCTGGTGCAGTGCCGCGCGAACGTCCGACTCCGGGCGGCCAAGCTCCTGGCTGATTTGCGGCGGCTGTGGAATCCGCGCAGTTGCCGCGGCTTCACGAAAGACGTAAACCCGGACATCTCGGGCAAGCGTATCAAGGTCGGTCGGGATTTCGCTCATCTCCGTGCCTTTCGTGACATAGTAGTCGGCCTAAC
>CAYMKQ010000144.1:0-3869 GCA_964391175.1 uncultured Gemmatimonadaceae bacterium | reverse complement strand
AGTCTTAAAACAGCTCCCGAGGAGGGACTCGAACCCCCGACCCGGTGATTAACAGTCACCTGCTCTACCACCTGAGCTACTCGGGAATAGCATCGAAAACTAGCCGGTCGGAGTATCGGAATCAACCAAGCCCGTTGCATGTTCCGTGAGACAAATCCCTCACCGACTAGGCTTCGCTAACTTCCAGCCATGCGATCAAAAAGAAACGGCTCACAGCGGCAGACCGCCCTTGTCACCGGCGGCTCAGGCGGAATCGGGCTCGAGCTCGCGAAGGTGTTCGCCCGGAACGGCTTCGACCTCGTGCTCATTGCGCGAAGCCGCGACAACCTCGAAGCAGCGGCGGGCCAGCTCGAGGGAAAGTTCGATGTGAAAGCCCACGTCTTCGCCGCCGACCTCGCCCGAGCCGACGCCCCGGAGCGGATCTTCGACTTCCTCCACAACGAGGAGATTCAAATCGATGTCCTGGTGAACAACGCCGGGCTGGGGATCATGGGGGAATTCGCGGAGACCGAGCTCGCGCGGGAGCTGAAGATGATTCAGGTCAATATCGCCGCGCTCACGCACCTGACGAAGCTCTTTCTTCCCGCGATGATCAAGCGCAGGTCCGGACGCGTGCTCAACGTCGCATCGACGGCCGCGTTTCAGCCCGGACCGCTCATGGCCGTGTACTACGCGACCAAAGCGTACGTGCTGAGCTTTTCGCAGGCGCTGGCGGAGGAGCTGAGAAATACCGGCGTCACCGTGACCGTGCTCTGTCCCGGTCCCACGAAGACGGATTTCTTCGAGGGAGCGAAGATGACGAACTCGCGCCTGCTGACGGTTTTCGGAATGGCGGACGCGGACGACGTCGCGAAGTACGGATTCGACGCGATGATGCACAAGAAGCGCGTGGCCATCCCCGGATTCAGGAACAAGATCATCGCGCAGGCGAACAGGCTTGCGCCGCGGGCTCTTTCGGTGAAGCTCGCCAGGATGGCTCAGGAAAACCGCTAGCAATCTCCGGCCTCTCCGCGCGCCGCTTCAGCAGCGGCGCGAGCCAGCGCCCGGTGTGTGACACTTCCACCCTCGCCACTTCTTCCGGCCGTCCCATCGCCACGACCGTCCCGCCGCCGACTCCGCCCTCGGGCCCGAGGTCGATCACCCAGTCGGCGAGCTTGATCACATCGAGATTGTGCTCGATGAGGACGAGGGTGTGACCCTGCTCGAGCAGGCGATCGAACACCTTCGCCAGCTTCCCGATGTCCTCGAGATGAAGGCCGGTGGTCGGCTCGTCCATCACGTACATCTTCTTTCCCGACTTTCGTCCAGCCAGCGCCAGCTCGCGGGCGATCTTGATTCGCTGTGCCTCTCCTCCCGAAAGCGTCGTGGCCGGCTGGCCCAGTCTCAGGTAGCCGAGCCCGACCTGCTGCAGCTGCCATAACGCCTGGCCGAGCTTTTCCTCGCGGGGGAAGAAGCGGATCGCCTGGTCGACGGTAAGACTCAGTACCTCGTTGATGTTCTTGCCCCTCACCGTGACGTCCAGCACTTCGGGCTTGTACCGCTTCCCGCCGCACTCTTCACACGGAACGAACACGTCGGCCATGAACACCATCTCGACCTCGAGAGCCCCCGCACCCTCGCAACCCTCGCAGCGTCCCCCCGCGACATTGAAGCTGAACGTCCCCGGCGTGTACTTCCGCTGACGCGCGAGCGGTGTGTCGGCGAAGATGCGGCGGATCTCATCGAACGCCTTCACGTAGGTGACGGGATTCGACCGCGGCGATTTGCCGATGGGACTCTGGTCGATGAGCACGACGTCTTCGAGCGCGTCGAATCCAGTGATCGTCCCGTACTCGCCCACCTTCTCGCCGAGGTGAACCTTGGCCGTGTGCTCGCCGACGAGGTGGGTCTCGAGCGCGCGGTAGAGGACATCGTGCACGAGAGTGCTCTTGCCCGAGCCGGACACTCCCGTCACGACGGTCATCGCACCCAGGGGAACGCGAATCTCGACGTCCTGGAGGTTGTGCTCGCGCGCTCCGGTGAGCGTGATCCAGCGCGGTCCCACCCGGCGTCGCTCCTCCGGGAGCGGGATCGTTCGCGCTCCCGTCACGTACTGTCCGGTGAGCGGGCTCTCGCTCACCCGCGACATCGGACCGGCAAAGACGATCTCACCGCCGGCCTCGCCGCTCCCGGGGCCGAGCTCCACCATGTAGTCCGCCATCCCGATCGCGGCGAGGTCGTGCTCCACCACCAGCACAGTGTTGCCCGCGTCGCGCAATCGCTGCAGCAGCTTCAGCAGGCGGTCCATGTCGCGGGAGTGGAGCCCGATAGATGGCTCGTCCAGAACGTAGAGCGTGTCGACCAGCTGCGAGCCGAGCGAATTGGCGAGACCGATGCGCTGCGCTTCGCCTCCTGAGAGGGTGCGCGTCGCGCGATTCATCGAGAGGTACCCGAGCCCCACATCGCGGAGAAACGTCACGCGGTCACGCGCTTCCTTGAGTATCATCTCGGCCACCTTCCGCTCGAACTCACCGAGCTCGAGCTCGCGGAGCCACAGCGCCAGGCGGTCGACCGCCAGCTCAGCCACCTGTGCGATGTTGAGGCCGCCCACACGGACGTTGAGCGCTTCGGCCTGGAGCTTGGTGCCGTGACAGAGAGGGCACTCCTGCGCGGTCTGATACTGTCTCAGAAAAACCCGGATGTACTGCTTGTAGCGCTTCGCCTCGAGATCATGGAGGAAGGGAAAGATTCCCTTGTAGCCGCGCGCCTTGGCGTGCAGCAAGAGCTGCCTGTGAGCGGAGGGGAGCTGGTCCCACGGCTTGTCCAGCGAGATGCCTTCGCGGCTGGCGAACTCGGCCAGCGCCCGCCGCTTGTTGTCGTAGCGCGGCTTGGTCCATGGATCGATGGCTCCGTCGCGAAGCGAGCGCGCAGGATAGGGAACGATGAGCGATTCGTCGTATTCAAGGACGGCGCCGAAACCGTTGCACCGCGTGCAGGCGCCGCGCGGATTGTTGAACGAGAAGAGCTGCGGCGTGGGTGCTGGGGCAACGGTCCTGTCGTTCGGGCACTCGAATCGCTCTGTGAAACGAAGCCGCGACACCGGAATGGAATCGAGCGGCAACGCAACCGGGTCGGTGAAGAGAATGACGCAGTCGCCTTCGCCTTCCGTAAACGCAGTCTGAACCGCGTCGCTCAGACGGCCGGCGCCCTCCGCAGAAATCGAGAGCCGGTCAACGACAACGAGGAGCTCCTTGGCCCGAGTGATGTTGGTCTTCGTGTTCGCCAGGTCGTCGAGGTGGTGGACGAGTCCGTCCATCGCGACGCGGAGGAAGCCCTGCGCTCGCAGATTCTCGATGACGACGTCGTGAGTGACCTTGCTGGAAAGCCGGAGCGGAAACGTCACATAGAACCGCGTGCCGGCGGGTAACGCGAGCACCGTATCGCTTACCGACTGCACGGTATCGGGCCTTATCTCCCTCCCGCAATTCGGACAGAACGTGTGCCCCACGCGTGCCCACAGCAGGCGGAGATAATCGTAGATCTCGGTCGCCGTGCCGACGGTCGAGCGGGATGTCTTGGTCGGATTTTTCCGCTCGATCGCGACGGCGGGCGAAAGCCCTTCGACCGAATCGACGTCGGGTTTCTCCATACGCTCGAGGAACTGCCGCGCGTACGACGAGAGGGATTCCACGTAGCGGCGCTGTCCCTCGGCGTAGATGGTGTCGAACGCCAGCGACGATTTGCCCGAGCCGGACGGACCGGTGACGACCGTGACCGTGCGCCGCGGGATCTCGAGGTCGAATCCCTTGAGGTTGTGCTGCCTGGCGCCCCGGACGACGATGCTGTCTTTCACGTTGGAAATCTAAGCGAGAAACCGAACATTGGCCGAA
>CAYMKQ010000143.1:0-3961 GCA_964391175.1 uncultured Gemmatimonadaceae bacterium | reverse complement strand
TGTCGGCATCACGCTCTGCATGCCGGCGCAGCGAGTCCTTGATCTTCTGACCCACTTCGTGCGCAGAAACCGTTCTTGGCTTCACCGTGATGAGGTTGGTTACACCCTTGACTCCCGTCAGATTGCGCACCGCTCCTTCGGCCGCCCATTTCTGGTACTGCCACTCGATCTCGCCCTCCAAGTGGATCCAGCCGTCCTCGACAGTGGCTTTGATGCGGTCGTCTGGCACCTGGGTGTCCCACCGCAGCGCGTTGACCACCGCGTGAGCGATGTCGGTATCCGAGCGCTGATAGGATCCCGGCAGCTTCACCTTGATCTCGTCGGCGACTGCCCTGACTCCGCTGACACGCTCAACGGTGCGCTCCGCGGAAAACTTCTCGGCGTAGCTGTCGACAAAACCGGTCAAGGTGACGACGCCGCCCTTGACCGCGACCCCGAGTTCTGCCTCGCGAATGCTGGGCTCGAACTTGAGCTCGTCGAGCACATCACGCTGCAATTGTAGGTCCGGTTTCATGATGTTTCCCTCCGTTATGAGTGGCCATGCTGCATATGGAGGCAACTTCGCAGGTTCGCGCGGAATAGTCTGTCGGCGTTCAGTTGAAGATGGATGGGAGAATCCAGTACACACGTGTGCGAGCAACGCCTACACAGAGGGAGACGTCCGTCTCACAAATGGGTGTCTCTCCACGAATCGCGGTGCAATCGGGCGGCTTCATCACGCGATAACGGGCATTCCGTCGGGAAGGCGCGCCTCTTTCGCCGGCACTTCTTCGGCGAGTGCGCCAACAGGCCGAAATACGAGCATCGATGTGCGCGATGTCCTCGTTACGACATCGGCGACACTGCCTCGGAGCGCGCGCGAAATACCACCACGTCCGTGAGTGGCGATGGCGATGAGATCGGCGCTCTCCCTGCCGGCGTAGTCGGCAATCGCCTGAGCGATGTTCTCACCGACAACGACATCAGTGGTCGTGAGAAAACCATCCTCGCGCAGCTTTGCCGCGGTGTGGAATAGATAAGCTCGCGCGGCGGCGATGTCCTTGTCCCACCACGGAATGCTTTGATCGGCGGTCCTCTTCTGCGAGGAGGTCCGCGGTACCAGAACGTGCAGAAGAGTGAGCTCCGACTCTTCGACCTTCGCCAGGGCGACGACTTCCGGGAGAATCTGCTCCGCCAGGCTCGATCCATCGAGAGGCACGACGATGCGCTTGAAAGGGTCACCGGCCTGCGAATTCAGATAGCTCGCCCGGGGCTTGACGACGAGAACTGGAGTAGTCGTGCGATGAATGAGTGAATCGGTCACGCTGCCGAGCGACAGCCGCGCTATGCCACCGCGCCCGTGACTGCTTATGACGATGAGATCCACTTTGTTGCGGCTGGCGTATGCCTCCAGAGCGTCGGGCACGGGTCCGTCCTCGAGCGCCACGCCGATTTCCGCATCGCTGGTGTTCCTGCATTCTGCGGCCAGGGCGCAGAGCTCACTCAGAATCCTGTCCCGCTCCTGCTGCAGCACCTCCACCGAACCCGTCGCCGCTTCCGGCGAGGAGCCCCTTCCAAAAAACGCTCCGGTGGAATGAACGCGAACGAGCCGGACTTTCGCCTGGCTGCGCTCAGCGACTCGGAGCGCGACCCCAATCGCCTCGCGATCGAAACCCGACCCATCGGTCGGGACCATGATCATCTTGTACATAAAGACCTCCGTCCGGTACGAACATCTGAACATCGAGGCGCGATCTCACCTCTTTACTTCCAATGTTCAAGTCACGGCCGAACGGAACAGTCAGCCAATAGCTGATTTATTGTCGGAGTTTCCCTGCTCCGGTCCTGGATCGAGGACCGGGGAGTCAATCGTGTAGGGTTTTCCCTCAGTGAAGCATCGGGATTCCTTGGCGAAAGTTCAGGCACATTCCCATAAAACTTTAGGTGAAGTCCGACAGTTGGGGCTGCCTGCCAGTGATATCGTGAGTGCGACGATGCTGTCCGCCGTCTTCGCAGCGTCAAGGGCTCGCGTGGTGTGATAGACAAGCCGCGCGTCATGGGCCCGCGACGGCGCAAGTCGTTACCGACTGATCGAGAAAAAGGAGGAGATCGTGCCCAATGCACTTGCTGAAACGACACTGAATGCCGAGCCAGAGCGTCCGGTTCTCCGACGCCCAACGGCAATGCTGATCGCAACCGACGGGACTCCTCAATCAGACGCGGCCATCGCGCTTGCCCGCCTGCTGCCGCTCGGCGACCAGGGCGAAGTCAAAGTTCTCACGGTGGTAGATCACGCTCCGGTTCCCTGGGGGGCGGTCGACCGGTCGCTGGTGATGGATTATGAGCGTGGTCTGCACCAGGAAGCGGAGCGCAAGGCAAAAGCGCAGCTTGATCGGCTCGGAGACAAAGACTGGATTGTCGAGGTCCGATCTGGAGATCCGGCAACGACGATCGCCGCGCTGGCGAAGGAATCACGCGCTCGAATGGTCGTGGTCGGTCTCGGCGGTCACGGGGCTGCGGCGAGGCTTTTTGGAAACGAGACCGCGCTCCGCCTGATGCGAGTCAGCCATGTACCGGTTCTGGCTGTCGACAGCAAGCTGCGAGCGCCTCCTAAGCGCATAGCGGTGGCAATGGATTTCAGCGAGTCGAGCATTGAAGCGGCCCGGCTCGCGCTCGAGATCGCGGCCCCGGGCGCGACTGTAACGCTGGTGCACGTGGTTCCGTGGGAGCGGAAGGACTACATCCCGGAACACTGGTTCAGAGAGCACGAAGCAGACGTCGGGGCGCAACTGACGCGCGTCACGGGGTGGCTGGATCAGGGCAGCAAGTGCCGGATGCATCAGAAGATTCTCTATGGAAGACCCGGTCCATCTCTTCTCGCCTTCGCTGAGGAGCTTGATGCGGACATGATTGTTGCTGGAACGCACGGCCGCGGATTTTTCGGTCGAATGCTCGGAGGCCAGACACTTGCGAAGCTGGTTCGAGGCGCCCGGTGTTCTGTGCTCGTTTTTCCTGCGGCTGCCGCGTTCCAGCGGTTCGACCAGCCGGGACCGGAGAGCGATTCTCGGCAAGAGGAAGCGGACTGGGCACAGAAGCTCGATGATTTCTCCCGCAGAAACGCCGGCCGTCGCGGACGTCTCGAGGTCAATGATCCAGCGCTCGGTGCACAAGTCGAGATGACGGGCTATCGCTTTCTCGGTGCCGCCTACGACTCTCCGAGCAAGCGCGCACAGCTGATGTTCGGGAGCCTGAAGGGAGTTGGACCGCACCTGGTACGCGGCATATCCAATATCAAATCGGTCGAGATCCTCCACGATGGGCGTGATGACAGGGACACGGCGTTGTCCATCGTCAGCGACGACGGACAAACCCTGCTCGTACTGGAAGGCGTCGAAGAGGGGCATTGACGATGGCGGCGCCGACGGAGGTGCGCTTCTTCAGGAGGCGATCGATGTCGCGGTAATCTTGAACGTTTTGCGCGCGAGCTAGTCGTGATACCTACGAAAGCGGTCGCAGAACAGGAGGAGCAATGTACAAAGTGATCATGGCCCCAACGGAAGGCTCCGACAATGAGAAAGCGGCGATCTCGGTGGCGGTAAAGCTGGTGCAGGGTTTTGACGCGGACCTCCGTCTCGTTCGAGTCGAGACGGCACCGCTGGTCATCGAGACAGTCGCCCGCCCGCCCGTGCTGATGATAACCGAGCAGACGCTGCGGGATGAACGCCTCGCCCGTTTGCGCAAACTGGAGGCGTTCGGAACCGAGTGCCGCGCACTCGGTGACATCAGGGTCATTACCGCACTGGAGGACGGGCCCGTAGCACCTACGCTTCGCGATTATGCCAAGAAGTTCAACGTCGATCTGATAGTGATGTCGAGTCACTCTCGCGGCGGAGTGAAGAGGATCACGCTCGGCAGCGTCACGGATTACCTCATTCGCCACACGAACATTCCTGTGCTGGTGGTGAAGCCACCGGTCTCCTTC
>CAYMKQ010000142.1:0-3967 GCA_964391175.1 uncultured Gemmatimonadaceae bacterium | reverse complement strand
CCGAGAATGGCGATGATGTCCTGGAGCTCCTTGTAGCGCTGGAGAATGCGCTGCACATCGGTCGCCACCTTGTAGTGGCGGTCGCCGAGGAACTGGGCATCGAGGATTCTGGACGAGGACGCGAGCGGATCGACGGCGGGATAAATCCCGAGCTCCGTGATCGCGCGCGACAGCACGACGGTCGCGTCGAGGTGCGCGAACGCAGTCGCCGGTGCCGGGTCGGTGATGTCGTCGGCGGGGACGTAGATCGCCTGCACCGACGTGATCGAACCGTTCTTGGTCGACGTGATGCGCTCCTGGAGATCGCCCATCTCCGTCGCCAGCGTCGGCTGATATCCCACCGCGCTCGGCATGCGTCCGAGGAGAGCGGATACCTCGGAGCCGGCCTGTGTGAAGCGGAAGATGTTGTCGATGAAGACGAGCACGTCCGCGTTCTCGACGTCGCGGAAATACTCGGCGACAGTGAGACCGGAGAGACCGACGCGGAGTCTCGCCCCCGGCGGCTCGTTCATCTGCCCGTAGATGAGGGCGGTAGATTTGAGAACTCCGGATTCCTTCATCTCCAGATAGAGATCGTTTCCTTCGCGCGTCCGCTCGCCCACTCCGCAAAACACGGACTTTCCGCCGTGTCCCTTCTGTACGTTGTTGATCAGCTCCATGATGATGACGGTCTTGCCGACGCCGGCGCCGCCGAAGAGCCCGATCTTTCCGCCCTTCACGAACGGGGCGATCAGGTCGATGACCTTGATGCCCGTCTCGAACACTTCGGTCTTCGGCTCGAGGTTCGCGAACTCGGGCGGGGGCCGGTGAATCGGCCAGCGCTCGACGTCCTCGGGAATCGGATCGCCGTTGTCAACCGGGTTGCCGAGCACGTTGAGAATCCTTCCCAGGGCCGCGGCACCGACGGGGACCGTGATCGCGGACCCGGTGTCCTCGACGTCCATTCCGCGAACCACTGAATCAGTCGACGACATGGCCACCGCGCGCACCTGGTTGCGGCCGATGTGCTGCTGCACTTCGACCACGACGTCGATGTCGGCGCCGGAGTCTGCCTTGCCGCGAATGCGGAGCGCGTTGTAGAGCTCGGGAAGGTTCCCGGACTCGAACTCGACGTCGAGCACGGGACCGATCACCTGCACGACTCTTCCGATGCTGGTCTTCTTCCTATCTGTCGGAGTTGCTTTCTTCCGCTCGGTGCGGGCGGCTGTAGCCATGGAATTACCCCTGTAACGCAGCGGCGCCGCCGACTATCTCGGCGATCTCCTGCGTGATCTGCGCCTGGCGGGCGCGGTTGAATGTGCGGCGTAACGTGTTGATCATCTCGCCCGCGTTGTCAGTCGCGTTCTTCATCGCGGCGCGGCGGGCGCCCTGCTCCCCCGCGGCCGTCTCGACCAGCGCTCGATACACCGAATTGCGCACATAAGACGGCAGGAGCTGGGTAAGGATTGCTTCCGCCGACGGCAGAAGGATGTAATCCGGTTGAGCGCCTTTGCGCTCCGGCGGCGTAACCGGGAGAATCGTCTGCGTAGACGGTGGAGCCGAGAGCGCGGAGGTGAACTTCGCGTAGACGACGTGCACCGCATCGATCTCACCAGATGCGAAACGCTCGATGAGCTGATCGACTATCTCGGCCGCGTTGCCGGCGGTCGGCCGGTCCGTGATGTCGATGCGGCTCGTTGCCACCGCGCGCCCGACATAGCGAAAGTATCCAATTCCCTTCTTCCCGATCACGTGGAGCTCGGCCTCGACGTTCTCTTCCTTGAGCCTGCGCAGAAGATTCCGCGCTTCCTTGAGCAGATTGGCGTTGAACGCGCCCGCGAGCCCGCGGTTCGAGGTGAGCACGATCACCGCCGCTTTTCGGATAGTCGCCGGCTGACGGAGGAGCGGAAAAGCTTCAGCCAGCTCGGAAGTATATAAGTTGGCGATGACCTCACTGAGCGAATTCGCATAAGGTCGTGCGGCAACGACTCTATCTTGGGCGCGCTTCATCTTGGACGTGGCGACCATCTCCATCGTCCGCGTGATCTTCCGTGTGTTCTCCACGGTCTTGATCCGCCCCTTGAGCTCGCGTCCCTTCGCCATCTGCTAGTGCGGTTTCTTCGGAGTGGAGGCGTCAGCTCCAGCGCTACGAGCGTTCTGCCGGGAGCCGTTGAATCCTTCGATGGCGCGGCGAAGGTCGGATTCGGTCTCCTTCGAGAGAACCTTGTCCGAGCGAATCCGCTCGGGGACCTGCGGGAACTGCGACTCCACGTACTCCAGGAATCCGCGCTCCCATTCCTTCAGCTCGTTGACCGGGATCTGATCCAGCAGGCCGTTCGTCACCGCATAGATCACCATCACCTGCTGCTCGACCGGCATCGGATGGAACTGCGGCTGCTTCAGAATCTCGACCGTGCGAGCGCCGCGCTCGAGCTGCTTCTTCGTCGCGGCGTCGAGGTCGGACGCGAACGAGGAGAAGGCTTCGAGCTCCCGGTACTGGGCGAGATCGAGGCGGAGTCTTCCGGCGACGGAGCGCATCGCCTTCACCTGCGCCGAGCCGCCGACGCGTGACACGGAGATTCCTACGTTCACGGCGGGACGCACGCCGGAGAAGAAGAGGTCCGCCTCGAGGAAGATCTGCCCGTCGGTGATCGAGATCACGTTCGTCGGGATATAGGCCGAGACATCGCCAGCCTGCGTTTCGATAATCGGAAGCGCGGTCAGAGAGCCGCCTGGCTTCATGATGTTCTTGCCGTCCACGATCGACGCGTCTTCACTCAGCTTCGCCGCTCTCTCGAGCAGGCGGGAGTGGAGATAGAACACGTCGCCGGGGAATGCCTCGCGTCCCGGAGGGCGGCGGAGAACGAGCGAAAGCTGGCGATACGCCGCGGCCTGCTTCGACAGATCGTCGTAGACGCAGAGTGTCGGCTTCCCCTCGTTGTACATGAAGTACTCGGCCATCGCGCAGCCGGTGTAGGGTGCGATGTACTGCATCGGAGCCGGGTCTGAGGCGCCGGCGACGACGACGATCGAGAACTCCATCGCGCCGGACTGACGGAGTCTCTCGACGACGGCGGCGACGGTCGAGTTCTTCTGACCGATCGCGACGTAGACGCAGATGACGCCGGTGCCCTTCTGATTGATGATCGTGTCGACGGCGATCGCGGTCTTTCCCGTTCCTCGGTCGCCGATGATCAGCTCGCGCTGTCCGCGGCCGATCGGGATCATGGAGTCGATCGCCTTGATGCCGGTCTGGAGCGGCTCCTTCACCGGCTGGCGGACGATAATGCCCGGAGCTTCAGACTCGACCTTTCTGCTGTTCCTCGCGTTGATCGGGCCCGCAGCGTCGAGCGGGCGTCCGAGCGCGTCCACGACGCGCCCAATCAGCTCCGGCCCAACAGGAACCTCGAGTACGCGGGAAGTGCGGCGGACCTCGTCGCCCTCCTTCAGCTGGAGATAATCGCCGAGCACCACCGAGCCGATGTTGTCTTCCTCGAGGTTGAGGGCGAGGGCGGTGATCTTCTCGCCGGTCTCGGACGAAGTGACCTCGAGCATCTCGCCGGCCATCGCCTTCCCGAGGCCGTAAATGCGAGCGATTCCGTCCTTCACCTCGAGGACCGTTCCCACCTCCTCGACGTCCAGCTCGTGAAGGTCTGCTGCCTCGATCTCCTTGAGGAGAATGTCCTTGATTTCGCCAGGGCGGAGGATCGTTTCGGTGGCCATAATCTCTGTGCTCTGGAACTCGTGTGGCGGGAGCGGAAAAGTCGTCTCGCCAGAGGGATTTCCTAGCTTGTGAAATTTATCACAAGCTCCTTTTCGGTGCAACAACGGAGCATCTGGAAAAGGCGGGCCGCGAGGAATAATACGTGATCGGAGAACTTGTTAACCGCAACTGAAGACTACCTGCCAGGTGCTGTGAGCGAGCCGGCTGAGGGCTACGGGCCGTCTCAGATTGCGTGTGCGTTCTAGTGTAGTGTCGCAGAAGTGT
>CAYMKQ010000141.1:0-4013 GCA_964391175.1 uncultured Gemmatimonadaceae bacterium | reverse complement strand
CTCCTCAACAGCGCGTTCATCGCGATTACGGTGACGGCTATCTCGCTGGTGATCAACTCGATGGCGGGATACGCGTTCGCGAAGCTGAGATTCCGCGGTCGCGACCGGACGTTTCGGCTCCTTTCGCTCGGACTCGTGCTACCGGTGCAGGTGGCAATGCTGCCGCTCTTCCTGCTGATGAAGAACATGCACCTGATCAATACCTACTGGGGCGTGATCATTCCCGGGATGTCGAGCATCTTCGGTATCTTTCTCATCCGGCAGTACGCGCTCTCGATTCCTGACGACATGCTCGACGCCGCGCGCATCGACGGCGCGTCGGAGCTCAGGATCTACTGGGAGGTGGTCGTGCCGGGGATCCTGCCGATTCTGGCCACGCTCGCGATCTGGACATTCCTGGCGACGTGGAACGACTTCATGTGGCCGTTGATCGTGCTGAGCGACGAGTCGCACTACACATTGCCGGTGGCGCTCGCCAATCTTTCCGGCGAGCACGTGCAGGACACGGAGCTGATGATGGCCGGATCCGTGCTCACCGTGATCCCGGTGCTGGCCGTCTTTCTCTTTCTACAGCGTTACTACATCCAGGGCGTAATGGCGGGGAGTGTAAAAGGATGAAGTCGGGATTGCGTTGTGCGTTTTCCGTTTGTCCGTTATCCGTTTGTGCGTTAGTCGGCGCGGTTTCTGGCGGGAATGTGTCCGCGCAGCAGCCGACTGTGGTCACGACCCCGCCGCCGTCCGCCCTTACTGCCAATACTATAGTAGTGGACGCCTTCGACTCCGTGAGTCAGTGGTCCACGAATCCCGGGGATGGTGTCGAGATCTCCGTCCATCCTGACAGCGGCCTTCACGGCCAAGCGATGCGGATGGACTTCGACTTCCACGGGCACGGCGGGTACGCGGTCGTTCGACGCGCGGTGAACCTGACGATGCCGACGAACTACGAATTCTCCTTCGCCATCCGCGGCGAGGCGCCGGTCAATACGCTCGAGTTCAAGATGGTGGACTCGACCGGCGAAAACGTGTGGTGGTCCAACACCACCAACTTCGTCTTCCCGAAGGAGTGGCGCACCGTCACTCGCAAGAAGCGGCACATCTCCTTCGCCTGGGGCCCGCTCGGCGGCGGCGAGATCAAGCGCGTGTTCGCGATCGAGTTCGCGATCACGGCGGGTACGGGTGGGAAGGGGAGTGTCTGGCTCGACGATCTGGCGCTCACGCCGCTCGATCCTGCGGCGCCCTACTTTCTCACGCCGCGGATTACGGCGTCATCGCAGACGACGAGCTACGATGTGAGCCGAGCACTAGACAGCGACCTCACCACATCGTGGCGGAGCGCGAGACTCCGCGCTACGACCAACTCGGCCGCGCCCGCCGAGACGATCGACATCGACTTCCACAAGCGCCGGGAGTTCGGCGGAGTTGTCGTCGAATGGGAGCCCACGCGCCGAGCGAGCTCTTACGACGTGCTCGGCTCCGTTGACGGCGTGACTTGGCAGAAGCTGTACAGCGTGAACAGGACTTCGTCACCGCCCGCATCAGGGAGGGCCGCATCGTCCGCGCGCACCGGTTCTTCCGCGTCCTCCTCACACCAATCGCGCGACTACATCCATCTGCCCGAGAGCGATGCCCGCTATCTCCGCCTCGTGCTGAATCTTCCCGAGGGCTCGAACGGGTACGGCATCCGTGACCTGAGCGTGAAGCCGCTCGAGTGGGCTCCGACGAAGAACGACCTCTTCCTCGCCATCGCCCGGGATGCGCCGCGAGGGAGCTACCCGAAGTACCTGTCGAACGAGCAGTCGTACTGGACCGTCGTCGGCGCGGATCGCGACAGCGCGGAAGCTCTGATCAACGAAGAGGGCATGATCGAAGTGGGACGGGGCCAGTTCTCGATCGAGCCCTTTCTGTATGTCGACGGCAAGCTGATTACGTGGAACGACGCGAGGATCTCGGTCGTGCCCGATCCCGAAGCGCTGCCGATTCCACGCGTGAACTGGAGCGCGGGAGGCGGCGCCTCGACACCCGGCGATCTCGAGCTGTCGGTGACGACTTTCGCGATCGGTCCTCCGGATTCGGCGGTCCTCTACGCGCGCTACCGCGTCACGAACAACACGCGAAGGCACAAGAAAGTCTACTTCTATCTCGCGTTGAGACCGCTCCAGGTGAACCCCCCGTGGCAATCTCTGAATCTCCCCGGCGGCGTCGCGCGGGTGGACACGATCGTGCTTCAGGGAACCACGGCTCGCGTGAGCGGAAACAAGTTCGTCCACTCGCTGACGTCGCCGAGTGGGTTTGGAGCGGTGACGTTCGACGAGGGGAACATTGTCGACTGGCTGCGCGCCGGTAAGCTTCCCACTCCTATCTCCGTCGTCGATCCCACCGGCCACGCCTCGGCCGCATTCTGGTACGGGCTCGAGCTTGGTCCGCGCGCGACCTCGAGTCCGATAGACATTGCCGTGCCTCTCAAGGGTGGTGCGCTCAACCTCGGCGTGCTCACATCCGCGTCGCGGCCGGCGGGATCGACAGCGCCCGTCTCACTCCTCCCGCACATGTCGGAGATCGCAGTCTCCGCGCAGGCCGAGAAGGCGCGCGCTGACTGGCGCGCGAAGGTGGGTAAGGTGCGCATCGATCTTCCCCCTTCAGCCGCTCGGTTTACGGAGACGATGCGCGCCAACATCGCCTACATCCTGATCAATCGCGACGCTGCCGCGATCCAGCCCGGGTCGCGCTCCTACTCGCGGTCCTGGATCCGCGACGGATCTCTGACCTCGACCGCGCTCCTTCGCACCGGCCACGCGCCGGTGGTAAAGGAGTTCATCGAGTGGTATGCGCCGTACCAGTACGCCAACGGCAAGGTCCCGTGCTGTGTCGATGAGCACGGCGCGACGCCGGTGCCGGAGAACGACAGTCACGGCCAGCTGATTTACGTCATTGCCGAGTACTACCGCCATACCGGGGACAAGGCGTTCCTGGAGAAGATGTGGCCGCACGTGGCGAAGGCCGTGTCCTACATGGATTCGCTGCGGAAGTCGCGCATGACGGAACAGTACACGGTGGGGGCGAACAGGCCTTTCTATGGTCTCCTCCCGCAGTCGATAAGCCACGAAGGATATTCGGCGAAGCCGATGCACTCGTACTGGGACGACTTCTTCGCGCTGCGCGGATTCAAGGACGCCACGTTCATCGCGCGCGTGCTGGACAAGCCCGAGGCCGACGCACATGCGGGATTCACGGCCAGCTTCCGCGGGTTTGTGAAGGAGTCGATCCGGCAGGTGATGATGACACGGCGGATCGACTACATCCCCGGCTCGGTGGAGCTGGCGGATTTCGATGCGACGTCGACGACGGTCGCGGTATCTCCGGGAGGAGAAGCGACAAGACTCTTCCCTCCGACACTGCAGCGCACGTTTGACAGATACTTCGCCGAAGCGCGTGCCCGCGCGAACGGAACGAAGATGTACGAGGGCTATACCCCGTACGAGCTCCGCACGGTAGGCACATTCGTGCAGCTAGGCCAGCGTGCGAGAGCACACGAGCTGATGGACTTCTTCTTCAAGGACCAGCGCCCGGCGGCGTGGCACCAGTGGTCGGAAGTAGTGTTCCGCGATCCGAAAACGCCCAGGTTCATCGGCGACATGCCGCACACGTGGGTGGGGTCCGATTACATCCGGTCGTTCCTGGATATGTTGGCGTTCGAGCGCGAGAGTGATTCGTCGCTGGTTCTTGCCGCGGGAGTAAAGGATGAGTGGGTCAGGGAGCCGCCGGGCGTGCGCGTGACCAACCTATCGACGCACTACGGCCCTCTGAATTATGACATGCGGGCGTACGGACCCTCGGTAACGCTCAACATCCGGCAAGGCCTCCGTATACCTCCCGGCGGGATCATCGTCACGTCGCCGCTCGACCAGCCGATCCTGTCGGCGTTGGTCGACGGAGTGTTGACGGGAGTTAAGGGGGCGGAGGTTCAAGTGCGGAAACTGCCAGCAACGGTGACCTTCCGTTACGCGAAGTGAGCG
>CAYMKQ010000140.1:2705-4043 GCA_964391175.1 uncultured Gemmatimonadaceae bacterium | reverse complement strand
GGCGAGATCGCGCTCCGCGTCATCCGCGCCTGCCGCGAGCTCGGCGTGCAAACGGTGGCGGTCTATTCGGAGGCAGACCGTGAATCGCTCCACGTGCGGTTTGCGGACGACGATGTATGCATCGGGCCCGCGCCGGCCCGCGAATCCTATCTGAACATCCCTCGCATCATCGCCGCCGCGGAAATCGCCGGAGCGGACGCGATTCATCCCGGCTGCGGATTTCTCGCCGAGAACGCGGAGTTCGCGGAGACGTGCGTTGCGTCAAACATCAGCTTCATCGGCCCCTCCGCGCAGCAGATTCGCGTGATGGGCGACAAGTCCGCCGCCCGCAAGGCGATGCAGGAGGTGGGCGTTCCGATTATACCCGGTACACCCGGACCGATCGAAGATCCGGACGAGGCGCTCAAATTCGCGCGCGAGATTGGTTTCCCCGTAATCATCAAGGCGGTCGCCGGCGGCGGTGGGAAGGGCATGAGGGTCGCGACTGACCCGGAAGATTTCAGCCGATCGCTCCAGCTCGCGCGCTCCGAAGCGCTCTCCGCATTCGGGAACGGTGACGTCTACGTCGAGAAGTACTTGGCCCGCCCGCGACACATCGAGTTCCAGATCATGGGCGACCGTCACGGAAACGTCATCCATCTGGGAGAGCGCGACTGCTCGGTCCAGCGCCGGCATCAGAAGCTGATCGAGGAAGCGCCGAGCCCCGCGATGACGCCCTCATTGCGGGAGGCGATGGGAGAGGCGGCCATCCGCGGCGCCAAGGCCATCGATTACGTCGGCGCCGGCACGATCGAGATGCTCCTCAACGAGGACAAATCGTTCTACTTCATGGAGATGAATACCCGCATCCAGGTCGAGCACCCGGTGACAGAGATGTTGACCGGCATCGATCTGGTGAAGGAGCAGATACGCGTAGCCAGCGGGGAGAAGCTGTCGGTGAAGCTGCCTGTCGAGCGCCGCGGCCACGTGATCGAATGTCGTGTCAACGCCGAAGATCCGGCGCGGAATTTCCAGCCCTCGCCGGGGAGGATCGACGTGTTCCATCCTCCGGGCGGGCCGGGAGTCCGCCTCGACACCCACGTCTATGCGGGCTACAACGTCCCGCCGTTCTACGACTCTCTGCTGGCCAAGCTCATTTGTCAGGGGCGCGACCGTCCGGAGGCGCTGCGCCGCATGCAGGTCGCGCTCGAGTGCTTCATCGTCGAGGGCGTCACCACCACGATCCCGTTCCTTGCCCGCGTGATGGCCAACAAGAGATTCCAGGAGGGAGCAGTCGACACTAAGTTCCTCGAGCGCGAGACCGACCTTATGAAGGAGCCACCGATTGCGTCTTGATGT
>CAYMKQ010000140.1:0-2605 GCA_964391175.1 uncultured Gemmatimonadaceae bacterium | reverse complement strand
CACGGACAAGCGCTCGAAGCGGCAGGATTCGGTGACGACCTCATCACCGCCGCGGAGGTGGACTCCCATTCTGTGGTCCCGATCTATCAGGACAGGCAAATCACGAAGCTCGGGCCAGAGCGGGCGCGATAACTCTTCCGGGTCGAGCGTCTGGCGAGAGATCCGAGGCATCGCGCTTCTGCTCTTCGCGATCTTTCTCGGCGGCGCTCTCGCCGCTGAAGGATTCGCCAGCCTCCAGGGAATGGGCGATGTAGAGGGCAGGTTCGGGTGGATGGGAGCCTTGCTCGCGCGTCCGGTCTCAGTCTTCTTAGGTTGGCCCGCCGCGGCACTTCTCCCGCTCGCGCCCGCCGCGCACTCCCTTCGTCTCTTCGGCCGGCTCGGCGAGCGCAAGGACAGATCGTGGATGGTCTTCCTTCTCGGGCTCGTCTTCCTGTTGCCGGTGGTCTTCGGCCTGGCAGAGGGAGGCGTACGCGAGGAGAGCGCGTGGGCGGGCGTGTGGGGCACGCTTGCCGCGTTCTACCTCCTCCAGTTCGCTGGATCGACAGGCGCGTGGATTCTCATCGCCCTCAGCCTGAGCGCGCTGATGGCGGCGACGCTCTCATGGAATCCGATTCGCGTCGTGGTCGGCAAGCGAGTGGTGCACCTCGACGGAACCGCCCCCATTCCCGCAGCGCGCAGGGGCCTCGACCCCGCGAACGAGATCATCGTGCCCGCGAAGAGCGCGTCGCTCGCGCTGATTCCGGCGCTCGAGCCCTCTCCTGAAGAGATGCCCGCGGTCGATCACTCGCTGATGGCCGGAAAGATCGCCGCCAAAATCGGTTGGGCGGACAGCGAAGGATTCTCGTTCACCGATGACGACCTTCCATCGCCGGATCTTCTCACTCCCGCGCCGCCGCGCAACGTCGACATCGGAAAGCGCGAGCTCGACGCGATGGGGGCGAAGCTCATGGATGCGCTCCGCACGTTCCGCGTAGAGGGGGATCTCGTCGGCCGCACGACGGGACCGGTGGTGACCCAATTCGAAGTCGTGCCCGCCGCCGGAGTCAAGGTCCGTCAGATCGCGAATCTGGCGAACGATCTCGCTCTCGCCATGCGTGCACAGAGCATCCGGATAGTCGCACCGATTCCGGGAAGGGGAGCGGTTGGTGTCGAGGTGCCGAACCCGAACCCCGAGATGGTCGCTTTCCGCGAGCTGATAGAATCGCGCGAATTCCAGAACATTCGCGCCGCGCTTCCGATCGCGCTGGGCAAGGATCTCGAGGGCCGTCCGGTGATCGCCGACCTGGCGAAGATGCCGCACCTCCTGATCGCCGGCGCGACGGGGTCGGGAAAATCAGTGTGCATCAACACCCTGATTACGAGTCTGGTCTACCGTCACACGCCGACGACGCTGCGCTTCCTGATGATTGACCCGAAGATGGTCGAGCTCTCCGTCTACAACGTCCTCCCGCACCTGAGGCACAAGGTCGTCACCGACAACCGCGACGCGGCCGCCGTTCTCAAGTGGGCAGTGCTCGAGATGCAGGATCGTTACGAGCTTATGGCCGCGAATGGCGCGCGCAACATCCAGGACTTCAACCGCAAGGTTCAGGAAGGGCAGAAGCTCCGGAACGCCAAGCGAAATGAAGTAGCGTTCGAGGATCTCGACTATAAGGGCGGAATCGTCCCTTACATCGTTTTGATCATCGACGAGCTCGCTGATCTCATGATGACGGTGCAGGGCGAGATCGAGAGGCCGCTGGCGATGCTGGCGCAGAAAGCGCGCGCGATCGGAATTCACCTCATTCTGGCGACGCAGCGGCCGAGCGTGAACGTCATCACGGGTTTGATCAAGGCGAACTTTCCGAGCAGGATCGCGTTCCGTGTCGCGTCGCAGGTTGACAGCCGCACGATTCTCGACGGGATCGGCGCCGAGGCTCTCCTCGGGAACGGTGACATGCTCTTCATTCCGCCGGCGAAGTCCGAGCCCGCGCGGCTTCAGGGCGCCTACATCTCGAGCGAAGACACCGAGCGCCTCGCTGCCTGGTACGAGACAAGGCGCGCGCAGCGCAAGGCCGCGTTCGAGGCGCAGGGTCTGATCGTCGACGACACTCCGAATGAGCCAGACATCATCGAATCGATCCGTAAGAAAGAAGCCGAGGAGGCCGCCGGCAGCGACGCCGACAATCTCGACGACGCGGATCGAGACAAGCTGTTCCGCGAGGCGGCCGAGGTCGTGATCCAGCACCAGCAGGGAAGCACGTCGCTGCTCCAGCGGCGGCTCAAGGTCGGATACGGGCGCGCGGCGCGCATCATCGACCAGCTACAACTCGCGGGGATCCTCGGGCCGCCGGACGGCTCCAAGCCGCGCGACGTTCTCGCGGGGCTGGACGACCTGGATCGCATCGCAGGTCCGCGAGTCTGAGGGCTCCGCGTGCCGAGCAGGGGCGCGCTTCGAATTACATCCCGTATAGGTCGTCGGAGGGCGTCCTCTTCGGCCGCTAGCCGGCTTACACGCATCGAGCCTCGCGCCCTTCCATAGGAGAGAGACGACTACGCATTGAAGAGGCGCGAGTCTCTTGCTACGCCGGACGCGGCCTGCGAGGACACCCCCCGCCTCCCATAC
>CAYMKQ010000139.1:0-4056 GCA_964391175.1 uncultured Gemmatimonadaceae bacterium | reverse complement strand
GAAGCGATGGTCAGGCGATCGTCGACAGCGAGTCGAATTGGAACGTCTCGACCGTCGGTCTTCCGGACATCACCGGGCGAAGCGTCTTGTCCACCTGCGGATAAGTCGTCGATTCGTACTTACGTGCTGAATCCGCGTTGTTCCAGACACTGATGGCCAGAACGTGCTGATCCTGCACCAGCAACAACTCGTCCTTGAACCCGTCCTGTTTCTTCAGCATTGGAAGCACTTCGTTTCTGAAGAGGGTATGGAACTCTTCGTTCTTATCCTTCGCGATATCAAATCGAACGCTACGCGCGATTTGCCCGTTGTTGATCTTCTGCATTTTAGAATATCTCCAACACCCCGTCGGAATTTACCGGACCCCTGCGTGACGAGGATTCTACCGCAGGCCGGCCAACGCCGAGAGGATCAACTCTGGCGCCTAATCTGTGTCAAAATCGTATCGAGTAGTATAACCTTTTTGGTGTCCTAAGTGTCGATTTCACAACAATTTACCGTAAGTGGGGCGGGCCACGGAGTTTACCTGATGAGGTCGAGTTTCCCGATCGGCGTGAGGCGGTGCTAACGCCTAAGAAGGCTCACCTAGGGTATCTCCTTTGCATGACAATCCCTTGAATATCAACTCTTTGGGAGGAGCCATGCTTCGCGGTCCACTCGCAGTATTATCAGTCGCGTTCGTCACTCTCGCATGGAATTCCGGGCCGCCGGGTTCAGCGACGGCTGTGTCATCGGTCAAGGGTAGCGGAACGATCAATTTCGGCGCTTCGGTCGAGCACGTTTCCGTCAATACGTCCGGCTCATCAGGCCGAGCGACGTTCAACGACAAGACAGTGAGCGGTAACGTCAATGGCACGATCGACGTCAACTGTGTCCGCATCGTCGGAAACGAAGCGACGATCAGCGGTATCGTGAGGAACAGCAACAGGAAGGAGATCGTGGGCTTCGAGGCCCTCTTTCAGCTTCGTGACAATGGGAAGGGCCGAGGCGCCAAATCTCCAGGCGCGGATTTCATGAGCCCGGTGCTGTTCCACGCCGTCGGGGTCGGGTCGAATTGCCTGATTCCCGGTGAGTTCGATCTGGTGCCGGTGAAAGGGGACTTCACGGTCGAGCCGTAGAGTGCGATGGCGCGGGGCGGGGGGGCCGGCGATCCGGCGCCAGCCCCGGCGCCTGAATGGCTTCTGGTGGTCCGATCTTCCGTAGCAAGCGCTACGGCTTCGTCACGGTCAAACCGCTGACCAGCCCCTCGGTGTTGTGCGCGAAGCGGATGCCGTAGGTCCCATCGGTTGACTTGAGCTTCCCGGCGGCGACGACGTCCGACTTGTTGTAGCTGCCGACCACAGCTCCGTTGATCGCGCACTCCACCTTGTCGCCCTTTACCGATACGGCGATCGCCTGCGTCACCGGAGCTCCCTTCGCTGCCGCCTTGTTCACCGCCGCGTTCGGTTCGCCGCGGCGACCGTTAAGCTGAAACGGCTCAGGACCAAACCCGCGCACGATGAAATTGCCGGTCCCGTACGCCGCGCAGTACAGGTAACTCTGCATGCCGGTCCCCATGTCGTTGCCGGCGATGAAGATTCCGTACGGGTGCGGATGATCGTTGACGTTCATGTACTGGGGCTCCGTGAACGTCGCTTTCACCGTGTAGTCACCGCTCGCCCTGTTCGAAGGATTCCAGTACGCGACCGCGGGTCCGGTCGTGACGTGTAGCGCGCTGCCATCGCTCGTGAGCTTGGCGTTGGCAAGGACCTGTCCTCCGCTGGCCTCCGCCGCGTCGATCATCCCTGTCCAACCTCCGACGGAGATTCCTCCACCTGCGATCGCGCGTGAGGACTCCATTGGAGCCTGGCTGGGGCGTGGAGACTCTGCGGGAGGCGGGCTAGCGCAAGCGGCGAGAAGGATGGGGAGTACGGCAGCTGGCAGAACGGAAGCGTAGATGCGGCGCATGGCGGGACCTCTATACATGAGGGGGAGACAAAAAAAGGTTCTTCACGGAATTCCGGGAAAGAACAGTCTTAACTGCAACGGAGAACAGCCAAGCTGCCCGCTGCCTGCTGGAAGCTACCAGCTTCGGGCCTACGACGCCGAGACCGTTCGTGCCGCCAATTCGTTCGTCTCAAAGGAGCATCGAGACGGGCGGAACAAGCATGGAGCACTTCCTCACCTCTTGTCACTGCTCACCACCGAATCTGTCTTGGACTGGCCCGACCTGAGATCCTGCCACCAGGCTGTTACGCATCCGCCGCTCAAGCGACCGGGCTCGCGGTAGTGAAGTCGGGGCGTAGTTGAGCCGGCAGCGGACAGCCAGTAGCCGGTAGCTGGCAGCCTCGCTCCTCTCTGTTTCCCGGAATTCCGTGAAGAACCAAAAAAAACATACAAAGGTGCGCTGGCATTTGCGGAAAATTACGAAGGACTACGTTGCGCGTTTCAGCCTGATGCTGCAGCCAGATCCCTCACGGCTCTCGCCAAGGTTCGCACCTTGGCCGCGTCTCTGGAACCGCGCGCGTCAACGTCCAGCTGCGCCGCCAGCTGCGTAAGGGCCTCTCGCCGCTGCGTTCCCGACGCGCTCTCAGCGCTCGTGAGCGACTGTCGGATGGCGGACAATCTTCCACCCTTAAGACCCTCTGACCGCTCCAGCTGATCGACATAGGCGCGCGACAATGCGAAGCTCGGCGGCCAGACCAGCCTCGGCTGCCCCTGCGCATTGTAGTGGTCGAAATGGATGGTCTTCGCGGCGTCAATTTCGTTCTGGGTGACGTACGCGCTCGGAACAAGCTCGAAGATGTCGAGCCCGCGGGCGATTTCGGAGCTCACGATGTTGCCGTTGTACCAATAGGCGGACCACGACCCCCCCATCGCCATTCTCGTCGAGTCCACCGGACCGCGATCGAAGAATGCAATCTCCTTCGGGTGTCTTGGATCGGTCCAGTCGAAGACCGAGATGCCACCCTGATACCACGCCTGGACCATCACGTCACGCCCCGGGATCGGTATCAGCGACCCATTGTGGGCCACGCAGTTCTCCTCTGGTGTCTGCGGAGCGGGCAGCTTGTAGTAGCTCCGGAACTGCATCTTCGCACCGGCAGGGTTTGCCGGAATTCCATCGCGAACCACGAGAGATCCGCTTCCACTTGCGTCAGCCACCGTGAAGATCGCGTTCGCGCCCCACTCGGGGCGGTCAGTGATGCGGCACTTCGGTTGTCCACCACCGCCCCATTCATCCGAGAAGAGAATCTTGGTCCCGTCGTTGTTAAACGTCGCGGAATGCCAGTAGGAGAAGTTGGAGTCGGCTACCGCGGCGATGCGGACGGGATGCGCGGGATCACGAATGTCGAGGAGGAATCCGTAGCCCCCACACGCGCCGCCTGCCAGGCCGATCGCCGGATAGACGGTGATGTCGTGGCACTGGGTGGGCCCCGCGGTAGGACTCGTCAGCGGCTCAGGGAACTCCGCCGCGATAATTGCGGGAAGTCCCGCACGCAACGCGGCGCTGTCTGCGGCCGTGGGCGCACCGGCTCCGTTGCGACTCTTGACGATGCTGTCGAGCAGCGGGTCGATGAAGTCAGGCTCAAGGACTCTTTCCCTGCCTGAAACCACGGCGGTGTAGCCGCCCCGCGCGCGCGCCTCGGCCACGCCCCTCCTGGCTGCGGCGATATCAGCCGCAGTTTCCCCATGTGTCGCCGGCGCGACCAGATCATCGAAGATGCGTGGAGAGCTGACGATTGCCGCCCGCTCGGGATGAGCGAGGGGCACCTTGATGACTTCAATGCGGAAGAGCGCCGAGTTGGCATCCTGCTCTGGCGTGAACTTCACGCAGCCGGCGAGCTCGCTGGGCGAGCGCACCCTCGACGAGCCCGAGATGTAGACGTAGACGTTCTCCGGGTCCTTTGGATCGACGAGCACGGAGTGCGTGTGTGAGCCGCGGCAGGTCTGCACGTTGCCGACATATTTCGGATTGGCGATGTCGCTGATGTCGAAGATGCGGAGGCCGCGCAGCCGGTCCTTGCTGACTGTGTCCTTGACACCTTGCGTCCCGCAATCGAGGCGCCCGCTAAG
>CAYMKQ010000138.1:0-4137 GCA_964391175.1 uncultured Gemmatimonadaceae bacterium | reverse complement strand
CAGCGCTACTGCTTCGCGGCAGGTGACGAGTTGCTCATCTCGGCCACCGTCACCCACTGTCCGTCGATCTTCTTCCAGACGTTGAGGTAATCACCAGACACCTGGAGCGGCTTGCCGTCCGGCCCGTTCACTGTCATCGTGAAACTGCCGCGGTCGTAGGCGAGTGTGCCATCGTCGGACAGGTCGACGCCCCTCACCGTGGCGTTGAAATCGCGGGGCATCGCCTTGAAGAAGCCAGCGTAGATCTCCCGCAATTCTTCGGTTCCCTTCACCGCCGACAAGCCCTCCTGCATCGACTCCGCGTCCGGCGCGTAAAGAGTCATCAGAGAGTCGATGTTCTTCGTCTGCACGGAGCGGATCCAGAGGCTGTCACGGTTGAGAACGGCGGCGCGGGCGGCATCGAGGTCCACCTTGGTGGCGCCCGCGCCAGGCGTCGATGAACCGCCGTTGCACGCAGTCACGATCGCGCAGATGAGACCCGCAGTTGCCCAGCTGAGGCTTCGGTTACTCATTCTCATTCGTTCTCCCGGTTGCTAGTTAGCCATCGTCACCGACTGTGCTTGTACATCATGTCCACGAGCTCGTCGTACATCGCGTTCGCCTTATCGCCGCCGGCGTTGATCGCCGACGTAGCGCAATACTTCAGGTGGTTGCGCATGAGCTCCCGCCCCACCCCGCGCAGCGCCTCGTGCACCGAGGCGATCTGCGTCATCACGTCGGCGCAGTACCGCTCCTCCTCCACCATCTTCTGCAAGCCGCGCACCTGTCCCTCGATCCGGCGCAGGCGCTTGAGATTGCGGTCCTTGATCTCGGGATCGACTCCGTGGGCCAGCCGGCTGCCGGCGGCGGACGCGTGCTTCACCCCACACCCGCAGGTCGCGCTCACGGTGGAGAGCGCTGCCTTTGATGCCCGCACTGACTTTGTTGCCATAGCCATATTCACCTCGTGTGCTCGTGGATCAACTAAGCGGCCGCGATTGTGCGCGAGCAGCGCTACGCGATGGACGCTCCGCGGAGCCGGAGACTGTTCGTGACTACACTGACAGAGCTAAACGCCATCGCGGCGCTCGCCAGGATCGGACTCAGGAGCAATCCGAACGCGGGGTACAGCACGCCCGCCGCAATCGGAATCCCCACCACGTTGTAAACGAAGGCCCAGAACAAGTTCTGCTTCATCGTCCGCATCGTGCGGCGCGACAGCTCGATCGCTTGCGCCGCGCTCTGGAGATTGCCGCGCATGAGCACGACGTCTCCCGCTTCAGCGGCGATGTCGGTCCCCGTGCCCATCGCCATGCCAACATCCGCCTGCGCCAGCGCCGGTGCGTCGTTGATCCCGTCGCCCACCATCGCGACCACCTTCCCCTCGGCCTGCAGCCGCTGGATCTCCGCCACCTTCCCATCCGGGAGCACGCCCGCGACGACGTGGTCGATGCCCGCCTCGTTCGCAATCGCGCGCGCCGTCCGCTCGTTGTCGCCGGTGAGCATGACCACGTCGAGCCCCATCTGCCGCAGGCGCTGGATGGCCTCACGGGAGGTGGACCTGATCGGGTCGGCCACCGCGATCACGCCGGCCAGTGCGCCGTCGATTGCCACGTACATCGGTGTCTTGCCCTCGCCCGCGAGCCGTTCGGCACTCTCGCGCAGTGGTGAGGCGTCGATCGCATGGTCTGCCATCAGTGCCGCGTTACCAACGCCGAGTGCGACGCCGTCCACCACACCGACCGCCCCACGACCGGCGACGGCGTTGAAGCCTTCCGGCGTCGAGAGCGCGAGACCACGTGTCCTGGCGTACCGCACAATGGCATCGGCCAGTGGGTGCTCGCTCGCGGTCTCGAGCGAGGCGACGAGACGCAACAGCTCGTCGTCGGTTCGGCTTGCTCCGACCACGGGGACCACGTTGGTCACGGTGGGCTTTCCCTCGGTGACGGTCCCCGTCTTGTCGAGCACGATTGTCTTGACGTCGCCCGCGCGCTGGAGCGCCTCACCGCCTTTGATCAACACACCGAGCTCGGCTCCTTTCCCCGTCGCCACCATGACCGCGGTGGGGACGGCTAGCCCCATCGCGCACGGGCAGGCGATGATGAGCACCGCGACCGCCGCCGCGAACCCCCGCACGGCTGGCGCAGGAATGCCCACAGCGCCCGCCGCAATGAACCAGACGACGAAGGTCGCGATCGCAATCGAGACCACCACCGGGACGAAGATCCCGCTCACCCGGTCGGCGAGACGCTGAATCGGTGCGCGCGATCCCTGCGCGTCGCGCATCAATTTGACGATTTGCGCGAGCACCGAATCCGCACCGAGCGTCGTCGCCGTGTAGCGGAAGCTTCCTGTACTGTTGATCGTGCCGCCGATCACCTTGTCGCCGACCCCTTTCATCACCGGGAGCGACTCGCCCGTGAGCATCGACTCATCCACGGCGCTCTGACCCGCGATGATCTCACCGTCCACCGGGACGCGCTCGCCGGGGCGCACCACGACGGTCTCGCCGTGCAGCACCTGCTCCACTGAGATGTCGATCTCCTCACCGCCCCGCACCACGCGCGCCGTCTTCGGCTGCAGATCCACGAGCGCGCGGAGCGCCGTCGAGGTCTGGCGTTTGGCGCGCGCCTCGAACGCGTTCCCGGTCAGGATGAGCGCAATGATGAACGCCACGGCCTCATAATACACGTCGGGCGTCATCCCGCGGCTCGTGAAGATCCCTGGCGCCACCGTCGCAACGACGGAGTACAGGAAGCCCGCGCCAGTCCCGACCGCGATGAGCGTGTTCATGTCCGCCGAGTGATGCCGGAAGGCAGCCCAGGCGCGGGTATAGAAGTGCCGCCCCGCCCACCCCATCACGCCGAGCGTGAGCGCGAAGAGCCCGTAGACCAGCAGCACCGGAGGAATAGCGTACAGCCACGGCGCGGCGCTCATGAGCCCCGGCGTGAGCGACATCATCGCCCACCGCATGAAGGGGTCGGCGGCCGTGCCGTGCGCCGCCGCGGCCATCCCGCCGTGCGCGGCCATGAGCGGCATCGAGAAGATCATCGCCAGCACGGCGACAACGCCACTGACAATTGCCTTCCGGCGTAGGTCACGGAACTCCTCCGTCTGCGCGCGGTCGCGCGCCTCCTGCTCTTCGAACGCGGTCTGATCCGGCGAGGCGAGCTCAGCCCCATACCCAGTCTCGCGGATCGCCTCGACCAGTTGCTCGGGGCTCGCCACGGTCGGGTCGAACGTGATTGACGCGTTCTTCATCATCAGGTTCACCGACGCGTCCAGCACGCCCGGTTGCTTCTCGAGCGTCTTCTGCACGCGCGACTGGCAGGCCGCGCACGTCATCCCAGTCACCGGGATGCGAATGTGCTCGCGAATGTGCTCGCGAATGGGTTGTGATGTCGTGGTCATGATCTGATCCCCTGGTGATGCCAGATCACCGCAATCAAAGTCCGTAATCAATCCGCGATGAGGCGGCCGCGCAGCATACTCATGCCGCAGGTAAACTCGTACGTGCCGGGTGCGGGCGGCGTCACCTCGACCGTGGTCGTCTGGAAGGCGGGGAGAAATTTCTTGATCCCGAAATCGGGAAAGACTATCTCCTCCGAGCATCCGGACGTCTCCTGCCGGTCAAAGATGAGGCGGACCGGCTGCCCTGCCTTGACCCGGACCACCGCCGGGGTGTAGCCCCCTTTGACGGTGATGGTCACGTCGGCCGCCACAGTCGCGACCACCGTCCCACGTTCGGCGAGGAAGAAGTACCAGTTCACCCACGCGATGGACGCGGCGCCGGCGGCCAGGACCGCCCAATCGGCGGGCGTCACCGTTCGCACGCCACTGTGGCCGACCCGACCTTGACCTGCTCGACTTCCACGCCATCGAGGCTCTTGAGTGCCTTGGTGACCTGCCCAACGCAGTGGCCGCAGGTCATCCCTGAGATGTTCATCGTCAGCATTTCCATCGGTGCGCCCCCTCAACAGTTCAAGTGTGCTAGGGATCAGATACCCGCCCCTGGTATATAAGCTAATACCCCCACCCCCTATGGCAAGGCTACGACGTGCTGCGCGAGAGGGCGTTCCGGTACGCGTTCATGCTCGACGCGGTGGGGATGGCGGATCGGGTGCTACCGTAAGGCCGCGCGCTTAGCGTTCGAGCGCG
>CAYMKQ010000137.1:0-4137 GCA_964391175.1 uncultured Gemmatimonadaceae bacterium | reverse complement strand
GTGCGTTTCCCGTTCGTGCGTTCCCCGTTCAACCGTAACACCGGTCGATGCAAACGCGAAAACGGACAACGGATAAACGGTAAACGCACAACGCGAAGTTGCCTCCCCTTCCCGCGATGCCCGAATCAAATCACGCGGAGTACGTCCTCCACTGGCCCAGCATCCCCTTTCTGGAACAGGTGCCGCGCGTCGCGCAGTGCCTGGGCGGCCCGCGGCCACGTGAATCTGCCGCAAGCATCGTCGAGTGACAGCCATTCGAATTCCTGGTGCTCCTCGCCAAGAGTTACATCGGCGGAGTCGTCGACGAAGGCCACGAAGACGATCGCCATCTGTACCGTCTGATCGGCATGCAGATAGAAGCTGTTGACGGTGAGATTGTAGAGTGCCGCCGGCTCGAGGCCGGCCTCTTCCCGGAGCTCGCGAACTGCGGCGTGCTCCGGTCGCTCTCCTGCATCGATCTTCCCATACACCGTTTCCCACGATCGCGGCCGGATGGCATCGGCCGCGCGCTGCAGCGCAAGTATGCGCCAATCGCCGTTGTTGGGCCGGATTATATAGACCTCGACGACTCCCGGCACGATCCTGGTCTGCTGATTCGCCACGCGTTTCTCGTAGATGACAGGGCTCCGTAAATCATATCCCGCGCGCACTTCGCTCGGGTGATCGCGAGCGCCTTCGGGCTCAAGCACGCGCACGAGCTCCTGCGCGCTCGTGTTGCCCTTGAGGAGCTGCGCGGCGCCACACGCCCACAGGGATCGCGTCCCCGAAGCGCGCGCGGCGATCACCAGCCTGTCGGGCGGCGCGTTGCCCGCGATCGCGCGCTCGATCTCGGGGGTCGTCACCAGTACCTCAGTGACGGCAACCCGCCCGCGGTAGCCGGTCATCGCGCAGTCCGCGCACCCGACCGGCATGTAGATCATCGAGCTCTCGGGAATCGACCCGGCGAGACGCCGCGGAACCCCCGCGTTAGCCACGAGCTTGCAGCTGGGACACAGCCGACGGATAAGTCTCTGGGCGACCACCCCCTTGAGGGCGCCCGCAAGCTTCGCGGAGTCGACCCCCAGGTCGGTGAGTCGCGTGATCGAGCTGCACGCGTCGTTCGTGTGCAGCGTCGAGAACACCAGGTGCCCGGTGAGAGACGCCTGCAACGCGATCGCCGCCGTCTCCCGATCCCGGATCTCCCCGATCAGAACTACATCGGGATCCTGCCTGAGAACCGACCGGAGCGCTGAAGCGAAGGTGAGCCCCGCCTTTTCGTGTATCTGCACCTGCACGACGCCGGGAATGCGGTACTCGACCGGATCTTCGACGGTGATGATGTTTACACCACGCAGCTGGAGGAGACGGAGCGCGGCATAGAGCGTCGTGGTCTTTCCCGACCCCGTCGGGCCGGTGACGAGGATCAGCCCCTCACGCACCTCCAGCAGCTTCTGCATTCGAGGTCCATCGACGGGATCGAGGCCGAGAGACTCGACCGATCTGAGAGCAGCGCGCGAATCGAGTATGCGGATCACGACCTTCTCACCGTGCGATGCCGGCAGCGTAGAAACGCGCAGATCCACCCTGGCTCCGTTGATCGCCACACGTGCGCGTCCGCCCTGCGGCCGCAGCCGGTCCGCGATGTCCATCTGTGACATGATCTTGATCCGGGAAACGAGCGGAACGCCCACCGCCTTGGGCAGGACCATCACTTCCCTCAGCATCCCGTCGATCCGATAGCGTACCGAGATCCCGTGCTCTGCTGCTTCGAGATGAATGTCGCTCGCGCCAGCGGCGATCCCCTCGGCGACGATGTGATCGACCAGCTTTATCACCGGTCGCTCCGCCTCTTTCTCGTCAATCTGGCCTTCCGAGTCGTCCGCCTTCTCCAAGACAGGCTGTCCGGATGATTTCGCGGCCTTGTCGAGCATCCTGCTCACGCGCTCCACCGGCGCATACACCTCCTCGATGCGCTCGGCGATCCGCGCGGGCGAGGCAAGAGACATCCGGACGGCCCGACCAGTCGCAAACGCCAGTGTCATCTCGCAATCCAGGTCGTACGGATTGGAGGTGGCGATGTCGAGCGTCGATTCCGAGATCGAGAGCGGGAGAATGGCGAACCTGCGGGCGAGCCGCTCGGATACCTTCTCGCGCGCCTCAGCGCTCACGAGCAGACCGTTGGCGATAGCGAATCGCGTTCGAGCAGCGAGACTCTCGATGATCTCTTCGTCGGTAGCCAACCCTTCTCTGACGGCCGTCTCCCAATAGCTGGCGCCCACCTTTGTCTCGAGGGAGCGGATCGAGCTCCCCGGCACCAGCTCCGTGAGAATCGGGACGAGCCAGCCGTCCGTGGCGACGCGAGTAATGACAGAAGTCACATCCGAAGCTACGAGCACGAAAGCGTCGCTCGATGGCCAAAACAATTCTCGCGGCATCACACGGGAACGCGGTTGCCAACATTTCTTCCCCGTGCTATCTGTTGCCTGCGGTTGCGAAAGAAACCCAGGACCCCCCCCCGGTAATGCGCCCTCGTTCGTACCCACGCACCCTTCTGTCATGTTTGACGATCGTCGCGACCATGGCGGCCGCGCCTGGGCGCCACCCCCCCCAGCCGACGTGCCGCTCGCTCGCTGCCGTGCGACAGGCGGTCGAACGCGGATGGAATGCCTATCGCAGGAACGAAATCGCCGCCGCGGCCAGGGAGTTCAATAGTGCCGTCGCCCTCTGCCCGGGAGACGCCGGTGCCCTGACAGGCGCGGCGTACGCGGCCATGCGCGAGGGCCGCCTTGGCGCGGCGCGCCTTCTCTTCAATCGGGCGATTACCGCCGATCCGGCTTCCTACGACGCGGTCGCGGGTGCCGGCATGGCGGCGTACCAGGCGGGTGATCTCAATGCGGCGAGGCGCAGCTTCGAGCGAGCGCTCCAGCTCGTGCCACGCGATTCGACGGCACTTGCCTATCTCGCCAGGATCCCCCAACCGGTGTCGGAATCATCGCTCCCCGCCCGAGTGCGACCGGAAACGATGTCGATCGTCTCGAGGGCCGGGCGCCGCATTTTCGAGGTGCGCGATGGTGCCGGTCGCTGGTCGCCATTTTGGATCAAGGCGGTCAATCTCGGTGCCGCGCTACCGGGAAAGCATCCGTCGGAGTTTCCCCCCAACGACGGGACCTACGAGCGCTGGATCTCCCTCATCGCGGAGATGGGAGCGAACACGGTCCGTGTCTATACCGTGCACCCGCCGCATTTCTACGCCGCGCTGCGGAAATGGAATCTCGCGCATCCCGGCGATCCAATCTGGTTGATCCACGGCGTCTGGACAGAGCTCCCTCCCGGCAAGAAGGAGGAAAAGTACGACGACGTCAAATGGGTGGACCGGTTCCGCCGGGAGATGCGAAACGTCGTCTCCCTGCTCCACGGCGATGCGGCCATCCCCGCATCGCCCGGGCACGCCAGCGGTCTGTATCTCGCCGACGTGTCGCCGTGGACTCTTGGTTACATCATCGGGCGTGAGTGGGAGCCGTACTCGGTCGTGGCGTATAACGCCATGAGACCCGGACGGAGGAGCTATCGCGGCTCCTACATCACCGTTGCGGACGGTAATGCGCTCGAGACGTGGCTCGCCCAGCAATGCGAGTATCTCGTCGCGTTCGAGATGGAGCGATACAATGCGCAGCGTCCTGTCGCCTACACGAACTGGCCTACACTCGATCCGCTCTCGCATCCCACCGAGACTACCATGGCGCAGGAGATCGCGATGCTGCGCTCTCGCGGCGAGCGGATCGTGGAGGCGTCGAAAGAGTACGACAACGATGCAGTCGGGCTCGATGCGGTGAGGATGCAGGCGACGCGAGCGTTCCCCGCCGGTGTGTTCGCCTCGTACCACGCCTACCCGTACTATCCCGAATTCCTCATCGTCGATCCCGGCTATTCGAGAGCGCGCTCGCCGGAGGGACCGAGCAATTATTTCGGCTACCTGCGGGAGCTTGTCGAGCATCACGGCGACATGCCGGTCGTCATCAGCGAGTACGGAGTGCCATCTTCACGCGGCATCGGGCACGTCCAGCCGCAGGGCTGGAACCACGGCGGCCTCTCCGAGCAGCAGCAGGCAATCGCGAACGCGCGCCTGACGCGCGACATCTACGCATCGGGGGCGGCGGG
>CAYMKQ010000136.1:0-4222 GCA_964391175.1 uncultured Gemmatimonadaceae bacterium | reverse complement strand
GGCTCCGACAGGAGTCGAGCGTCGCCGCCGAAGAGGACACCCTCACCTCCCCATACAAAGATGCCAGACGAAAGCGCACCGACGAGGCATCGGCGCGCTAGAC
This sequence comes from uncultured Gemmatimonadaceae bacterium, assembly GCA_964391175.1. Taxonomy (GTDB): domain Bacteria; phylum Gemmatimonadota; class Gemmatimonadetes; order Gemmatimonadales; family Gemmatimonadaceae; genus UBA4720. The sequence continues at coordinate 4,119 of CAYMKQ010000136.1, read as the reverse complement.
CTTGAGGATGATATTCCGCCGGTACATCACCGTCAGAATGCCGAGCCAGAACAGGACGAAAGTTAACGCAAACGCCAAGGATGCTACGCGTGGGGGGAGCCAGGATTGAAACGCGGACTGATAGATCACCGATTGGATCGACTGCGACTTGCCCTGATAGTCGATCTTCCAGAGCGTGTAGATCAGCCGCGCCATTACCCCCGACCCGGCGAACGCGACGATCGGATTCACCCCGAAGATCACGAACGGCTTCGTCCACCACCTCACGTTATAGTGCTCGACGATCCACATCACCGTCGCCAGCGTGACCGCGGCCATGCCCGCCGTGAAGAGCACATAGGAGCTGGTCCACAGGTTCTTGTTGATCGGGAACACCCAGTTCCACATGAGACCGAGCATCATCACGATCGCGCCCGACGCGATCAGCCCCGCGATGCGCTCGATGAGCGGCCGCTCGCTCAGGGCGATCCAGCGTCCCGCGATCACGCCGAGCATCGTGGTGCCGATGGCGGGAATCGTCGAGAGAGGTCCCTCGGGATCGAAGGTCACGCTCCCCACCCAGGTGTGTTTCGTCCCGAGGATCGCGCGGTCGAGGAACGCGGCGAGATTCCTGCTCTTGTCGTGCAGGAGCAGCGCGCCGATGGTCCCCTCGCCCGGCACGGGGATGAGCGTCATCGCGAACCAGTAGCCGAAGAGCAACGCCGCGATGATGGTGACCTGCTGTTTGAGATTCGTCCGCAGCGTGAGCAGCGCCGCGCACACGTACACGATCGCGATCCTCGGCAGCACTCCCAGTATCCGCACGTGGTCGAGCCGATAGATGATCCGGTCGAGCACCGACGCATTGGGCATCGACTCGATCGTTCCCCATTGATAGAACGGGAAGAGCGCCATCAGGAAGCCGAGCAGAAAGATGATCGCCCCTCTGCGCAGGATCTGCCTGAGGATCGCCCCGTCGTCGTCTCCGCGCGCGCGCCTCGCCGAGAGCGAGAGGTGAGTCGTGATGCCGACGATGAACAGGAAGAACGGAAAGATGAGATCGGTCGGCGTCCAGCCATGCCACGTTGCGTGCTCGAGCGGCGGAAAGATCGCGCTCCAGGTGCCCGGGTCGTTTACGAGAAGCATCCCCGCGACGGTGAGGCCGCGGAAGATGTCGAGCGACAGCAGTCGCTCGCGCGCCCGTCCGGGAGTAGCAATTGTCGGCGTAATTCCATCATGACGCGACGCGGTGCTGGTGCGCGATGTCGCCGCAGTGCTCATGCGCCCTCTGAGTGGCTGTGATTGCCGATACTATATATATATACGAGCGGGCCATTCTACACGTTACGACGCCTGCCCCGGGTTCGCGCCGCGCCGTGTCGTGCGTTGCTTTCCGGCCCCGGAATCCGGCAGTGACTCCCTTTCTTACCACACCCCCATGAGCACCGACCCATCCAGTGACGCGCGGATCGTCGACTCGTGGCACAAGAACGCGTCACCGTGGACAACCGCGGTGCGCGACAACCAGATCGAGAGCCGCAGGCTCGTGACCAATCGTGCGATTGTCGATGCCGTGCTCAGCCGCTCACCCGCTTCCGCGCTCGATATCGGTTGCGGCGAAGGCTGGCTGGTGCGCGCGCTTGCCCAGCATGGAGTGAGCGTGATCGGCGTCGACGTCGTGCCGGCGCTAATCGAGCAGGCGAAGCAAGCGGGCGGCGGCGAGTTTCGGGTTGCTTCGTACGAGGCCATCGCCGCGGGTGAGCTCGACGTAACAGTGGATGTGGCAATCGCTAACTTCTCGCTGATCGGCAAGGAATCCGTCGAGAGTCTTCTTCGCCGCGTACCCGGTTTGCTGAAGCCGCGCGGTGCACTGGTTATCCAGACACTCCATCCGATCGTCGCCTGCGGTGAGCTTCCCTACGAGGACGGCTGGCGCTCGGGCTCGTGGGCGGGATTCAGCGACGACTTCTCCGATCCAGCACCATGGTATTTCCGGACGATGGAGAGCTGGGTGAAGCTGCTCACCGACAGCGGGCTTCGCTTGATTGAATCGCGCGAGCCGCTCCATCCGACCTCCGGAAAGCCGGCTTCGGTGATCTTCATCGCGGAAAGTTCCGCCTAGCGCGGCCGGGCAGCCAAGACCTGCCCTGAGTGGCTGTGATTGCCGATACTACGTATATAGGAGGGGGCCCTCGACGCGTTACTCGCCTCCCAAACCTCCATGAGCGTTTCTGGCACGGCTCTCTTCCTTCCCTAGGAGCGAATCAGCCTATGATTTTCACCGACCGCGTTCTCTCCGTGCGCTCCCTTATCGCGTCGGGCGGTTTTGCTCTATCGACGAGCCGCTGCACGAGGTACTGGCTCGCGGCAGTCACGGCCGTCTCACTCTCCTGCGCCACTTTCGGGACGGGTACCACCTCCGCCACGCCCGGCAGCTACGACGTCGTGATCCGGGGCGGCGCTACATACGACGGGAGTGGCGGCGCTCCACGCGTGACGGACATCGGCGTGATCGGCGACTCCATCGCGTTCATCGGTGATCTGAGCGGCGCTCGCGGCAAAACCGACGTCGACGCGCGCGGGCTCGCGGTTTCGCCCGGATTCATCAACATGCTGAGCTGGGCGACTGAATCGCTCATTCACGACGGCCGGAGTCAGGGAGACATCCGGCAGGGAGTCACGCTCGAAGTTTTCGGCGAGGGCTCGTCAATGGGTCCGATCAACGATCGGATGCGGAAGGAGATGATCGAGGATCAGGGCGACATCAAGTTCGAAGTTCCCTGGACCACCCTCGGCGAGTATCTCGAGCATCTCGTGAAGCGAGGAGTGGCGACAAACGTCGCGTCATTCATCGGCGCCACGACGGTGCGCGTGCACGAGATCGGGTATGCCGATCGCCCTCCGACGGCTGACGAGCTGGCGCGGATGCAGGCGCTGGTGCGGCAGGCGATGGAGGAGGGCGCGCTCGGAATCGGCTCCTCTCTCATCTACGCGCCGGCTTTCTACGCGAAAACCGACGAGCTGATCGCGCTGTCGAAAGCGGCCGCGCCCTATGGCGGGATGTACATCTCGCACATGAGGAGCGAGGGCTCGCGCCTCCTCGAGGCGATCGATGAGCTCGTCACGATCTCGCGCGAGGCCGCAGTTCCGGCCGAGGTCTATCATCTCAAGGCCGCCGGACAGCCGAATTGGGGCAAGCTCGATGCGGCGATCGCGAAGATCGAGCAAGCGAGAGCGAGCGGGCTGCGCATCACCGCCGACATGTACAACTACATCGCCGGCGCGACGGGCCTCGACGCCTCGATGCCGCCCTGGGTGCAGGAAGGCGGGTACAAGGAGTGGGCGAGACGGCTCCAGGATCCCGCGACTCGCGCGCGCGTAGCGCGGGAGATGGAGACGCCGACGGACAAATGGGAAAACTTCTTCGTCGGCGCCGGGTCGCCGGAGAAGATCCTGCTCGTCGCGTTCAAGAACGATTCTCTCAAGTATCTCACCGGGAAAACGCTCGCCGAAGTGGCGCGTATGCGCGGGAAGTCGCCGGAGGAGACGGCGATGGATCTGGTAATCCAGGACGGCAGCCGCGTCGGCACCGTCTATTTCCTGATGTCGGAGGACAACGTGCGCCGGCAGCTGCGGCTTCCATGGGTGAGCTTCGGCTCGGATGGGGAATCGCTCGCCCCCGAAGGTGTTTTTCTCAAGTCGCGGCCGCATCCGAGGGCCTACGGAAATTTCGCGAGGCTCCTTGGCAAGTACGTGCGCGACGAGAGAGTGATCCCGCTTGAACAGGCGATACATCGATTGACCGCGCTCCCGGCGGAGAATCTGAAGCTGCGGAGACGAGGCAGACTGCGACCCGGGTACTACGCGGACATAGTGATCTTCGATCCGAGGACGGTCCAGGATCACGCGACGTTCGACAACCCGCATCAATACGCGACGGGCGTGCGCGACGTCTTCGTGAACGGCACTCAAGTCCTGCGCAATGGAACCCATACCGGCGCTCTCCCCGGTCGCGTCGTTCGCGGTCCCGGTTGGACCGGGTGGCGGACGACGCGCTGACCTGCTGAACTGTGCGCGGTCTTCATAACCTCGAGATCGGTGCGCCGGATCGTCGGAGGGGGTCCTGCTAGGCGGCGACGC
>CAYMKQ010000135.1:1505-4324 GCA_964391175.1 uncultured Gemmatimonadaceae bacterium | reverse complement strand
TCGAAGATGTTCGGAACGAACGTCTGCGGGTTTCGGTCGATGAGCGGGAACCAGCTGCTCTGCACCTGCACCTGAATTTTGTGGCCCTTGCGGAACCGATAGTTCTGCGTGTGCAGGTCGACCACGTACTCCTCGATGCGGTTCGGCGTGATGGGTTGTGGATGCTCGAAACTCTTGCGGAACCGCGCGCGCAACACGTCGTTCGCGACCATCAGCTCATAACCCTTCAGAGTCGAGTCCGGTTCGTAGCGATCCGGATAGACATCGATCAGCTTGACGACCCAGTCCGCATCACTCCCCGTCGTCGATGCGAACAGGTGTGCGGCAATGGCGCCGGCGATCACGACGTCACCCTCGAGCGGAGGCGTCTCCCAGATCGCGACATCCGAACGGTCATTGTCGAAACGCTGGTCGTCCACGAGCCAGCGGCCCCAGGTGTTACCGGCAGCGAAAAGAGGGAGGATCGGGCGTTTGCGGTACGGGACGGGATTCGCCGGATCTGAAACGTAAGAGTCGAATCCCCTGCCGGAGCGATCAGTGGGAGCGTCGAAGGAGAGCCGCTTGCTGGCGCGGAAATAAAGTGGCCGTTTCGTAACACCCTTGCGCGGGGGCCAGGCGTCGAACGATTGCCAGGTATTCGACCCGGTTTCGAAGGTCGTCGCTTCAGGCAGCTTCAGCGCTCCCTTGCCCTTGAGCCAGTACGCGAACCAGGGTGCCTCGATATTCCTTCGGAAGTCGAGGGCAGTCGGGCTGCCGAAGTCGATGCTCCCGAGCTTCTGCCCGCTCGCGCCTCCCCAGCCACCGTGGTTCCAGGGACCAATCACAAGGTAATTCCGGTTCTGAGTATCGCGCGCTTCGAGCGTCTCGTAGATCTTGACCGGTCCGTAAAAATCTTCCTGGTCCCAGAAGCCGGCAACGCTTAGCGTGGGCACCTTCACACCCTCCGGATTTCGCGGAAAGGCCTGGCGCTGCCAGAACGAGTCATAGCTGTGATGGCTGACGAAGTCGTTCCACGTAGGCATCTTGCCGTGGAGATAGCGCTCGTTGATGTTCGAGAGAGAGCCAACCTTGAGGTACCAGTCGTATAGATCGGGCTGATCGAAGGAGAAGGGAGAGATCACCTTCGAGGTTTCCATCGCGGTCGCGTACTCGAAGCCGTAGCTCAGGCGAAATGCGCCGTTGTGATGAAAATCATCGCCGATGAACATGTCGGCGGGAGATGCCTGCGGTGACACTGCCTTGAGCGCGGGATGCGGATCGAGCATTGCCATCACCGTCAGCCAGCCCGGATACGACACGCCACGCATGCCCACTCTGCCGTTGTTGTGCGGCACGTTCTTGACGAGCCAGTCGATGGTGTCGTAGGCGTCAGTGCTCTCGTCGATGGCCTTTGCATCACGCTTGTCACGCATCGCCCGCATCATCACGAACTGCCCTTCTGATGTGAATCGCCCGCGGATGTCCTGCAGGACGAAGATGTAGCCGTCGCGCGCGAGCTCTCCCGTCGAGCCTCCTCCGATGACGCGCTCTGCGCCTTCGATCCCGTAAGGCGTGCGGATCAGCATAATCGGCAGATCAACGCTGACGCCCTTGGGAACATAGATGTCGGTGTTGAGGTGCACCCCGTCGCGCATCTCGATCTGCGCTTTGGTCTTGTCGAACTCGGGTTTGGCTGGCTGCGCGCCCTGCGGCGCAACAGCCCGAGCCGCTGTGCTTTGCGCTGTCGCACGCGCGGCGACCGTGCCGACAGAGGCGACGGCGCACAGTCCGAGTAAGAGCAGGCGCGCAGAGCGATTCAAATTGATCATCATCGACCGACCCGTCCGTAGAAAGTGGAGTTTGGCTTCGACGCGGAGGCAATCCTGGCTGGCGCGCGCAACATCACTTCAGTCTCCGCGCGAGCCAGTCGGCGACGATTCCCAGTACGTGAGAATCGACTCTGACCGGGGCCGGCAGTTTTGCATAGCCTCCGGGAAAGCCATCGGGATCGGTTACGAAGAGATGGTTCAGCCCGGGCAGCACCTCCGAAGTGACGTCCCGATTACCTGCCTCGCGAAACGCAGCGGCCCATTCAGGCACGTGCGTCGGATCTGCCTGCTGATCGTTCGCTCCCGTCAGGATCAGAACGCCGGGCTTGCTTAGATGGCGCGCGGTTGCGGACGGATCATACTTGAAGAAGTAGGCCATCCATGGGTCTGCGGCCGCCAGACTGTCGATCCGCGCGGGTATCGCGCGAGTCGCGGAATCCTTCTGGGCCTGCGTGAACTTGGCGTTGTGGTTGATGAGATTCTTCAATTGGGCTTCCAGTGTCCCTCGACCTGGACGCGCGATACCGGCCAGTAAGACGAGCGCGCGCAAATCGGGCTCCTTCTCCGCAACGAGCGGAGCAATGAGCGCTCCTTCGCTGTGGCCGAGCACTGCGAGGCGGCGCGGGTCGATCTCCGGACGCGTGCGGAGATAAGCGAGACCGGCCCGGATATCCTCGGCGAAGTCAGCGCTGGTTGCGCCCTTTTGTTTGCCGGTCGACGCGCCAACTCCCCGATCGTCCATGCGCAGCACCGCAATCCCCCGACGTCCGAGCGAATCCGCTATCTGCCGGAAGGGACGATAGCCCTCGAGGCCGATGTACTCGTCCCGATCCTCTGGTCCGGATCCGGTGACGGTTACCACGGCGCCGACACGGCGCTGACGGCTCGCTTTCTTCGGCAGCGTGAGCGTCCCGGCGAGCGTGTGGCCCATCGGCGTCGGAACCGTCACTTCGATAGCCGTGTAAGGTGCGTCGCGTGGTGCCGAATAGTCGGGCTTCTCTGCCACACGGC
>CAYMKQ010000135.1:0-1405 GCA_964391175.1 uncultured Gemmatimonadaceae bacterium | reverse complement strand
TGGCACGGACCGCGTGAACGTAACGCCGAACGTGCGAACCGATCTGACATTTCCACTGCCGTCAGGCGCGAAGGTAAGGTTGAAGGGCTGCCGCCTCGTGGCACTCGCGCGGGTCCGAAAGCTGTCGTACTCCCAATGGTCGAGATCGCCGAAGTCGGCCTTACCGAAGCGGGCGTGGAGCACGCCATTCGTAGATGTCACGTCGATGCTTCCGTAAGTCGAGTCGCCGTAGTTACCGGCATACTTCTCGAGAGGAAGCGAGGGGTGCGTCCCTGTGGCGTGCTGCGACTCCGCTTGTGCGGCGCTGCGTCTCGCGGCGAAGAGACTCTTGAGATCCGCGCTCCAGTCTCGCGCAGATGCTCCGGTGTAAAGGTCGAATACCTTGTACATCAGCGCGTGACGGAGCTCCGCGTGGTCCAGATTCGCGAGGACGAATACACCAACGCGCTCCTCGGGCAGTAACCCGATGATCGCGCTCATGCCATCGATACTGCCGGTGTGCATCCAGACAGTGTGGCCGTGATAGTCCTGTACGAACCAGCCGAGCGCGTAACTCAAGAACTTGGGGCTCGTGAGACTGAGAGCTGGATATTGCTGCATCGGCGCGCGGATCTGCGGGGCTATGATCTCGCTGAACGTCGCCGCCGAAATGAGCCGCTTATCCCCAACGCGTCCGCTGTCGAGCATGAAGCGCATCCATTTGGACATGTCTCGTACGCTGGACCAGACGGAGCCCGCGGCGGCGACACCATCGGTGCTCCGAATCGGGACCGCCCGAAGCGTGTCACGTACCTCCGCGTGCGGGACCGCGACGTTCGGCTTGCCGGCGAGTCCCGATACCAGGGGCAGAGTCTCCGTCATTCCCAGAGGCGTGAAGATGCGATTTTGCACGAACGTAGCCCAGGGCATGCCCGACACTCGCTCGACGATGAAGCCGCCGATTGCGTACACCACGTTCTGATACTGCCACTGCGAACGGAACGAGGAGGCGGGCTGCACGTACCGCAGCCGGCGGATCATCTCCGCTTGCGTGTAATCGTTCTCCCGGACGGCCCACAACAGGTCGGTCGACGCTAGACCGCTGCGATGCGTCAACAGATCGCGGATGGTGAGCTCGCGCGTGGCGTAGGGATCGTAGAGCCGGAAGTCCGGGACGTAGTCGATGACCCGGTCGTCCCAGCGCAGCTTTCCCTCGTCCACCAGCATGGCGAGGGCGACGGTCGTCATCGCCTTGGTCGTCGATCCGATCGCGAAGCGGGTATGCTCGGTAGCAGGCGCCGGCTTCCCCACTTCAAGTACGCCGTAGCCTTTGGCGAAGACGAGCGAGTCATTCCTGACCACAGCGATGGCAAGTCCGGGTACGTGCCAATCGCGCGCGGCAGCGGCGACGTATCGGTCCAGTGCG
>CAYMKQ010000134.1:0-4452 GCA_964391175.1 uncultured Gemmatimonadaceae bacterium | reverse complement strand
AAGTCCCCGGCTCCGATGCTCTCCCAGTCTTCTCCGCGGGAGAGCCGCTCGTACGCGTCCTCGAGCATCTCGGGCGTACCAGCGAGAAAGCGGCAGCGCGCGCTCGCGCCCCCGCCGCATTCGATCTCCATCACCGCCACCGGATAGTCCGCGAGACAGGCGAGAAATCCGGCGAGAGTTCCGGTGGTCAGATGACATCCGGTCTCGCCCTGGCCGTGCAGCTGCGCTTCCCAGCAGCCCTCGATGTCCATGACGGCGAGCGCATCGTGCAGCGAGCGAAAGGAAACCTTGCCCCAGCCCGCGCGCTGGAAGAAATCGGCGGTCTTCGAGGAGAACTCGTCGATCGGCATGTCGTGGACCGATGTTGAGCCGTAGTCGGCGAGCCAGGTCTCGAACGCGCTGAAAAGGGACTCTGCGCCGGCGTAACCCGCTTCCCGAAGCGCGTTCGGGCCGCCACCGCCGGCCGCCGCGACGCGTAAGCGAAGGTCGCGCAGCGTACGATGCGCGAAGCCTATCAGCTCGGGAGCCTCTGAAGTTGTCATGCGAAGTAGGACGATCTCACGAGGAAGATGTTGCGGACGTTCCAGTCCGACGCAAGAGGTCGGCCTCATCGATTACTTCTACGCCCAGCGACTTCGCCTTCTCGAGTTTGCTGCCCGCTTCCTCACCCGCGACGAGAAGGCTGGTCGATTTCGACACGGAGCCCGTCACGCGTCCGCCGGCGGCCTCGATCAGCGCCGTCGCCCGCGCGCGGCTCAGCGTCGGAAGAGTCCCGGTGATGACGACAGTCATTCCGCTCAGAGGCCCGCCCGCCACGACTGCACGCGGCTCGGTGAAGTTCACTCCAGCCGCGCGAAGCTTTTCGACGAGAGCTTTTCCGGCCGGGTCGGAGAAATAGGCGACCACTCCGTCCGCGATCGTAGCGCCGATTCCGCGCACGTTGAGAATGTCGTTGCCGGACGCGGCAATCAGCGCATCGAGCGCTCCAAAGTGCTGGGCGAGCAGCTGCGCGGCCATCGAGCCGACGTGTCTTATCCCGAGAGCGTGAAGCAGGCGCGAGAGCGGCTGTGATTTCGATGCCTGGATCGCGTCGATCACCGCCGTCGCGCCCTTCGTCGCGTATCCTTCCAGTCCGAGCAGCTTCTCTGGTGTGAGCGCGTAGATGTCGCCCGGGTCGCGCACCAGGCCCTCCGTCACGAGCTGCTCGATTCTGGCGTAGGAGAGACCGCGAATGTCCATCGCCCCGCGCGAGGTGAAGTGTACCAGGCCTTCGAGCTGTCTTCCCGGACAAGCGATGTTCGTGCAATACACGGCGGCCTCGTCTTCCTCGCGCGTCACGGGCTTGCCGCAGGACGGACACTCCGTCGGCATTTGCCAGATGGGCAGACCTCCACCCGGTCGCTTCTCCGGAACCGACGCTATGATTTGCGGGATGACCTCACCCGCGCGCTTGACCTGCACCCAGTCGCCTTCCCTCAGATCCTTGTTGCGGACGAGGTCTTCGTTGTGCAGTGTGGCGAGCTTCACGATCACGCCGCCGATCTCCACTGGCTCGAGAACGGCATAGGGATTGAGCGCCCCGGTCCGACCGACGTTGATGCGAATCGCGATCAGTCTCGTCTCAGCGATGTCGGGAGCGAACTTGCGCGCGATCGCCCATCGCGGCTCTCGCCCGCCGACGACGCCGAGCTCTTCCTGGAGGCGGAGTGAATCGACTTTAACGACTCCGCCATCGATCGCGAAGTTGAGCTTTCCGCGCACGTCGTGCTCTATCTCCTGCGCCCACTTCTCCACTTCGGCGAGTGTCGGGCACCGACGGCGCTGCGGGGCGACGGGGATGCCCCATTGCTCGAGCGCGTCCAGCAGCTCCGATTGCGTCGCGAAGGGGAGATCCTCCCCGTCGGGCGCGGCTACCGAATAGCCGAAGAATCTGAGCGGGCGGGATGCGGTGATCGCCGGATCGAGCTGGCGCAGACTTCCCGCGGCGGCGTTACGCGGGTTTGCGAATACGGCGTCGCCGGCCCTGGCGCGAGCCTCGTTCATCTTCTCAAAACGGTCGAAGGGAAAATAGACTTCGCCCCGGACCTCTATCCTTCCACGAGGTGCGGTTCCGTGCAGCCGCAGGGGGACATCACGCACCGTCCGAAGATTCAGCGTGACATCTTCGCCGATGCTTCCGTTTCCGCGCGTCGCACCCCTCACGAAAAGCTGGTTCTCATAGGTGAGAGCCACCGCGGTGCCGTCGATCTTGAGCTCCGTCGTGTAACCCGACCTCGCGACATCGCCGCCGGCGATGCGCACGAGTCTTTCCTCCCACGCCCTCAGCTCGTCGTCGTCGAATGCGTTTCCAAGAGACAGCATCGGCCGGATGTGCTCCTGCTTCGAGAGCCGGCTCTGCGGCTCGGCACCCACTCTCAGCGTGGGAGAATCCAGAGTGCACAGATCGGGGAAAGCCGCTTCGAGCTCCTGGAGCTCGCGGAACAACTTGTCGTAGCTGGAGTCCGGGATCGTCGGACGATCGAGTACGTAGTACTCGTGCGATGCCCTGTTCAGAGCCGCGCGGAGCTCCTCCGCCCGGCTACGCGGTTCGCCGCTGTCCTTCGGTTGGGGCGCGGGGCTGGGGCGGGGGAGTGCTTTCTCCCGCTCCTGCTCCTGCTCCCGCTCCTCCAACTGCTTTTTCTTCCTTGACGGGCGTGTCGGCATCCGACTTGGTATTTCCCTGCGTGTGTGCGTTGAATTCAGCGCTGTCGAAGCGCACCACGCGATTGCGCCCGGTCTCCTTCGCCACGTAGAGCGCGTCATCGGCCGCTCTCAGCAGCCCTTCCTGATCCTTCACGCGTGGATGCGGTGAGGCTGCCACCCCGCAGCTCATCGTCCGGCAAAGCGTTCCGCCGGAATAGGAAAATGTATGGCCGTCCACCTTCTCCCGCAGCCGCTCGGCGAACGTCACCGCGGCGTCGAGCACCGTTCCGGGCAATATCAGAAGGAATTCCTCTCCGCCATACCGTCCCACGCGGTCTATCTCCCGGGCTTCGCCCTTGAGCAGCTGCGCGAATTCCTTGAGGACAGCATCGCCGGCCTGGTGGCCGTAATTGTCGTTCACGCTCTTGAACTTGTCGATGTCGCACATCACGATCGCGATCGGCTCGTGCAGACGCACCGAGTGTTCCCACATCTCGTGCAGGCGCTCCTCCAGGGAGCGCCTGTTGTCGACCTTAGTCAGACCGTCGGTGAGCGAGATCTCGCGCAGCTGGGCGTTAAGCTTGGACAGCTCCCTTTCGCTCGCCTCCAGCGCCGATTGCACCTTCTTGAGACGGAGCATGGCATTTACCCGGGCCTCGAGCTCGGCGAAGTTGATCGGCTTGGTGATGTAGTCGTCGGCTCCCGCATCCAGCCCCTCGACCTTGTTCTCGGTCGAGTCGAGCGCCGTCTGCATGATGACCGGAATGAATGGGAGAGCCTTGTTGCCCTTCAGCAGGCGCACCACCTGCATGCCGTCCAGCTTCGGCATCATGACATCGAGCAGAATGAGATCGGGAGCGCACCGCGCGACCGCGTCGAGCGCCGCCTGTCCATCCGCCGCTCCCTCGACCACGTACCCGCGAGCCTCGAGGCGAGCGCGCAGGAGCTCGATGTTGTCCTCGTGATCGTCTACGACAAGAATGCGCAACCTGCTCTCAGGCCCCATTGTTCTTGCCGAGGAATCGCTGAACTTCTGCCACTACGGCTCTCGGCTCGCAGGGTTTGGCGAGATACCCATCGCACCCCACCTCCATGGCTTTCTCGCGGTCCGACGCGAGCGCGTGCGCAGTGAGCGCTATGATCGGGATCTGCCTGGTGGATGGGTCGTGCTTGAGGACCTGGGTCGCCTCCCAGCCGTCGATGATCGGAATCGAGATGTCCATGAGGATCAGGTCCGGCTGCTCCGACCGGGCTTTGGCAATTCCTTCTTCACCGTTCAATGCTTCGGTCACCTCGTAACCGAAGTGCTTCAGGATGGTGGAATAGACGATTCGATTGTCCTCGTTGTCCTCCACCAACAATACCATTTTACCTGAACTGCTCATTCAGTGACCTCGCACGGCTATTGCTGGGTAGCCTCATAAGGCAAATTTCTTACCAGCCGCCTGAGCCGCACGCCATGTTTAATTCATTCGAGCAGTCGACAGCCACGTCGAGACCCAAGGCACCGCCCCCGGGATCTGTCCCTCAGCCCCCGGCCGATGGCCTTCCCCACGAGACGGTTCCGAACTGGAACAACATCGGACTCTTCACCGCCGGCATAGCGGTGGGCGCCATTCTCGGCGCAGCCGTGGCTCTGCTCATGGCGCCGGCGACAGGGGAGGAAACGCGTCACAGCATCTCGCGCCGGGTGAGGAACCTTCGCGGCGAGGACGACGTATGGGACGAGCTCGCCGAGGAGCTCGAGCGCGCCGCCGGCGAGAGGGAAGA
>CAYMKQ010000133.1:0-4494 GCA_964391175.1 uncultured Gemmatimonadaceae bacterium | reverse complement strand
TCGCTGGTGGATCGTCGCCTCGATCTTTCCGCCGGCGTGGTCGTACCTCGCCATCTATCGATTCGACTCGTTTCTGTCGGCGGCCATTCCCGCCGTGCTGTTCCTCACCGCGGCGACGCTCGCGACCGCGGCGGTGTTTGCGCGACATTGGCGCGAGGTTAGAGCGCCCGGTGCCCTGGTCCTCTGGCTGGCGTTCGCACTCTGGGGTCTGCACCATCTCGACTATCCGTTCCTCCGTGCCCGCGGCGCGTGGGTGCCATGGGGGTACTATCTCGACATTCTGTTCACGCTGGCCGCGGGCGCCGGGATGCTGCTGCTCGTGATGGACGATCTTCAGCAAGGGATCCGTGCCTTCTCCACGCTGGCCGTCAGCGGCGCGGCCGAGGAAGACGGCGATGTCGCGCGGCAGACGATCAAGCGTCCGCTCTCGCTCCCCGCCGTCCGCGGCGCGGCGCTGTTCACCGTCGCCGATGACGTGCCGCAGTGCGTGGCCGGCGAGGGGGCCTGCTCCGGTTGGGAGGCGCATCCGATCGCGGTGTCGGATGCCGCCATGGTCTCTCGCGCGATCTCGTCGGCGCGGGTGCAATCGGCCCAGGCCGCGTTTCAGGACCCGGTGACGGGACACCGATACGCGTTCGCCGCCGTGCTGCCGTTGTTCGCGACCCCTGATCCGGACCGCGCGAGCTCGGCGCTGGTCATCGTCGGTGATGCTCGGGATCCGTTCACCGCACTCGATGAAAGCTTCCTTCTGGCGCTCGGTCATCAGGCCGGCCGCGCGATCGAGCGGGACGAGCTCCGGCGACGACTCCTGGCGCGCACCGTGGAGCTCCAGCGCCTCTCCACCCGCATGGTCGCGCAGCACGAGGACGAGCGTCGCCGGCTTGCGCTCGAGCTTCATGACGAGACGGCACAGCTCTTTGCCGCCGTCTCGCTGCAGCTCGGTCTCATTCGGGAGCGCGCGGGACCGGCACTCGGGGCCGACCTGGCCGAAGCGCAAGAGCTGGTCGCCGAAGGAATGCGCAGCGTGCGACGGGTGACGCATGACCTGCGCCCCGCGCTGCTCGACGATCTGGGGCTGGTGCCCGCGCTGCGGGCCCTGGCCGCTGCGGCTGCCGAGCGCTCTGGTCTCCAGCTGCACGCCAGCATCGATGACGACCTTCAGCCGATTCCGGTCGAGGCGGAAGCCGCGCTGTATCGCGCATTGCAGGAGCTGCTCACGAATGTCGTGCGGCACGCCGCCGCGCGCTCCGTCACGGTGCAGGTTGCCGAGCGCGACGGAACCATTGCGCTCTCGGTCGACGACGATGGGCGGGGCTTTCCCGGCGACATCGCGAGCCCGCTGACGTTGCCCGGACATGCCGGCCTCACCGGGATGCGCGAGCGCATCGAGGCGCTCGGGGGAACGGTCCGCTTCAGCGCCTCGCCACTTGGCGGCGCGCGCGCGGTCGTCGAGCTGGCGTCGCCCGCCCGCGTGCCGGCATGACGAAAAGCGTGATTCGCATCGTCGTCGCCGACGATCACGCGATCGTTCGCGAGGGTCTGCGGCGGGTGCTCACGACGCGGGAATTCGCGGTGGTCGCCGACGCCGCAGATGCCGATGCCGCGCTCGCGGCGGTCGCGGCGCATCGCCCGGACGTGCTGGTGCTCGACATCACGATGCCCGGTGGGGGAGGATGGTCCATCATCGAGCGCGTGGTCGACGAGTCGCCGTCGACTCGCATTCTGATGCTCAGCATCCATGACGAGGCGGAGTACGTCATCGAGAGCATCCGGCTCGGCGCTCACGGGTACGTTCGCAAGGACACCACCCCCGCCGAGCTCCGCGCCGCGGTGTCTGCCGTACACGAGGGGAAGGCCTACGTGAGCCCCGCGGTCGCGGCGCACCTCACGGCCGCGATCCGTTCGCGCCCGGATGCCGACGCCGACGCCGGAAGCGCGGCGCGGGCCGCGGCGCTGTCGTCACTCACGGCGCGCGAGCGCGAAGTGCTGGCGCTGGTCGCCGACGGCCGCACCAACAAGCAGGTCGCCGCGTCGCTCGGGATCAGTCCTCGCACGGTCGAGGCGCATCGTGAAGCGCTGATGCGAAAGCTCGCCATCCGCACGGTCGCCGGACTGACGCGGTTCGCGCTCGAGGCGGGAGTCGCCGGCCGGCGCGACGGGAGTCCGTAGTCTTCCGTACGTAGTTCTCCGACTGAATACCGATGTCGTGAGGCGGTACGATTCCCGCCTATGACCAACTCCTCGTCAGTCTCCGTCCGTGGCGCGCGGCTGATCGTTCGCGTCGCCCTCCTTACGATAGTAATCCTTCCGGCGTCGCTCGCGGCGCAACAGGATGCTCGCGTCCGCGACGACAGCGTGCGGGCGAGGCGTCTCCCGCCGGTCGTGACGACGGCGACCCGCACGCCAACGACAGTCCTCGATGCTCCGGCGCCCGTGCTCCGGGTCGATTCATCCACCATTCGCGAGCGACTGCCGAACAGCGGCGCCGATCTGTTGCGTGAGCTTCCAGGCGTCGATGTCACCGGAGTCGGTACCAACCAGACCCGTCCCGTGATCCGCGGACAGCGAGGCCAGAGAATTCTGCTCCTTCAGGACGGCCTTCGCCTCAACAACTCGCGCCGCCAGCAGGATTTCGGAGAGCTCCCCGCGCTCGTCGACGTGGGTGATCTGGCCAGCATCGAGATCGTCCGCGGACCATCGTCCGTGCTCTATGGAACCGATGCCATTGGCGGCGTGATCAATCTCATCACGCGCGAGCCGCCGGGCCAAGGCGCGAGTGGGCTGCGCGGTACGGCCAGCCTCGGCCACGGCTACGCCGACGAGCAGAACCGCGGCACGGCGAGTCTCTCCCAGCGCCTCGGACGTTTGGGCTATCGGCTCTCAGGCTCGTACCGTCAGAGCGCCGACTACACCGCACCGTCGGGGAGCTTTGGAAAGTTGACGCTGAGCCAGCGCGAGCGCGTCTTTGATTCGGGTGTCAGGGATGGATCGTACGGCGGCACGGTGAGCTATGACCTGACATCCAGACAGCGCCTCTTCGTGAAGACGGGGAGCTACCAGGCGCGAGATGCCGGCTTCGGATATCTGCGTCCGGAAGCCTTCGGGACGAACCAGCCGAAGATCGCGATTCGCTACCCCGATCAGGATGTTCGCAACTATCTCGCCGGCTACCGAGCGTCGTTGTCCAACCGACTGCTCGCCGATCGCGTCGAGCTGACGAGCTATCTGATCGACAATCGCCGGCATCTCACGATCGACGTCAACATTCCATTCGGTCCGCCGCTTCCGCCGGGCGGCGTGGCGTCGTACTCGGCCAACTTCACCGACATGCGCACCGTGGGGGTCCGCGCCGAGGCGACGAAAATCGTCGGCGGACGCCATGCGCTGACGTACGGTGTGGATGCGTTCCGTGATCGATCGAACAACACGGACTCGAGCTCGACGACGGTAACCGGATTCGGGCCGCCCAGCACGCGCACGTCGACCACACCGCAGGTTCCCAACGCGGCGATGCGCAGCGCGGGAGCTTTCGCGCAATTGAACGTGCAGCTGCTGGAGCCGCTGTCGGTCATCGTGGGCACGCGCGCGCAGGACGTGCTCTCGGAGACGCGGCCCACGGCTGGCCTGACCGCGCCCCTCGTCAAAAGCCGGAATCGCACTGTCGTCGCGACGGCGAGCACGGTCTATCGCGTCGCGGACGGCGTGCGGCTCGTCGGAAGCGTCGGCCGCGGGTTCCGCGCGCCGAATCTGGTGGAGCAGTTCTTCGAAGGGCCGACGCCCGAAGGGTCAGGCTACCAAAAGGCCAATCCCGATCTCCGTCCCGAGACGAGCGTGAACGTCGATCTTGGCGCCCGCGTGCATCGCGGCCGGTTCGCCGGCGAGGCGTTTGTGTTCCGCAACGATCTGCACGACGGCATCCGCATCGAAGCGACAGGGGACTCGGTGAACCGGCAGCCAGCGTATCGCGACGTGAACGTCGATCGCCTGCGCTTCACCGGCGCCGAAGGGCTCGCGACGGTGGACGTGACGGGCTGGCTCAGCGCGACCGGAACGTACAGTAACATTCGCTCACGCGACGTGCTGGCGCCGGCGAACCCGGTCGGTGACAGCTACTCGACGAAGCTCACCGGAGAGCTCACGCTGCGTGACCCGCGTCGCCGCGGCCTGTTCTCGTACGTCGTTCGCCACAACGGCGAGCGGAAGGACGGCGCGGTCGGGAACGGTCCGGTGGGTCCGGTCATCCCGGCGTTCACGGTCCACACCATTCGTGCGGATTGGCGCTTCATCGATCACGGCGCGTGGCGGCAGAATCTCACGCTGGCCGTGGACAATCTCGCCAACACGCTCTACGCCGAGACCGCGAACGCGAGCTTCTTTCGGCCGCAGCCCGGACGGACCTTCATGCTCGTGGTGACGACGTCGTTCTAGACGATCGTGCGCTCCGCCGTTCATTTCATTCCGATCATCACCACGGTCGTCGCGCTTGCGTTCGCG
>CAYMKQ010000132.1:0-4534 GCA_964391175.1 uncultured Gemmatimonadaceae bacterium | reverse complement strand
TTACAGCCTCTTTACGACAAAGCCAATGAGATTTTGGCGACACTACACTAGCGGCGCCCATGTAAAGGCATCTGGGTGTCATGCGGTCTCTTCCCCGACGATTGGGGTCGGCGCTCTGGCTTGCCCGAGCGGCAGTTAATTCGACCCGTGTGCTCCTGGTGAGCCGGGTGAGCGATCTCTTCCGCGGACGATGTCGAGCCGAAGCTCGTACCAGCCATCGGCCTGATAGTACTGGACTCGAATATCGTGATGGCCGCCGTTGAGAGGGGCGAAGTCCAGCGCGGACTCGTGCGGTTTCCAGTCGTCGATGACCAGCGCGCCATCCACCCAGACGCGCACTCCGTCATCGCTGATCGTTCGTAGAGTGTATTCGCCGGGCGCGAGATCGACGGAGCCAGTCGCTTCGAGCGCGAAGGTCTCGCGCGGCAATCCTGGAATCGCCCGATATCCCTCGTAGTCCAGTCGTGGGACCTGCGCAGTAAGAATCGGTGGCGAGCGCGTCAGAGACATGAATGCGTTCTCGTTCTTACGCGGGTCGTTGGTGCTGTCGGCCCATTTATAGAACTGCGCTGTCCAATTGATCTGCGGCTCGAAGCGGCTGTACGAAAAGCGGTAGGTCGCGCCGGCAGCGAGCTTGACTCCTCGGGGCGATACTGTCGATGCGCCGGTGTATTCGAGTGTCAGCTCCCAATCACCAACCGAATCTGGTCTTGGCGTAACCGAGATCGTGTCGCCGATGGCTCCTGTTTCCGACGATAGGGAGGCGACGCCGTGCCGCGAGGCGACGCGCCAGCCAATGATCTTTAGCTTCGTCGAGTGCCCGATAAGTCGGAGTCGTCAACTTCTTACTCGCCCGGCTTTGGCGGCGCTCCTTGCGGCCTGTTGCCAGGCGGTGGCCCTTCCGGCCCCACCGGCTTCGAATTCCCCATATGACACGTCATGCAATTCACCACCGGCGGTCCCGCGCGATCAGTCGGCACCTTCGCCATGTAATCGCGATTGATGGTCCCGACCATCGCGAACATCAGCCGCGCCGTCTCCTTCTCCTTCTTGTCGTCAAGATCCCACTTGCCCGGCACGTGACAGAATCCGCAGCTCACGCCCAACGAGCGGCCGAAGCCCATGTTCATGATGCGGACGACCCGGCCCGCCGGCACCCCCTTGAGGATCTTGATGTTCTTGAACACACTCTCGGCCGGCTGATTCTCGCGGCCCGCGATCGAGCGGAGAACCATCGCCGCAGCGGTGTCGCGTCTCACCGCCGTGATGCTGTCGCGCACGCGGCGCGCGGAATCGGTGAGAGGAACTCGAGGACCACCGGGAGGACCACCCGGCATCTGACCCGCCGCGACGGGCTGCTGCGGACTCGGAGTAGGTGTCGGCGTTGTCGTCGTTGTCGTTGACGGCGTCGCCATGCACGCCAACGCCAGAATCACGATCGACGAAGCAGCAGCAATCGCAGCAGGAACGCGCTCGCTCATGGATCTTCCCCTTCCGGTTGTCCGATAATCCTACTGGCCGCGCAGAGCGACATCAACGGTGTAACCGTCCTTCGCCAGCAGCATGCGAAGCAGCTCAACCGCGCTCTCGTTGGCGTGACGGAGCAGCGCGAGCTGCCCGCCCGCCGCGGTGAGCTGCGCTCTCGCCTGGCGCTGAATGGCATCTCTGTCTTCGCGCGTAAACGGGTTCCACAGTCCACCGCGCTCGTCGTAAGTGCGCATGTCGCGAATCTCGACTGCGATGAGCCGCGCGGGTGGTATGCGAATGGTGATCCGCCTTCTCGCATGATCGATCGCAACATCGGGATTGTCGCGGAGGTCTATGCCCGCGAACAGGCGCCCCGTCACCACGACGAGCGAACGCTTCGTCGATCCGTACCAGGTATTCTCGTACACGATGACGTCGCGAACGGTCGCCTCACTGGAGACGAGCTTCGCTACAGCCCGGATCTGCTGGACGACGACATCGTGGGTGATGGTCGTCGCATTACGCCCCAGCAGGCCGCCAGGCACCAGCAGGGTCGCGCAGTAGCCGAAACCGAGGACAATGAGCAAAGCAGCAGCCACGAGCAGTGTGCCCGGGCCAACTATTCGGCGCCTCGGCTCCGGGGGCAACGCGTGAACCTCACCAGTCCTCTCCAAGATCGATCCTCCGGTTCTGGATAATGCTACGCGCGACCAGGAGCGCCCAGCAAGACAGAAATATGTCCTTTACCTCTGGGAGCTCTAGCGGTAGAGTGATCATCCACCACACTGGCTTTGCTTCACCCCCCCCGAGAGAGAGGATACGACGATGACGAAGAAGCTGCTTGCCGCAACGATGCTATTGGGAATATCGGGAACGGTGGTCGCCTCCAATCGCGATGTGCACGGCTCCGCACCGCCAGCGTGCCGAGTTCAGGGCGTGTGGGAAAGAGTCGCTACCATCCAGGCGGGAAAAAGACAAGAATTCACCGGAGCTCGGCAACGCAAAGTCGTCACGAAGAAACACTTCATGTGGCTCACTGCGGCGACTCGCCGCGACACGCTGCCCCTCAGGACGGCATTGGACAGCGCTCGCTTTTACGCGATACAGGGCGGGTCGGGCACCTATAACGTGGTCGGGCACAAATACACTGAGCACATCGACCTCTTCGTCGACCAGAGACTCGAGGGAAAGAGTCTGCCGACTTCGTGCCGCATCGAGGGCAACCGGTGGTACCATACTTACCTGCCGAGCGACATCGACACACCACTTGCTGGTGCTGGTCCTGCGTCGACGGACAGCACCACGGAAATCTGGCGGCGCGTAGAGTAGAACGCGGCGACACGCATGCTTTTCAACAAGGCTTTCCTCAGCGGGGAACTCGCCTGAAACAGAAACCAGCTCGAGAACTGACCCAGCGTCTCCAACAGACACTCGGAAGCGGCTACAAGATCATCGACGAGCTCGGCGCTGGCGGAATGTCACGCGTCTTCGTCGCCCACGAAGTCGAGCTGGGTCGCGACGTCGTAGTGAAAGTCTTGCCGCCCGACCTGGGCGCTGGTCTCAACATCGACCGCTTCCGGCGCGAGATCCAGATGGCAGCGCGGCTCCAGCACCCGCACATCGTCCCACTCCTCTCGGCCGGCGCAAAGGACGGGCTCCTCTACTATACGATGCCCCGCATCGAAGGCGAGACGCTGCGCTCGAGAATTCTGCGTTCGGGCGAGCTTCCCATCGGCGAGACCATTAGAGTCCTCCGCGATGTCGCCGATGCGCTCGAGTACGCGCATGCCCATGGCGTCGTTCACCGCGACATCAAGCCGGAAAACGTTCTCATCTCGGGGCACCACGCGCTCGTAACCGACTTCGGTGTCGCAAAAGCGCTGAACGCCGCTACCGGCCAGTCGAATCTCACATCCATCGGCGTCGCGCTTGGCACTCCGACGTACATGTCGCCCGAGCAGGCGACTGCCGATCCGATGACCGACCACCGCACGGACATCTACGCGCTCGGAGTGCTTGGTTACGAGCTGCTGGCTGGTCGACCGCCCTTCTCTGGAAACACACCACAGCAAGTATTGGCCGCGCACGTGACCGATCCTCCCGTCCCGATCTCCAGGCACCGCGCGAATATTCCGCCGTCGCTGGCGAGCCTGATCATGCGATGCCTCGAGAAGAAACCCGCGGACAGATTCCAGACCGCGGAGGAGGTGCGTGAGCAGCTCGAGATGGCGGGGACGCCGAGTGGCGGGACCGTGCCAATACAGGCAGCCGCGGCAGCGCGAGTGGAAGTCAATAGTCGGCGAAAAAAACCCCTCGTGTTCGCGGGCGTAGCGACGCTGCTCCTCGCTGGAAGTCTGATCGCGAGCCGTTACCTGGGCGGCAGCCGACAGGAGTTCGAGGGGGGCGCCACCGATCAGATAACGAACGACCCAGGAGTCGAGATCACCCCCGCGCTGTCGCCGGACGGGAAGATGCTCGCGTACGCGGGAGGAGAGCCGGCCAACACGAGCATCTTCGTCAGACAGGTGAGTGGGGGGGAAGCGATACGTCTCGCGAGCGGGCGCGCGCCGCAATGGTCGCCTGACGGCTCGAAGCTCGTGTACGTCGATGCAGCCGGAATAGCGATGGTGCCCGCCCTCGGCGGATCGCCACGGCGACTGATAACAAGATCTGAGGGAGCGCTGGGTACTCATGGTGTATCCGAGTTCGCGACGAGTCCGGTCTGGTCGCATGACGGAAAATTGCTCGCCTACACCGAGCGTGATGCGATCTGGATAGCCGACGCGGACGGAAGCGAGCCGCGCAAAATCATGACGGCGAAGGACGCGCACTCTTTATCCTGGTCTCCCGATGACAGCAGGCTTGCTTTCGTCCAGGGCAACAGCGCCTTCGTATATGCGACGGATCAGTTCGGCAACATCGCACCCTCTACACTGTGGACCGTTGGCAGAGATGGTAAGGGAGCGGCGCGGCTAACCGATGAGATCCATCACAGCGTCAGTCCAGTATGGACATCCGACGGCGACGGAATCCTTTATGTCTCCAATATCCGTGGCGGTAGAGATCT
>CAYMKQ010000131.1:2894-4541 GCA_964391175.1 uncultured Gemmatimonadaceae bacterium | reverse complement strand
GACCAGCATGCCGGCGAGCACACCGCCGAAGGCGAAGAGCGGCCGTTTGCGGAGTGCCGCTTCTCCCCACACCATCTTGCGCGCGATTTCGTAGGCCACCTGGAACACCGCGCCCGCTCCGATCGAGAGGAAGAGGATCGAAAGGGGCGGCGAGTGCACCAGACCTCCCACCCACGCGCCGACGATCGCCGGACCGCCGCCGATCAACCCGAGCCAGGCCAGCGCGCGGAGTCGCGGGGAATCTTTCGCGATCGGCACGATGATTCCGAGACCTTCCGTAATGTTCTGGATGATGAAGCCAACGACGAGAAAGGTCCCGAGAGCCGCCGCTCCGACGGCGTAGGCTGCACCAATCGCCAAACCCTCGCCGAGATTGTGAAGCCCGATGCCGATGGCGATCACAGTGGCGAGCGACAGACGCTGCCCCGCTTCGCTTCGCTCGCTACCCCGCTGCTGGCGACCAATCGCGTCGAGCAGCAGCCACGTGCCGACGATCCCGATCCCGATGATCCCAACGCCCTGAAACGTATCGCTCAAATCACCTGTCAGCTCCAGCGCCTCCGTCGTCGCATCGATGCCGAGAAAGAGGAGGAGCCCTACCGTCGCCGACATCAGGAAGAGCATCGCACCCGCGCCCATCCGCTTGAGCGCCGGCAGCCAGAGCATGCCGAGCAGAATGGGAATCACGCCGACGTACAGGCCGATAAGGGTGAAGCTCAATAGCGTACCAGACGACACACGCGTGGTGACCGCGGCGACAGGGATCGAGGTGCTGAACGCGATCGAGTTGCTGGAGAGCAGCGAGATTTCGTACGCTTCTCCGTGCACCCAGGGATAGGCGAGTGTGAGCACCACACTCCCGAGCCGGCGGATCGTCGGTGATGGCGAAACGGCGTACGGCCAGATCGCATCGTTGATGTTGACCTGGGCAAGCGTGATCGCGTCGGTGCTGGTGTTGCGCAGGTGCAGCTCGATCTCGCCGGGTCGGAGGATGGTCCGACCGAACTGTACCGTTTCGATCGGAGCGGCGGGGGCGACGTTCAGCCCGGCGCCGTTGGTGCGCACGAAGAGCGCGATCACCGCCGCGAGCAGGACAAGCGGGACGAACAGCGCAGCGAGCGTGCGAAGCCGGGGCCTCAGCTCTCGACCTCGAAGATTCCCGTCCATCCCAGCTCCGCGAACTCCGTCTTGTGCGCGTGGAACATGTACCGACCGGGGTGCTTGAAGCGGAACTCCAGAATCCCGCGCTGCCCCTGCATCTGGGCGATGGTGTCAGTGAACTCGGCGGGTGTCAGGCTGGTGCCGGTCGGATAGTAGTGAAAGAAATTGGCGTGGAGATGGAACGAGTTGCTCTGGTCGTACTCGAGCGTGTTCGCCAGGTAGATGCGCACCAGCTGGCCGACTCTCAGCTGGATCGGATGCTTCTCGTAGTGAAACGGGATGCCGTTCACCTGGTAAAAGTCGTTGGCCCCGTCGAAGTCCACATCGTAACCGCTCATCACCATGATGAACTCGTGATCCGCTGCCGGCCGCCCCGCTTTCGGATCGATGATGAACGCGCCATAGAGTCCCTTGGCGATGTGCTTGGCCAGTGGCGACGTGTGGCAGTGATAGAGATGGAGTCCGAACGGCTCGGCATCGAACTCG
>CAYMKQ010000131.1:0-2794 GCA_964391175.1 uncultured Gemmatimonadaceae bacterium | reverse complement strand
TGGTTCACCTCACCGACGACGGTGGGCATGAGGTGCGCACCTGCACCATGCGTCGTGTGCAACGCTGACGCCCGTTGGGGAAGAGCGGCCGGGTGCGCGTCGCCGGGCATGGAGAGCGCGGCCGCGCCGAGGACCCCAGCCCCTCCAAGTCCCGCCCGGAGAAAGGTGCGGCGCGAAACACCCGGGAGTTGCGCGGGTTCCTCGGCGACAAGCGCGGCGTTGCTCTTCGACTTTCTGTCCATGCGAGTTTTCCGATCCGCGCTCAAGGAGACCGCCTGGTAAAGGGATGCTCGAAGCTCAGGTACGCGAACACGGCCCGCTCTCCGCGACTGCTGCCGATGCCGAAAGGGAATGCAAGGCCCGGGACAACCTGAAGCCCGGACGGGAAGTCGATCGCGGCGCGAACGCCAGGTGACAGCAGAAGCTCGGTGCCACGGTCCGTCCGTCCCGGACCCGTAACCTCCTGCGCGGCAGTCCATGTACTCTCGAGCATCAGGTTGAGCTTTGGATGCGCGAGCCAGATGACGCTCTGTCCGAGAGTGTAGCTCCCGGTCGCCGCCCTGTTCCCGAACGAATCGCGGGCGCGGGGCGTGTATGTCATACCGGCATTCGAGTGCGCGACGAAGCGGGCGGGAAGCGTGACGCTGACTGGCAGGTTGAGCTGAATGCCTGTTCCACCCGAGCCTAAACCGCGCCGGCTGGCGCCGGTCGGGAGGAGCAGTGTCAGCCGCGGCGCGAACGCGAGCACGTCATTCTCCGCCGCGCCAATCTGGTAGCGATAGTTCAACGCGATATCGCCGAGACCCGTTCCTCCCGCTGGCGAATCGTCGTTGCGAGCGAGCGGGACCGTATAACTCAACTGGTGAGTACGCCCGCGCAGCGGCCACTCCTGGGTGAACCCGTACATCCACTGACCGGTGCCCGCGGATCGGTGAAAGGTGTTGATATGCTGAACGACTCCGCGCTCCTGATTGTAGGCTTCCTCGACGAGAAAGCTGTTGTCCTCTATTGGCGCGGGATCATCCCGCGATTGGAGCGGCGGAGATTGCGCAGCGAGTGGAATGGCGCCGATCAACCAGGAGCACAACAGCGGAATTCGCATCGTGATTTCGAGTATTGAGGGCTCGCGCCGCGAGAGGCGGCCAGTGCCGGCCGACCCGACCCCGACAGCGTGAGTAATGACAAACTCATGAGTTAGTATATCCTAACTCTTGCGGCGAATATGTCAATAGCCCCGCGCTTGCGGGATTTAGCGCACGGTAAGGGTAACTACCGTACAAAAAAAGCAGCCCGCTTACCGCCGCCGGAGTAATCTGTTTTCTTTTCCGCCCCGGGACGCAGCCCCTGATTTCTCCCGCGCGGACTTAACAACAGACTTGGGGACGCGCAGATGACCGACGCACCAGTCAAGCAGAGCGTGCTCCAGAGGCTCGGGCTGCACCGCCGCGAGCAACGGGCCTGGGCAATGTACGATTGGGCCGCATCGCCCGCGCAGACGACGATCGCCGTGGTGGTGTTCCCTATCTACTTCATAGCGGTCGCGGGCGCCGGGCGACCCGAGGGGCAGGCCGCTTCCTACTGGTCTCTGGCCAATGGGATTGGCCTCGCGATCGCGACTGTGCTCAGTCCGATACTTGGGACAATCTCGGACTACGCCGCGGTGAAGAAGCGCATGCTCGGCGCCTTTCTCGGCGTCGGTGTCGCCGCGTGCGGGCTGATGTACCTGATTCAGCGCGGCGACCTGCTGCTCGCTTCGGTGCTGTTCATCTTCGCCAACCTCGGCATGCAGGGCGGCAACGTCTTCTACGAGGCGCTCTTGCCGCACATCGCGAAAGAGGACGAGATGGACCGCGTGTCCACCGCGGCCTACGCGATCGGATACACCGGAGGCGGAATTCTGCTGGCGCTCAATCTCGCGTGGATCAGCAAGCCCGAGCTGTTCGCTCTTCCGAAAGTTGCCGATCTGCTCTCGCCCGCGGGGACGCTCCCATCGCGCCTCGCGTTCCTCTCAGTCGCCATCTGGTGGCTGCTGTTCTCGATTCCTCTCTTCCGGCACGTCAGGGAACCAGCCGCGAAGCTCGAGGAAGATGAGCGGCGCGGTGAGAACCCGGTCGTGGTCTCCTTCGTACGGTTGGCAGAGACTTTCCGCGAGCTGAGAGAATACCGGCAGGCTTTCCTGATGCTGGTTGCGTATCTGATCTACAGCGATGGAATCGGGACGATCACCCGGATGGCGGCCGCGTATGGCACGGAGCTCAAGATTCCCCAGAGCACTCTCATCGCCGCGCTTCTTCTCGTCCAGTTCGTCGGCATCCCCTTTACCTTCGCGTTCGGTGCGCTGGCGCGGCGGATCGGTACGAAGCGCTCGATCTTCCTCGGCCTGCTCGTCTACGCCGTCATCAGCATATTCGGCTACTTCGTGCGGACGGCGACCCACTTCTACATACTCGCGCTTCTCGTGGGCACGGTTCAGGGCGGCACACAGGCGCTTAGCCGCTCACTGTTCGCGACTATTATCCCGCCCTACAAGTCCGGGGAATTCTTCGGCTTCTTTAGCGTTTTCAGCCGCTTCGCCGGAGTCTTCGGCTCGATCCTCTTTTATTTCGTCATCGGGAGAACCCACACAATGCGCCCGGCGATCCTGGCGGTAATCGGATTCTTCATTGTCGGCGCGCTGCTGCTGTATTTTGTCGATGTAGACGAGGGACAGCGAGCGGCCAGGGAGGCAGAGGCGAGGGTGCGCCCAGAAGGAGCATCGGCCCCTCAGACGATTACAGGGGCCTTCAAGTTGTGA
>CAYMKQ010000130.1:0-4576 GCA_964391175.1 uncultured Gemmatimonadaceae bacterium | reverse complement strand
CAGGTAGAGCGGCGCCCCCAGGTAGAGCGGCGCCCCCGGTGGGGCGCCGTTTTGCTTTGTCGAACGTCGCGATGATGGAGACGATCCCCTGCTCCAGCCACGCATGCTCCCCGCGCAGAACTTCCCTCGCGACCTTGTAGAGAGCGGGATCGTTGGGGCCGAAGAGCTGATCGAAGTGGACTTTGATACGCTCGCGCGCTTCGAGGCAGAATGCGTCGGCGAGCGTGACAGCCTCGGGCCGACCCTGCTTCGAGAGCATCTGTGCGCGAACGCACGCCGCCGACATCGCGTAGAGCTCCGCGCCGATATCCACCGCGCGGAACAATACCATTTGCTTCCGCTCGAGCTTCGGCCCGAAGCGAACCATTGCGTGGAAGATCGAGCGGCCCAGGTGACGGGTGGTGCGCTCGATGTAGCGAATGTGGCGCGCCAGCTTTCCGAACTCGCCGTAGCGCTTGAGCCTCGCGGCGTTGAGCCAGCGCGAAGGGTACCATGTCAGATAGAACGGCGTCGCGTTGGCCAGGGCCGAGAGCTTTTCCTTCATCGTCGACTCGGGGTTGACGATGTTGAAGGCGAGCTTGAAGTGATGGTCCACCGCCTCGCGCGCGATGAACAGCCTCATGATCTCGGACGAGCCCTCGAAGATGAGATTGATGCGGAAGTCCCGCATCGCCCTCTCTGTAGGTATTGCGGGCTCGCCGCGACGATGCAGGGACTCGGCGGTCTCGTATCCACGACCGCCCCGAATCTGCAGCGTGTCGTCAACGATCCTCCAACCTGCCTCGGTGTTGAACATCTTCGCGATGGCCGCCTCGAGGCGGATGTCGTAGTTGCCCTTTTCGTAGAGCGCCGTGGACAGCTCGGCGATGGCTTCCATGGCGAAAGTATAGGCCGTCATCCGCGCGATCTTCTGCGCGATAGCTTCGTGCTTGCCGATAGGCTGACCCCACTGCACGCGCTCGTTCGCCCACTTGCGGGTGATCGACACCATCTGCTTGCCCGCGCCCGCGCAGCCCGCGGGGATCGTGAGCCGGCCGGTGTTGAGCGTGACGAGCGCGAGCTTGAGACCCTTCCCCTCCTTCCAGAGGATGTTCTCCCGCGGAACGCGCACGTTGGTGAAGCGGATGACGCCGTTCTCGATCGCCTTGAGACCCATGAAACGGAGGCGATGCACCACTTCGACGCCCGGCGTCGACGCCTCGACGATGAATGCCGTGATCTGCTTCACCGTCTTCCCCTTGATCACCTTCTCGGGAGTTCGCGCCATCACCACGAACAGCTCGGCGCGGGTGCCATTGGTGCACCACAGCTTTTCCCCGTTGATGAGGAAGAATTTTCCATCTTCGGTGGGAGTCGCGGTACAGCGCATGTTGGCCGGGTCAGAGCCGGCATCGACTTCAGTGAGCGCGAAGGCGGAGATCGCGCCCCTCGCCAGGCGCGGGAAGTATTTCCGTTTCTGCTCCTCGGTGCCGAACAGGTTGAGCGGCTGGGGAACTCCGATCGACTGGCTTGCCGAAAGGAGCGCTGTGAGCGATCCGTCCTTGGAGGTCACCATCTCGATCGCGCGCACGTAACTCATTTGCGACAGACCCAGCCCTCCATATTCCTTCGGGATCTTGATGCCGAAGGCGCCCATGTCACGCAGCTCCTGCACGACGGGCTCGGGGATCTCGCCGGTGCGGTCGATCTCCTCCGAATCGACGCGCTCCATGAACGCGCGCAGCTTGTCCATGAACGGTTTTGCACGCGCCTCTTCGGCGGCGTCTGCCGGCGGGTGCGGATGGATCAGGTCGAGGCGGAAGCGTCCGAGAAAGAGCTCCCGCACGAAGCTGGGATGGGCCCACTCAGTCTCGCGCGCGCGCTCCGCGACGTCGCGCGCCTCCTTCTCGCTTGCCGTCCCAGCCGATATGTCGCTCATGCGCGCCTGAGGAAGAACACCAGTCCAATAATAGCGATCGCCGCAAACGAAAACCACTGGATGGCGTAGTTGCGGTGCGGACCTTCGTCGAGGGCCGACGGCTCTACGCGCGGGGGAACGTCCGGTGAATCAGCGGAATCGGTGAGAACGACATAGTACCGCGCGATCGGATATGGAAAGATCCTGAGCAGCGCCGATCGATCGAGCCGGCGAAAGGATCTTGGCCGGGCTGGATTCGGCGGCGCGAAGGGACCCTGGGTCGGAAATGTCTCGACGAACCCTGATCCGCTCAGCGTGTCAGGCTCGCGCCAGCGCCTGGTGTCGACGGTGATTCCATCGGGTGCGTACACCCAGCCGCGATTGACGAGAACAGCGGTGTCGGTCCCGGCGCGTCTGAGCGGAGTGAGAATGTGCACGCCCGGCGATCCGCCCCGGCCGCGAAGAGTGAGAGTGATCTCGTTCGAGTGGTCGTAAACGCCGCGGATGCGGACTCTCCGGAAGCGCGCTCTCGCCGTGTCGGCCGGAAGTGAGTCGAGCTCTGCCTGGGGCGCGACGCGGCGAGAAGCCAGCAAAGAATTCTGCTGTTGACGGGCAGCGAGCCGTCTCAGCTGCCAGAGACCAAATGATACAAAGACCGCGGCGGCGCCGACGGCGAGGACGCTGAGACTCCACTTGCGGAAAGTCATCGGCGAAACATCGCCGCGTGCCCGGCTCGCGCTCGATCAGACGTAGCCCATGAGGTTCGCCCCAAGCTCGGCGAGCGAAAGCAGGGCCGCGATCGTTCGAATCAGGTGCAGTCGGCCCCATTTCTTCAGGAGCACGTCAGTGTCGGGCGTCGTAGACACCCTGGCCGGATCCAGCAGTTCCCGATTGACCGGCACGATGGCTACCAGCGTCCACGCCACCACTGTGGCGAGCAGCATGCCGGCCACGAACACCGACACTCCGCGTCCGAGATAGAACGCGGCGATGGCCGAGAGCACTCCCACCGTAACGAGCACGATCTGAAGATACGCGGCACGCCTGAAGCTGAAACGCCACTCCGCCAGAGCGACCTCGGTTGTGGAAGCGAGGCGCGCGGGCTGCTCGACAAAGCTGATGTATAACGCGACGCCGGCGAAGAGT
Organism: uncultured Gemmatimonadaceae bacterium; assembly: GCA_964391175.1. GTDB lineage: Bacteria > Gemmatimonadota > Gemmatimonadetes > Gemmatimonadales > Gemmatimonadaceae > UBA4720. Next base: position 1,533 of record CAYMKQ010000130.1, on the reverse strand, counting down.
CCCGTAAATATGAATGAGATTATTTCAAAGAACATCCGTACTCCTTGAGGGATTTTCGGGAAGACGGCTTTCAGACAGCCGCGGTCCGCTCAGAACAGCGACATCTGCTCGCCGAGCATGTCGGGATCAACCGGAGTCTGTCCGAGCCGGTACTGGAATTCGCGCGCCGTGGCGGGACTATGCCCGGAGAAGTGGTTGCCGACATACCCATAGATGTGCGTCACCTTCTCCGAAAGCTCCTGGATCGCATCGCTCCACTTGTCCACCTCGTGCGAGCGATCGACCTGTACGCGGGAATAGTCGACGAGATCGCGGTTGGGTCCCATCCAGCGGATGTAGGCGAAATCAGCCGTCGGGCGCGTCGCGAGATTGAGCATCACTCTACGTGGTATCCACCGCCCGTCGATCAGCGCGAGCGCGATGTTTCGCTCCTTGAGGAGCGCGAGCACTCCGTCGGAGATCCAGCCGCGGTGCCTGAACTCGATCGCCACGCGAAGGTTTGAGGGGACCCGTCCGATAAAATCCACCAGCGCCGGCAGCTCTCCGGGCTGAAAGTCCGGGCCCATCTGCACCAGAATCGGCCCGAGCTTGTCGCCGAGGTCGCGGACCCTCTCGAAGAAAGCTTCCGACGCGCCGGTGACATCGCGCAGTCGCTGCTCGTGCGTGATCTCCTGCGGCAGCTTGAGCGCGAAGATGAAATCCTTCGGCGTGCGCTCCACCCAGCTGCGGATCGTCGTTGCGGCGGGTAACGCGTAGAAGGTTGAGTCGACCTCCACTGAGTCGAACGCCCGCGCGTAAACTGTGAGGAAATCGGATGGGCGGGTGCCATCCGGATAGAACGGCCCGACCCAGGCGTCGTAATTCCAGCCCTGAGTGCCGATGTGAATCTCCGCGGACATGGTGTTCAATCGGGCGCGCAGGCGACGAGATGTCAAGTTCGCGCGCAATTCGTTCCCCTGTTTACCTGCGCGCTCGCTCTGAGAGTTTCGCGCGCCTCGCGTTGCCGCTTCGACTGGCATGTCTGGAGGGGGAGGTGAGGGTATCCTCTTCGGCGACGACGCTCGCTGGTCGGAGCCATCCTGCCCACTTCGTGGGCGCCCGCGCGACTTCGCGCTCCGCGCTCCGGAGCTGGTCTCCTCGGGCGCTCGCTTGGACGTCGCCTGCGAGGACACCCTCACCTCCCTGCACGGTTCTGTCGTCGCGGCGTCGCGGACCGGCGCGCAAACTCTCAGAGCCGCGCGCGTTGGGAACGAGGCTAGCGGCAGCGCGCGGCATGTCACTTCGCGTATGATACGCACCGGCGGGCGCGCATTTTAGCTTCTGTGATGCTCACGCGGAGTCGGAGGGGGTCCTACAACAGCGAGTTTCAGCGAGCGACCAGGAGACCAGCGACCTCCCCGCGGAGCGGGCGGTCGCGCGGGCGCCCACGGAGTGGGCAGGATGGCTCCGCCCGAGCGAGCGTACTCGCAGAGCAGTATCCCCTCCGACTCCGCGGCGCACCAGAACTATAATGCGCCTCGACTACTGAGTGTT
>CAYMKQ010000129.1:0-4590 GCA_964391175.1 uncultured Gemmatimonadaceae bacterium | reverse complement strand
AGCGAGCGTACTCGCGCAGCAGGACCCCCTCCGACTGACCGGGCGCAACGATCTAGAACGCCCCACTCACTCCATCGCGAATTCGCGATTGAAGATGACGTCGAAGGCGAAGCGGGTCTACACGGCTGCTACTGCGTCCTTCTTCGGCCTCGCGCGCCACCAGGAGAGAATCACCGCGCCGAATCCGGTGGCGACGGCGACGAGAGTCACTGAGAACGCGAGCATGCGAAGAATCGCGCCGACCACCGGGAACCAGGTGAACGCCGCGGCGATGATCCACAGCGCCGAGAAAGCGAGAATTCCGGTGAAGAGGTACTGAAGGTCCTGGCCCGCCGGGGTCTCCGTGCCCGTATCGCCGGAGATCGCAATCCCGGCGACGTGCGCGACCGCGAGAAATCCGAGGAGCGCGATTCCAGCCAGTGCGACGAAGAATCCTCCCACGCCGATCGGAATGAAGAAAATTCCGATGATCGTGATCGCCATGGCGATGACGAGCGCGATGAGGGCGGGAACCACCGCCAGTCCGCCCAACACGCCGGTGAAGAGCGACTTGGCGGTCTCCTGCGTGACGACTTCGACCGTGCGCTTGAAATGATCGTGCAGGAAGAACAGAACGAACGTACCGATCAGAAGAAGCACGATCAGCCAGAGGAGCGCCGAGGCAAGGGATCCGAATGTCGTGCGCGGGCGGCCGCCGAAGCTGACAGTCTGTCTGTTGTGAGCTGTTCCCACGTCCTTGATCACGCCGAGGATCGAGCCGCCCTCGTTGCGCACATGGCCCATCAGTGCGACAGCGCCGCCACGAACCCTGCCGCCCTCGTGCACGATCACGTCTCCGCCAATCGAGGTGGCGGCTCCATCGACGTTTCCGTAAACGTCGAGGTTGCCTCTCACGACCATCACCGAGCCGGAGGTGGTCGTGCCGGCCGGAACGACGTGGTCGCCGTTCACGAGCTGTGCGTATTTCCGGAAGCCGGAGAAGGTCCAGCTACCGCGCTGCTGGGCGCCCGCATCCTGCGCGGCAAATGCCGCGATCAAAAAAGAAGCGCCGAGCAGAATTGATCTCATGTCAGGCAGCCTTGCGTTTGGCGATGGCGGCGGCCGTGCGGATACCTGCGTATCCGCCGAACAGTCCGACCACGAGTGTCAGATAGAGGAGAATCGCTTCCAGCGCGCCCGCCTGGAGGTAGGCCATGGTCGAGCCGCCAAGCACGAACGCGCCGACCTCGGTGCCGACGGCAGCGATTGCGAACGCGTACTGGCTGGCAGCCGCGGCGAGAATCGTGGTGAGCATGTCGATCCCGACGAACATGAAGGCAGCGACCGTGACGAGCGCGACACCGGCAACGGCGGTCCCGACTCCGCGGACTAGCCCCAAGGGCCGGCGCGCCACGACAGCCCGCTGGTCAGCCCCTCCCTGCTGGAGCTCCAGGTGCCTGCGTACAGGCAGCGGCGCCGCCGTCCGCATGGGGTTCAGACGGTCGATCCTCGAGATCACGCGATCGGCAAAACCGCGAGATGGCGACATGTAGGGCAGTCGCTGCAGCTCGGCGGCAATGGGGATGAAATCTTCGGGGAAGTCATGCTCTGTCATGGGTTCCTCACGTGATAGACTACGGGCTGGGGGACGGGGAAGTTTCAGCCGCTCGGGGCTCGAACTTTATGAAAAGTTTCAAAAAACGGAACACTACAGGCGCCCAGCTATAGGCTGCCCGCTGCCCGCTTCCAGATTACGACGCCAGGACGCCTGTATGCCGAGTCGTAGTGAGCCGGCAGCAGGCAGCGGGTAGCCATCAGCCGGCAGCATTGCTGTTCTATGTTTTTTCGGGTTCACGGAGAGACCAAGAAAGCGAACTCTCACCGAAGGTCTCCGAGGTGCTGTCTCAGCTCCTGGCGGGCGCGGTGGATGTACGTCTTCACCGTCCCGAGCGGGAGCTTCACGATCTCCGCAATCTCGTCATACGAGTAGTCCTCGACGTGGCGGAGGATGATGCAGGCGCGATATTCTGGCCGTAGCCTGGCGATCGCCTTCTCGATTGATGCGCCGAGCTCGCGCGATTCGAGCTCCTCGAGCGGAGATTCGCCGCCGCTCGTGAGCGTCACCGCGGTCGCCCGCGCGCGCTCGGCGGTCACAGCGTCCGGCGAGCCCTCAATGCTGATGGTGTCTAGCTGGCGGCGGCGCAGATGGTCGATCGTGATGTTGTTCGCGATCTTGAACAGCCAGCTCGAGAATTTGAACTCGGGTCTGTAGCGGTCGATGTTGTTGAGGACCTTGATGAAGGTCTCCTGCGCCAGGTCCTCGGCCGTCTCCTTGTCGCGCACCATGCGGTATATGAGCGAGAACACCGGACGCTCATAGCGCTTGATCAGCTCGCGGTACGCGTCTTCACGCCCCTCCTGGGCGAAGACGACAACCTGCTGGTCGGAGACGTCGGTGTAGGATTTGGGCGGCATGGTCGGGGGGGAAGCGCGACTAAGATAGCTTGCCCCGCCGAGGGCCGCCGGGCAACTTTCGACAGATGCTGGCCACCGACATCGACAACGCGACGGCCGCCGCCGCCGGCGCCGCTGCTGCCGGTGGCGCCGAGAAGCGCGCGTACGTAAAGCGAATCTTCTCCGAGATCGCCCCGCGATACGATCTCCTGAATCATCTGCTCAGTCTCAACATCGACAGGAGATGGCGACGGAGCGCGATCGAGAGACTGGGTGTCGAGCGACACCCGGCAGGCACTTATCTCGATCTGTGCGCGGGCACTCTCGATGTCGCGGCTCAGCTCGCGCATACCCCCGGATTTGCAGGGTTCATAGTCGGCGCTGATTTCGCGGAGCCGATGCTCAGAGCCGGCGCAGGGAAAGTGGCGCGGTCGAAGATCGCCCCCGTGACGGCTGACGCGGTCGATCTGCCTATCGCATCGAGCAGTCTCGCCGGCGCGATCGTCGCCTTCGGGATCAGAAATGTCGCGGGTCTGGACGCGGCGCTTCGCGAGGCGTGGCGAGTCCTGGCTCCGGGAGGAAAGCTCGTGATACTCGAGTTCTCGACACCCCGGATGCGCGTGCTCCGCGCACTGTACCACCTATACTTCCATCACGTGCTGCCGGCGATCGGCGGACTGATCAGCGGACATCGCACCGCGTACAGCTATCTGCCGCGCTCAGTCGCGAACTTCCCGGTAGAGGAGGAGCTTGCGCGGCGGATGGCGCAGGCGGGATTCGCGGCTGTCAGCTGGTCGAGGCTCTCGTACGGCATCGCCGCGATTCACGTCGGTGAGCGTCCCATATCGGAAGGAAAGTGAGCCTCGACAACCTAAGCCAGTTTGTAGATGCAATAAGTCGCGCGGGAGAGCTCGCGCGCATCACTGAGCCCGTGAAGGCGCGCCTCGAGGTGTGCGAGATCGCGGACCGGGTGATGAAGCAGCGCGGTGGCGGGAAGGCGCTGCTGTTCGAGCACGTGATTCTGGACAATGGAGAGCGCTCGGAGTTTCCGGTCGCGATCAACCTGTTCGGATCGATGCGGCGCATGTCGCTCGCTCTTGGTGTGGAGGATCTCGACGAGGTGGGAGGCCGCATCACCGAGCTTCTCGACCTCAAGGTACCCGAGGGATTGATGGGCAAGCTCTCCATGCTGCCGCGGCTGCTCGAGATCGGAAAGTTTCCGCCACGCATCAGGGGCGGAAAGCCTCCGTGTCAGGAGATCGTCTGGAAAGGCGATGAGATCGATCTCGTCAGGATCCCGAACATCACCTGCTGGCCCGAGGATGGCGGACCCTACATCACGCTGCCGATGGTGATCTCCAGGGATCCGAAGCGCGGCATTCGAAACGTCGGGATGTATCGCGTACAGGTCCTCGGCCCCCGTACGCTGGCGATGCACTGGCAGCGACACAAGGTCGGCGCGGCGCACTGGCGGGGAATGGCGGAAAAGGGCGAGCGCATGCCTGTGTGCATAGCGATTGGCGCTGATCCGGCCTCTGTCTATTCGGCGTCCGCGCCTCTGCCGCCCACGATCGACGAGTTCCTCTTCGCCGGATTCCTGCGGCGCTCACCGGTGAGCCTCACCAAAGCTCTCACCTGCGACCTCGAGGTTCCCTCGGAGTCGGAGTTCGTGATCGAAGGTTACATCGATCCCTCCGAGCCGCTCGTCGTCGAGGGCCCGTTCGGCGACCACACCGGATTCTATTCCGAGGCGGATCTTTATCCGCAGGTTCACGTGACGGCGATCACCATGCGGCGCTCGCCGGTCTACGCGACGACGATCGTCGGCCGCCCGCCGATGGAGGACTACTATCTCGGGCACGCGACGGAGCGGATCTTCCTGCCGCTTCTCAAGCTGACCATTCCGGAGATCGTAGACTATCACATGCCGCCTGAGGGGATCTTTCACAACCTGGTGTTCGTCTCGATCGACAAGCAGTATCCCGGCCAGGCGTACAAGGTGATGAACGCAATGTGGGGTCAGGGGCTCATGTCGCTGGCGAAGGTGATCGTGGTGCTCGACAAGGATGTGAACGTACAGAACGTGCAGGAGGCGTGGTGGGTCGCCCTGAATCACATCGATCCGGAGCGCGACGTGCGGTTCTCGATGGGCCCGAT
>CAYMKQ010000128.1:1358-4625 GCA_964391175.1 uncultured Gemmatimonadaceae bacterium | reverse complement strand
TCTGCTCGTCGTGCGCTTTCAGCTTCTTGGTGCGGCGTATCATCTTCCCGTAAACGGGGTGCTGCACCCTGCGCTCGATCGAGACCACCACGGTCTTCTGCATCTTATCGCTGACGACCATGCCCACCCGCGTCTTGCGCGCGTTCCGCACGTCGTCGCCCACTCTCTTCGCCAATTCAGCCATTCCCGTTATGCCCTCTTACTCGTCTTCGCGCGGTTAGTCGCCGTGGCGCTCTTGCGCCCGCGTCTGCCCGTCACACGTCTCGCTTTCACTCGCTTGGGCTCCCTCGCCTCGGCGATTCCAATAACTTTCTCACGCAACACGGTGTTGAGCCGCGCGATGTCTCTGCGAATCACCCGCAGCCGAAGCGGATCCTCGAGCGTGCGCGTGGCGGATGCGAGGCGGAGGTTGAACCGCTCCCTCTCCAGCTCGGCGATGCGGGAGTTGATGTCCGCCTCGCTCATCTCCCGTATGTCCTTAGCCAGCATCGGTGTGCGCCTCCTCTCGTACCACGAACTTGGTCTTGACCCCGATCTTCGCCGCCGCAAGCGCCATTGCCTTCTTGGCGATCTCCGGCGTGACGCCCTCGAGCTCGAACAGCACGCGGCCCGGCTTCACCACCGCCACCCAACCCTCGGGCGAGCCCTTTCCCTTTCCCATGCGGGTCTCGGCGGGCTTCTTGGTGATCGGCTTGTCCGGGAAAATGCGGATCCAGACCTTGCCGCCGCGCTTGATGTGACGCGTGAGCGCCACGCGGGCCGCCTCGATCTGACGGTTGGACACCCAGCCGGGCTCCAACGCCTTCAGGCCGTAATGCCCGAAGGAGACTTCGTTGCCACGCGTGGCAAGTCCCTTCGTCCGGCCCTTGAACATCTTTCTGAACTTTACGCGCTTCGGACTCAGCATCTCGGATTCTCCTAGACGCCGGTCGAGTAGGTCTTGCCGCGCCGGTCTTCAACGATCTCGCCCTTGAAGATCCAGACCTTCACACCGATGGTGCCGAAGGTGGTCTTCGCGGTCGATGTCGCGTAGTCGATGTCGGCGCGCAGCGTGTGGAGAGGCACACGACCCTCGTGGTAGCCCTCGACGCGCGCGATCTCGGCGCCGCCCAGACGGCCGCCGCACTTGATCTTGATCCCGCCCGCGCCCATCCGCATCGCGCTCTGCACCGCGCGCTTCATGGCGCGACGGAAGGAGATGCGCTGCGCGAGCTGGTTGGCGATGTTGTCGGCGACGAGCTGGGCATCCAGCTCGGGGCGCTTGATCTCCTCGACGTTGATCCCGACTTCCTTGCCGGAGAGACGAGTGAGCTCATCACGCAGCTGGTCGACTTCCGCTCCCTTCTTGCCGATGACGACGCCGGGACGCCCGGTATGAATCGTGACGACGACCTTGCCCGGCTTCCGCTCGATGCGGATGTCGGCGATCGCGGCGTGACCGAGGCGCGCCTTCAGATACTTGCGAAGGAGCTCGTCCTCACGGAGAAGCGCGGGAAAGTCGCGGTTCGCGTACCACTGCGATCTCCAGGTCTTGGAGATGCCGAGACGAAAGCCGATCGGATGTGTTTTCTGACCCATTAGCGCGTTCCCCCCCCTCTTCCTGCTTCGCGTGCGTCGAGGACGATCTCGACGTGACTGGTTCTCTTTCTGATCGGTGTGGCGCGGCCCTGCGCCGCCGGCATGAAGCGGCGGAGCGCGGGTCCTTCGTTCACAACCACGTGCTTGATGTAGAGCGTGTCCACATCGATCGACTCGTCGTCCTTCCGGGCCTTGAACTCCGCGTTTGCCACCGCCGAGTTGAGGACCTTCTCGATCTGCTTCGCCGCGTGCTTCTTGGAGAAGCGGAGGAGACCGAGCGCCTCGTTCACATCCTTGCCACGGATCTGATCGACGACGAGGCGCATCTTGTACGGCGACTGCCTCGCGGTCCGCTGGATCGCACTGGCTATCCCTTTCTTTTCCGCCGCGTGGCGGGCAGCGCGAACTCTCGATCTCTCACTCATTTCACCGGTCCTGTGCCCCTAGGCGGTGTCGTTGTTGGGACCCCGCTAGCCTTCTTGTCGGTCGGCTTTCCGGCGCCTGTATGGCCGCGGAAGAGACGCGTCGGCGCAAACTCTCCGAGCTTGTGTCCAACCATGTTCTCCGTCACGTACACCGGGATGAACTTGTTTCCGTTGTGAACGGCAAAGGTGTGACCGACGAAGTCGGGGACGACCGTGCTCGAACGCGCCCACGTCTTGATCACTCGCTTCTCGTTCCTGCCGTTCATCGCCGAGACCTTGGTCATCAGCGCGTCTTGGACATACGGACCCTTCTTAACGCTTCTTGCCATATCCGATTCTCAGAATTGGGTGCTCGTGCTTACTGCGTCGCCTTGCCGCGCTTCCGTCCGCGGACGATCAGGCGCTGCGATGGCTTCTTCTTGTTGCGCGTCTTCACGCCTTCCTTGTTGCCCCACAGGTCCACGACGTTCCGCCCGCCGCGCGTGCGACCACCGTGCGGGTGATCGACGGGGTTCATCACCTCGCCGCGAACCTTGGGACGCTTGCCGACCCAGCGGCTGTGGCCGGCCTTTCCATGTGACATCAGCTCGTGCTCGGCGTTGCCGACCGTTCCTACCGTCGCCAGGCACCTGCCGTGAACAAGACGCATCTCGGTAGATGCCATGCGGAGCGTGACGTACTCGCCCTCTTTGGCGACTACCTCGAGCTTAGTGCCGGCGGAACGGGCCATCTTGCCGCCCGCGCCTGGCTTGAGCTCGACGTTGTGGACATCGGTTCCGAGCGGTATCTCGCTGAGCGGAAGCGCGTTGCCGACGCGGCTGTCGGAGCCCGGTCCGGAAACGATCTTGTCCCCGACGGACAGTCCCTTCGGGTGCAGGATGTAGCGCTTCTCGCCGTCCTCGTACTCGACCAGCGCAATCCGCGCCGTGCGGTTGGGATCGTACTCGATCTCACGCACCGTCGCCGTCATGCCGAACTTGTTGCGCTTGAAGTCGATGATGCGGTACATGCGCTTGTGTCCACCGCCGATGCGCCGCATCGCGATGTGCCCGTGATTGTCGCGTCCGCCCGACTTCGTGAGCGGCTCCATCAGCGACTTCTCGCCCGTCGTCCGCGTGATCTCCGAGAAATCGGAGACGCTGCGGAAGCGCGAGCTCTTGGTGACAGGCTTGAATTGACGAACGCCCATTTCCTATGCCTCGAAGATGTCGATGGAGTCACCATGTTTCAGGGTCACAAGTCCTTTCATCGCTACTTTTCTCAT
>CAYMKQ010000128.1:0-1258 GCA_964391175.1 uncultured Gemmatimonadaceae bacterium | reverse complement strand
GCTCAGGTCTCAAAAATGTCGATTGAGTCGCCCTGAGCGAGCGTCACAATGGCTTTCTTCCAGTGCGGCCTGCGTCCCACGACCTGACCGACGCGGCGATCCTTGCCGCGGTGGTTGGAGGTCCAGACGCCGGTGACCGTCACGCCGAAGAGCTCCTGGATCGCATTTCTGATCTGCGTCTTCGTCGCTTCCGGGTGCACTCTGAACGTGTATTCTCCGCGATCCTGATACGCCGCCGAGGTCTGCTCGGTGACGATCGGAGTGATGATGGTGCGAGTCAGCGTTGGCATCGCTTACTTCCCCTTCTTCTTCTTCTTGTCGGCGCGCGCCCTAGGCATTGCCTTCTTCGCCGTCGTCTTCTTCGCTCTCTTGACGGCCGCCTTCGGCTTGGCTGATCTGGCCGCCGATTTTCGGGCCGTTTTATGGGCCGACTTCGTGGCCTTTGCCTTCCTGACGGCGGTCCTGGTCGTCTTGGCTTCCGCTTTCGCGGCGCCGCGGGACTTGCTCTCCGACTTCGGGCGAGCTGCGCGGGGCTTCTCTGCCACCGAGTCGAGCTCGTAGCCAAGCGCGTTCGACTCGATCAGCACCACATCCGACCAGAGAATGTGATAGGTCGATACGTCCGCGTACGGCATCACGTGCGCGCGCTGAAGGTTTCGTCCGCTGAGAAAGACGTTCGGCTTATTCCCGTCCGTGAGTACCAGTACCTTCTTGTCCGTCACGCCGAGCGCGCCGAGGAGCGATACCATCTGCTTCGTGTTCGGCTTCTCGTAGTTGAAGTTGTCGATCACGATGAGCGCGTCTTCACGTGCGCGGGCGTTGAGCGCGCTCTTTCTGGCGAGCGCGCGGATCTGCCGCGGCACCGTCTGGCTGTACTTGCGGCCGGTCGGACCGAACACAGTACCGCCGCCCACGAAATGCGGAGCGCGGCGCGAACCCTGACGGGCGCGGCCTGTTCCCTTCTGCTTCCACGGCTTCTGGTTGCCACCTGCGACGAGACCGCGCGTCTTGGTGTACGCGAGCCCCAGGCGCTGGTTCGAGAGATACGCCTTCACCGCCTGGTGCATCACCGGCATGTTGATCGTGCCATCGAACAGCTCGCCCGGAAGGTCGACGCGCTCGCGCTCCGTTCCGCCCGCGGTGAACGCCGCTGCCTTGATGGTGGAATTCGTTGATTCAGCCATGATTAACCCTGCTTCTTCACGAGGACGATCCCGTTGGTGGGACCGGCCACGGAGCCGCGGATGTAGATGAGATT
>CAYMKQ010000127.1:0-4682 GCA_964391175.1 uncultured Gemmatimonadaceae bacterium | reverse complement strand
TCGCGGTACGACGTGCTGCGGGCGGGGGTCGAGCGAGCGAACATCGAGCCGACGGCGATTCAGGCGCGAAGTGAGATCGAGCTCGCGCTGATCGAGCTGAAGCGGCTCATCAACATTCCGTTTGACCAGCCGCTGAAGTTGACGACGACCATCGACACGGCGACCGTGCTCGCCTGGGTCGCGCGTCTGCGCGCCGATGCCGCGCCGCTCAATCGCCCAGCTGTCAGATCCGCGGAGCTGGTCTCTCAGGCAAGGCATGCGGGTGTGAGAGTCGCAAGAGCGGATCTTCTTCCCAGTATCACCTTCACCGCCCTCGTTGGCGCCCAGGCCTTCCCGCTGAACGGATTCCCGAGAACTCGCGGGCGTCTCGAGCCCGTGCCGTGCCCGTCTGGTTCTCCAGCCGATCGTGCCTGCACCGCTCAGAACGGTGGCTGGTTCGGTGACAAATCCTTCGGTGTGCAGGTAGGTCTGCCCATCTTCGACGGATTTCGCGTCAAGGGCGCGATCGATCTCGCCTCCGCGCAGGCGCGACTCGCTGACCTTCAGCTGGCGCAGACGAGGGAGCGCGTCGCGAGCGAAGCCGCCACTGCACGCGCCGAGCTGAACCGTGCGGAGGCGCTCTTCGCCGCCCGCGGCCAGAACGCCAGCGAAGCTCTCGAAGCGTTCAAGCTCGCCGAGCTCCGTCAGTCGCGGGGGCTTGCCACGCAGCTGGAAGTCGCCGATGCACAGCTCGCCCTGACCGTCGCCCGCACCAACGAAGCGCGTGCCGTTTATGATCTCTATCTCGCCGCCGCGTCATACGCACGCGCGCTCGGCAGACCTCCGCAGCTGTTCGATGTTTCGCGGCCATCCCCCGCCAGCTCGGAATCACCCTCATTTCCGGCCAGTGTTCCATAAGAGTCTCGCGTCTTTCGCAGTAATGACCGCGCTTGTCGCGGCTTTCGGGTGCTCGAAGCCGAGCGCTGAAGCAGGGACGACCGGTGCAGGTGCCGCTGGAGGGGCCGGCAGGCCAGGTGATCGTGGCCCGCAAACTCTCACACTGGCCGCTAGCGACGTCACAGTTGCTCGCCGCGCGAGCCTCGTTGACGGAGTTCCTATTACCGGAACATTGCACCCGATCGAGACTGTAGAGGTCCGCGCGCGTCTGGATGGAGACCTCCAGGGTGTCTATGCGCGCGAAGGAGATTACGTGCGCGCGGGTCAGCTCCTGGCGCGCTTCGAGTCGACGGAACAGGAGAGCACCGCGCAGAGCGCTCGGGCGGACCGGGTCGCGGCCGAGGGCGAGCTCGCGACCGCCGAGTGGAACCTCGAGCAATCGCAGCAGCTGTTCAAAGTGGGAGCGATACCGGAGACCGATCTTCGGTCGGCACGCAACGCAGTCGCAACCGCCCGCGCGCGTCTGGCCGCCACGAACGCGCGGCTCCGCACCACATCGATGAGCGCTCGCGACACCCGCGTCCTCGCTCCGACGTCGGGAGTGATCGACAAGCGTTTCGTGGAGAACGGCGAGCACATTGCCAGGGGCGGAGCGATGTTCACGCTGGTGCGGAATGACATCCTCGAGCTCGCGGCGGCTGTCCCGGAGAAGCGCGCGAACGTCGTCAGGCCAGGGCAGAGCGTTGAGTTTCAGGCGAGCGGATCGACTGTCGTCGGCCGCGTCGCGCGACTGAGCCCAACCATAGATCCGGCGTCGCGCTCGGTTACGGTCTACGTGCAGATTCCCAATGCGAACGGGGCGCTCAAGGGCGGGACCTTCGCCAGCGGCACAGTGCTGTCGCGCACAATCAGTAACGCAATGGTCATCCCGCTCTCCGCGCTTCGCCAGACTGCGTCGGGGAACCAGCTTGCGTACAAGATCAGGAAGGGATCGCTCGACACGGCCTCTGTCCAGGTGGGAGTAATCAACGATCGCCTCGGCATCGCTGAAGCTCTCTCGGGTATAGCGGATGGCGACAGCCTCATCTCCGGCAACGTCGGAAGTCTCGCCGCGGGGATGAAGGTCCAGATACTCGGCGCGCGGCAATCACAGGCTCCCGGAAGGTAACGACCCATGTTCCTGTCAGACATCTCGATCAAGCGCCCGGTCTTCGCGACCATGATGATGGCCGCGCTCGTCGTGCTCGGAGTTGTTTCCTACCAGCGGCTGGCGATCGACGAGTATCCCGACATCACCTATCCGATCGTCATCGCGCAGACCAGCTACCCAGGCGCATCCCCGGAGGTGATGGAGCGCGACATCTCGCGGCCGATCGAGGAGGCGCTGAATACGGTTCAGGGCCTCAAGGAGATCGGATCGACCTCGCTGAATGGGATCTCGATCGTCCGCCTCGTCTTGAACCTCGACGTGGATGTGCTCGCAGCGCAGCAGGATGTGCAGGCGAAGCTCGCGCGCATTCGACGGGAGCTTCCACCAGACATCGAAGAACCCATCACCCGTCACTTCGACCCCAACGAGCGTCCGATCATTTCGCTGGCAATGCAGAGTGGCGATCGCCCGATCCGGGAGCTCACGAGTCTCGCCGACGAAGTGATCATCCAGCGGCTCCAGGCAATTCCCGGAGTTGGCGCGATAAATACCGCTGGCGAGGAAACACGCCAAATCAGGATCGAGCTCGACCCGATCGCGATGCGGTCCTATGGCATCTCGCCGCCGCAGGTAATCGACGCGCTCGCGAAGGAGAATCAGGAAGTTCCCGCCGGGCGGATAACGCGCGGACCTACGGAGCAGCTCATCCGGATCACCGGCCGGGTGGTCAACCCAGTGATGTTTGGCAGCATCGTCGTGGCCGTGCGCCAGGGCGTGCCGGTGAGACTGGGCGACGTCGCCAGAGTCGTCGATGGCGCCGCGGACAAGCGCACCGCCGCGTTTCTCGATGACAAGCCGGCGCTCGCGCTCGACATCCTCAAGATCTCCGGCTCGAATACGGTGGCGGTCGCTGATTCGGTGCGTGCCGCCGCCGCCGACCTCGAGAAACGGCTTCCGTCGGATGTGAATCTGCGGGTGATCCGAGACGATTCGCAGCGCATCCGCGAGTCGCTCCACGATGTTCAGCTAACGATTCTTCTCGGCGCGGTGCTGACGATCGCGATCATCTATCTGTTCCTCAATTCATGGAGATCCACGATCATCACCGGTTTGACGCTTCCGGTGAGCATCATCTCCGCGTTCTTCATCATGTGGGTGTTCGGCTTCACGGTGAACACGATGACGCTCCTCGCCCTCTCGCTGGCGATCGGTCTCCTGATTGACGACGCGATCGTCGTTCGCGAGAACATCGTGCGCCACGTGCGGATGGGGAAAGACCACGTCCGCGCGGCGAAGGAAGGCACCGATGAGATCGGACTCGCCGTCACATCGACTTCGCTGGCAGTGGTTGCAGTGTTCATTCCGGTCGCGTTCATGGGCGGAATGATCGGAAAGATATTCTTCCAGTTCGGCGTGACGGTGACGTTCGCCGTTCTCGTCTCCCTGTTCGTGTCGTTTACACTCGATCCAATGCTCTCGAGCATCTGGCCCGATCCAGACGCCGAGGGTGGACACCATGGACCCGCCCCGGCGCGGTCGGGGAATCCCATCCGACGCGCGGGCCTAGCGTTCGATGCGTGGTTCGAGCGCACCGCCGACCGCTACCCCAACTGGCTGAGATGGTCTCTCGGTCACAGACTCGTGGTAGTCGGCGCGGCTGCAGGGTCGATCGTCATTGCCGGGATCATTTATCCGTTCCTCAGCTTCACCTGGCTTCCCGACGTGGATGGCGGCGAGTTCAACGTCAGCCTGCGCACCGCGCCGGGCTCCAGCCTCAGCTATTCGGTGGGGAAGGCCCAGGAAGTGAGCGCCTATCTTCGAACGCTTCCCGAGGTCGAATTCACGTATACGACGGTGGGAGGAGGATTCCGCGGCTCGCCGAGTAACGGGCGGGTCTACGTACGGCTCGTTCCCAAATCGCAGCGGGATCGCTCGCAGGAGGAGATCCAGAGCGCCCTGCGTGGAGCGCTCCGGGAGATGCCGGGCGTGACGCCCGTCATTACGGGAACGCCGTCGATTTTCGGCGGCTTCCGCCAACCGATAATAGTCAACGTCCAGGGTCCGGAGGTGAAGCAGCTCAAGGTCGCCGCCGACCAGGTCCTGAGCCTGATGCGCGCGACGCCTGGTGTGGCGGAGCCCAATTCCAGCGACGAAGGACAGCTACCCCAGCTCGATGTGGACGTCGACCGCCAGCAGGCGTGGGCAGCGGGCGTCGGCATCAACAGCATCGCCGGAACGCTCGCACCGCTCTTCGCGGGCCAGCGCGCGACCCGCTGGGAAGACCATCAGGGCTTCTCGCACGATGTCGTCGTTGTCTACCCGGACTCTCTCCGCGCCAGCGCTGCGGACGTCGCCGACATTCCGATCCCGTCCGGAATCGTCGGTGCCAACGGCCAGCAGGCGATGATTCCATTGACTCAGGTCGCGGAGGTGCGGACGAGTCTCGCTCCGCAACAGATCGAGCGGCGGAATCTCGAGCAGCAGGTGTCGATCTCGGCGGGCGTCCTTCCCGGCTACGCGATGGGGGACGTCGCAAACAGGGTGAAGAGCGGCATCGATTCTCTCGGGCTTCCTATCGGATATCACGCTGTGTTCACGGGTGACGTCCAGAACCTCGACGAGACGAAAGGGTATGTGCTGGCCGCGCTCGGGCTCG
>CAYMKQ010000126.1:0-4704 GCA_964391175.1 uncultured Gemmatimonadaceae bacterium | reverse complement strand
TCGCCGGAAAGGCGCAGTTCGGCGGCCAGCGCTTCGGAGAGATGGAAGTGTGGGCCCTCGAGGCCTACGGCGCTGCACACACGCTGCAGGAGATTCTCACCGTCAAGTCGGACGATGTGAACGGCCGCAGCAGAGTTTACGAGGCGATCGTGAAGGGACACAACCTTCCCGAGCCTGGAATTCCGGAGTCCTTCAACGTGCTCGTTCAGGAGCTGAAGGCGCTCGGTATTCACGTCAGCATGGGCGCGAACCCCACCAGCGGCTACGGCCTCGGAAACAACGGCTCCAGAAACGGCAACGGTAGCGAGGAATAACTGATGATTGATTTCCGCAGCACGCGCGAGACGCGAGCTTCTTCATTCGATTACATCCAGGTCCGCATCGCTTCCCCGGAAGAGATGCGCGGCCCGAAGGATTCCAAGGAGCGCGAGCGGCTGGAGATGGCCGGGCTCCGCACCTGGTGGTCGTGGGGCGAGGTACTCAAGCCCGAGACGATCAACTACCGGTCATTCAAGCCTGAAAAGGACGGCCTCTTCTGCGAGCGAATCTTCGGTCCCGTCAAGGACTGGGAATGTCATTGCGGCAAGTACAAGCGCATCCGTTATCGCGGCGTCATCTGCGACCGCTGCGGCGTCGAAGTCACCCTGAGCCGCGTCCGCCGCGAGCGCATGGGTCACATCGAGCTCGCCGTACCCGTCGCGCACATCTGGTTCTTCAAGACGCTGCCCAGCCCCATGGGCAATCTCGTGGACCTGACGCTCCGCGATCTCGAGAAGGTCATCTACTACTCGAACTACGTCGTCATCGACGCCGGCAAGCAGGAGTCGGTGCCCGAGAACATGGGCATCCCCGAGGGTCCGGCGCGGTCGATCGAGAACAATACTCTCCTGTCGGAGGACGAGTACTTCTATCTTCGCCAGAAGGCGAAGGACGAGGGCGATAACGCCTTCTTCGCCGACATCGGCGCGCCCGCCGTCCGCGAGCTGCTCAAGCGCATCGACGTCGACAAGGTCGCCGCAGAGCTTCGCGCGGGTCTCGTCGACGAAGGCTCGCAGCACCGCAAGAAGCAGATGCTCAAGCGCCTGAAGGTCGTCGATGCGTTCCGGAAATCCGGCGACTCGGGCCAGGAGCGCAACAAGGCCGAGTGGCTGATCATGGATGTGATTCCGGTGATTCCGCCGGACCTGCGTCCGCTCGTTCCGCTCGATGGCGGCCGTTTCGCCACGTCCGACCTGAACGATCTCTATCGCCGCGTCATCAACCGCAACAACCGGCTGATGAAGCTGATCTCGCACCGCGCGCCTGAAGTCATTCTCCGCAACGAGAAGAGAATGCTCCAGGAGGCTGTCGATGCGCTGTTCGACAACGGCCGCCGCTCGAAGGCGATACGCGGCCGCGGCAAGCGTCCGCTCAAGTCGCTGTCCGACATGCTGAAGGGCAAGCAGGGACGCTTCCGCCAGAACCTGCTCGGAAAGCGCGTCGACTACTCCGGAAGATCGGTCATCGTCGTCGGGCCCGAGCTCAAGCTGCACCAGTGCGGTCTGCCCAAGGCGATGGCGCTCGAGCTCTTCAAGCCGTTCATCATTCACAAGCTCGTCGAGAAGGGAATCGCCGAGACCGTGAAGCGCGCCAAGAAGATAGTGGAAAAGGAATCTCCCGAGGTGTATGAAATCCTCGAGGAGATCATCCGCGATCACCCGGTGCTCTTGAACCGCGCGCCGACCCTTCACCGACTCGGCATCCAGGCTTTCGAGCCGGTGCTGGTCGAAGGAAAGGCCATCAGAATTCACCCGCTCGTGTGCGCCGCGTTCAACGCGGACTTCGATGGTGACCAGATGGCCGTCCACGTTCCGCTTTCGTTCGAGGCTCAGCTCGAGTGCCGTCTGCTCATGCTGTCGTCGAACAACATCCTCAAGCCGTCCGACGGCCGCCCCGTCGCCGAGCCCAGCCAGGACATCGTGCTCGGCTGCTACTTCGCGACGAAGGCTCCACCGCAATTCGAGCAGCGGGCGAAGAAGGCAAAGGCGTATACCGCCGTTGCAGAGATAGAGGTCGCGCTCGCACAGGACCGCGTCACGTTCCACACGCCCATCCGCTACTTCGTGCAGGACGTCGAAGGCAAGCGGTGGGTGGAGACCACGGTCGGCCGCGTGCTCTTCAACGCCATCATCCCGAAGGAGATCGGCTTCCAGAACCAGGAGATGAAGAAGAAGGCACTGGGTGAATTGGTCTTCGAGTCGTATCGCAGAAGCGGGCTACAGGGAACGGTACCGTTCCTGGATCGCCTCAAGGAGTTTGGATTCCGCTATGCCACGCGCGGCGGAATCTCGATCGGAATCGAGGACCTCCACATCCCGGCCGAGAAGGAGACTCTTCTCGAGGAGGCCGACGAGCGCGTCACCAGATTCCAGAAGGCTTACCAGACCGGCAACATCACGAACGGCGAGCGCTACAACAAGGTGATCGACACCTGGACGCACGCCAACAACGACGTCGCCGACGCGATGGTTCGCGCGATGCGCGAGTCAGCGGACGGATTCAATCCCGTTTACATGATGTTCGACTCCGGCTCGCGCGGATCGCGCGACCAGATCCGTCAGCTCGCCGGCATGCGCGGACTGATGGCCAAGCCGCAGAAGAAGCTGACAGGTGGCATTGGTGAGATCATCGAGAGCCCGATCAAGTCGAACTTCCGCGAAGGTCTGTCCGTGCTCGAGTACTTCATCTCGACGCACGGCGCGCGTAAGGGTCTGGCCGACACCGCGCTCAAGACCGCGGACGCCGGCTATCTCACCCGGCGCCTCGTCGACGTCGCGCAGGATGTGACGATCACCGAGGAGGATTGCGGAACCATCCTTGGCCTCGAGGTCGGAGCGCTCAAGGAAGGCGAGGACATCATCGAGCCGCTGGCCGAGCGTATCGTCGGCACGGTGGCGGCAGAGGACATCTATGATGTCCACGAGATCGACGAGTCAGGCCAGCGCACGCTCTTGGTCGAGGCCGGTCAGCTCATCGACGAGGACATGGCCGCGGGTATCGAGGAATCAGGTCTCGAGACCGTGAAAATACGCTCAGTGCTTACTTGTGAGGCAAAGCGGGGTCTCTGCCAGATGTGCTATGGCCGCAACCTCGCGACCATGGCGATGGTCGACAAGGGTGAAGCGGTCGGCATTATCGCCGCACAGTCTATCGGTGAACCCGGTACTCAGTTGACGTTGCGTACCTTCCACATCGGCGGAACAGCGGCTCGTATCGCTGAGCAGACGGCGCGCAAGTCGAAGGTCGCGGGCACGATCGAGTATGGCGACAGACTCGTCAGCGTCATCAATGCGGAGGGACAGCGAATCGTCACTTCGTACGAGGGCGAGCTCACGATCAAGAGCTCGGGCGAGCGCAACGCATCCGTAGGCGCGCGTCTCCAGGTGCCGCTTGGCGCCGCCCTGATGGTGAAGGACGGCGACGAAGTGAAGAAGGACCAGATCATCTTCACCTGGGATCCGTACACGAACCCCATCATCGCCGACGTGGAGGGAACTCTGCGCTTCGCCGACCTGATTCCTGGCGAGTCGGTGTCGGAGGAGCTCGACGAGCTCACCGGTCTCCGCCAGACGGTGGTAATCGAAGACAAGGAAAAGAAGCTCCACCCGCACATCGAGATCATCGAAACCAAGGGCGGCAAGGAAAGGCGTCTGAGAGACTTCGTTATACCGGTGGGCGCTCAGCTCACGGTCGAGGACGGCAAGAAAATCAGCGCCGGTACCACGATCGCGAAGATTCCACGTGAGGCGTACAAGACCCGCGACATCACCGGCGGTCTGCCGCGTGTCGCGGAGCTGTTCGAGGCGCGTCGTCCGAAGGATCCGGCCACGATCTCCGAGATCGATGGCGAGGTGAGATTCGGCGACATCAAGCGTGGCAAGCGCGAGATCAGAGTCGTGCCGAAGGACACGCCGGCGGACGCGGAAGATCCGGGTCAGCTGTATGAAGTCGCCGCGGGCAAGCACCTTCGCGTGCACGCCGGTGACTGGGTGAGAGCGGGGGACCGTCTCTCCGAAGGTCCGGTCAATCCGCACGACATTCTCCGCATCAAGGGACCGCGCGCGGTACAGGAGTATCTGCTCAACGAAGTGCAGGAGGTTTACCGCCTGCAGGGCGTGAAGATCAACGACAAGCACATCGGCGTGATCGTGAGGCAGATGCTGCAGAAGGTGCGTGTGCTCGAGTCGGGCGACACGATGTTCCTCGAAGGGGAGCACGTGGACAAGCAGACCTTCCGCGAGTCGAACGACAGGGCCAAGAAAAAGAAGGATACGCCCGCGGTCTCCGAGCCACTCCTTCTCGGAATCACCAAGGCCAGTCTCACCACGCAGTCGTTCATATCGGCGGCGAGCTTTCAGGAGACGACCAGAGTTCTGACCGACGCCGCTATCCGCGGCGCGCGGGACGACCTCTTGGGTCTCAAGGAGAACATCATCATCGGCCACCTGATCCCGGCCGGTACGGGTATGTACCGCTACCAGGAAGTGGAGATCGAGGGAACCCCGGTTCCGCCGGCGCCCGGACTTCCGCCCGAGCCGTCGATCGCCGAGATACTGGCGGCCGATTCGGATTCGGATTCGGCTTTCGCGCTGCCGGAGACGGTGGCGGTTCCGGAAGAAGTCTAGGGATCAGTGGCACCGCCGCGGGCCAAAACCGGTCCTTCGC
>CAYMKQ010000125.1:0-4707 GCA_964391175.1 uncultured Gemmatimonadaceae bacterium | reverse complement strand
TGGTGTCGCTCCTCACGGTCGTCATCGCGCAGCTGAGTTGGCGCGGCTGGGTGCAGGGCATTCAGGCCTTGATGCGCGGCGAAGGGATACTTCGGCCGGCGCAAACCTCCGATGAAGGAGAGCTCGGCCCGATCGCGGACGACCTCCGCGCCCTGGTTCGCGACCTCGAAGCAGAGCACCGGCTCCGCGACGAAGAGCAGCTCGCATGGACCCCCGACACGCTGCGCCAGATTCTCGACCGCGAGCTGCGCGGACAGGATGTGATCGTTGTGTCCAACAGAGAGCCCTACATTCATGTTCGACAGAACGGCTCGATCGTCATCCAGCGCCCGGCCAGTGGCCTCGTCACCGCGATGGAGCCGATCATGCGCGCCTGCTCAGGAACCTGGATCGCACACGGCAGCGGCTCAGCGGATCGCGAGGTGGTTGATGCCAGCGACCACATTCCGGTTCCGGTGGAAGATCCGGCATATCAGCTCCGCCGCGTCTGGCTCTCGAAGGAGGAAGAGCAAGGCTACTACTACGGCTTCGCCAACGAGGGGCTGTGGCCGCTCTGCCACATCGCGCACGTCCGTCCCACCTTCCGCACATCCGACTGGATCCAGTACGAGAAGGTAAATCGGAAGTTCGCCGATGCCGTCGTGGAAGAATCGAAATCCTCGGATCCGATCGTGCTGGTGCAGGATTACCACCTCGCTCTTCTGCCGCGGATGATAGGGGAGCGGCTTCCGGCGGCGACGATCATCACCTTCTGGCACATCCCGTGGCCGAATCCCGAGGCGTTTGCAATCTGCCCCTGGCGCCAGGAGCTCCTCGACGGCCTGCTCGGCAGCAGCATCCTCGGCTTTCACACGCAGTTCCACTGCAACAATTTCGTCGACACCGTCGACAGACAGCTCGAGGCGCGGGTCGACCGCGAGACGTTCACAGTCTCGTACAAGGGCCAGGCGACAGCGGTGAAGCGGTATCCGATCTCCGTCGAATGGCCACCATCTCCCGCGCTCGTGGCGAGGACAGTGGAGGAGTGTCGCGCGGCCGTGCGCCAGCGGCATGAGCTGCCTCCCGGGCACGCGATCGGAGTGGGAGTAGACCGACTCGACTATACTAAGGGACTCGAGGAGCGCTTCCACGCGGTGGAGCGGCTGCTCGAGCTGCATCCGGAGTGGGTCGGCAAATTCACCTTCATACAGATCGCGGCGCCGACGAGAGCGAGCATCGAGCAATACAAGAACTACGAGAATCGCGTGCGCGCGATGGCGTCGCGCATCAACGAGCGATTCTCGAGCGGCCGGCATCCCGCGATCGTTCTCTCCGTCGCGCACCACGAGCCGCACCAGGTGCACGAGTACTATCGTGCCGCCGATCTTTGTTTCGTGAGCAGCCTCCACGACGGGATGAACCTCGTCGCCAAGGAGTTCGTCGCATCGCGTGAAGACGAGCGCGGAGTCCTGATCCTGAGTCAGTTCACCGGCGCGGCTCGCGAGCTTCCCGAGGCGCTGATCGTCAATCCGTACGATGCGGACCAGTGCGCATCCGCCCTTAACGTCGCGCTCACGATGCCGCTCCGAACGCAGCGCGCGCGGATGCAGCTGATGCGAAGCCTGATCCAGGAATTCAACGTGTATAGATGGGCGGGCCGGATGCTGCTCGACGCCGCGACGATGCGGCGTCGGGGAAGGCTCCTCAGTCGCGCGCCACACACCAGCAAATGGAACCGCGCCTCCGACGCGGGTACGCCCACCTCGACGCCGGTCATTACTTCCGCTGAGCCGCGTGAAAGCGTCCGCTAGGCGGCCGGGGTTGCCCGCGCCTCGCGCGACCTGGGCGTTTTTCTTCGACATCGACGGCACACTCGCCGATTTCGCCCCTACGCCGTCGGAGATACGCCTCGAGCGCGACCTGCACCAGCTCATTCGCGGATTGCACCAGGCTTCCGGCGGCGCGCTCGCTCTCATCAGCGGGAGATCGATAGAGAATGTCGACTCGATCTTCAGCGGACCACGGCTCCCTGTCGCGGGACAGCATGGCCTTGAGCGGCGTGACGCGGAGGGAAAGATTTCCCGCCACGATGCCACTTCGGAAAAGCTGGTGAACGCACGCACCCGGCTCTCGGATGCGGTGGCGCGTCACCGGGGTCTCATGCTCGAGGACAAGGGGCTGTCGCTTGCCCTCCACTACCGGGCCGCGCCGGCGCTGGCGTCGTTCGCCCATCGAACGATGCGCGGCGTGCACGCGAAGATGGGTCCGGAATACGCTATCCTCACCGGCAAGCGCATCATCGAGCTCAAGCCCAGCGGCAAGGACAAGGGAGAAGCGGTGCGGGAATTCATGGAAGAGGAGCCGTTCCGCGGCCGCACCCCCGTCTTCGTCGGCGACGACGTGACCGACGAACACGGATTCGCGGTCGTCAACTCCCTCGGCGGCCACTCGATCAAGGTGGGCGCGGGTCGCACCGTCGCGCGCTGGCGCCTGGCGGATGTGGGCGCGGTGCGCTCGTGGCTCGAGCAGATCGACTGATGTCACTCGACCTCGCGTTGATCGGCAACGGTACGATCGCGGCGCTCATCGATCCCGCGGGCGAGATCAAGTGGGGATGCTTCCCGCGTCTCGACGGCGATCCCGCCTTCTGCTCACTTCTCAATGGAGGAGGGGGGGGCGAAGAGCGTGGCGATGAATTCGGGATGTTCGCCGTGGAGCTGGTCGATGCGGTGAGGACTGAGCAGGAGTATCTGGTCAACACGCCGATCCTGATCACGCGCTCGTACGACGCCGAGGGCAGCGCGATCGAGCTCACCGATTTCGCTCCGCGGTTCAGAAAATATGGCCGCATGTTCTGCCCGATGATGCTGGTGAGACAGGTGCGCCGGATATCGGGCAATCCGCGCGTTCGAATAAGGCTGAGGCCGGCGCGCGATTACGGCTGCGAGAGACCCCGCACGACGACGGGTAGCAATCACATCCGGTACTACGGCGGCGATGTCGTGCTGCGGCTGACGACGGACGCATCGACCACCGCGGTTCTGGACGAGACTCCGTTCTACCTCGAGGACGCGGTCACCATGTTGCTGGGTCCGGACGAGACCGTTGATGGCGCGGTCTCCGAGATCGGCCGGCACTTCATCGACGAGACGGCTTCGCACTGGCGTGAATGGGTGCGCATGCTGGCAATCCCCTTCGAGTGGCAGGATGCGGTGATCCGCGCGGCGATCACGCTCCAGCTCAACGTCTTCGAGGACACCGGCGCCATCGTCGCCGCGGTGACGACCTCCATTCCGGAAGCGCCGAACACGGGCCGCAACTGGGACTACCGGTACTGCTGGATTCGCGATGCGTACTTCGTCGTAAATGCTCTCAACCGGCTCGGCGCGACTCGCACGATGGAGCGGTATCTGTCCTTCATCCTCAACATCGTCGCCGGTGTGGAGGACGGACGGCTCAAGCCGCTGTACGGGATAAATGGCCGCCCAGTGCCCGACGAATACACGGCGGAATGCCTCTCTGGCTACCGCGGGATGGGCCCGGTCCGGGTTAGCAATCAGGCTCACCGGCAGGTGCAGCACGATGTCTACGGGGCGGCGATACTCGCGGCGCCGCACCTTTTCTTCGACCGCAGACTGGTGCGACGCGGAGACGACACCCTCTTTCCGCGGCTCGAGGCGTTGGGCGAACAGGCAGCGAGCCTGTTCGACAAACCGGACGCCGGGATCTGGGAGCTCCGTGGGAAGGTGCGCGTCCACACTTTTTCCAGCGTGATGTGCTGGGCGGGCTGCGACCGTCTGGCGCGAATCGCCCAGCACCTCGGCATGGGCGACCGCGCTGACTACTGGCGCACGCACGCCGACCGGATGCACGCGGTGATCTGCGAGCGGTCGTGGAACGAGAAGCTCGGCAGCTTCGCGGGAACGATGCACGGCGACACGCTGGACGCGAGCCTGCTCCGTCTCAACGAGGTGGGATTCCTCGCCGCCGACGATCCCCGCTTCATCGGCACGGTTCACGCGATCGAGCGCGAGCTGAAGCGCGGCGACTTCATCTTGAGGTACTCCGAGCAGGATGATTTCGGAGCGCCCGAGAACGCCTTCGTCGTGTGCACCTTCTGGTACATCAACGCGCTCTCCGCGACGGGGCGCAAGGACGAAGCGCGAGCGCTGTTCGAGAAGGTCCTGGCCCACCGCAATCCGCACGGACTGCTCTCGGAGGACATTGATCCGCAGACGGGCGAGCTGTGGGGAAACTTCGTGCAGACCTACAGCATGGTCGGAATCATCGACTCCGCGATTCGCCTGTCCGCTGAGTGGGACCAGGTATACTGAATTGTAAACTCTGAGCTCGTTGGTTCCGATCACTGTGAAATGCGCGTTGTGCGTTTACCGTTTTTCTGTTTACCGTTAATCCGTTCAGTTCTGCCGTAACAACCGGCAAGACTGACAACTCAGGTTCAAGCCGTAAACGGATAAACGGACAACGGATAAACGGTAAACGCACAACACGTTCTCTAGCCCGTAGGGTAGCCCTTCGCTTCGCCCGGGCCCCTGACTTGCCATGTTTCATGTAGGAAACCGAGGAGGCGACTATGAAAACAGCAAACCTGCAAATGACTCTCGCGCTGGCAGCTGCCGGCTTAGCAGTCTTCTCGCCGCGAGCCGCGATGAGCCAGGGTCAGCCGATCAGGGGGCCCGACGACATCACACGGGACGAGGCGCGCCT
>CAYMKQ010000124.1:0-4763 GCA_964391175.1 uncultured Gemmatimonadaceae bacterium | reverse complement strand
CCACCGATACTCGTAGTCGACGACAACCCCGATAACGCCCACATCATCCGGGATTATCTCGAGGCGCGGGGGTATCCGATTACAGTCGCCTACAACGGCGACGATGCGCTCAAGGCATTCGCGGACGTGAAGCCCGCCGTCGTCCTCCTCGACGTGATGATGCCTGGCCGCGACGGCTGGCAGGTGTGCCGCGAGATCAAGCAGCACCCGACACTGGGACGGAACGTGAGAGTCGTGATGGTGACGGCGCTCGACGACTGGGTACACAAGCGGCAGGCGCTCCAGACCGGCGCCGACGATTTCGTCGAGAAGCCGTTCGAGCTCGCGAAGCTTGCCGCCACCGTCGAAAGGAACGTCAAGCTCCTGACGCCCGCCTCCTGAGCGTGGATTACCACCAGCTCCTGCGCGACTCGCTCACGCGTCTCCCCACCGTTGCCGCGACGATAGACAGTGTCAGAAAGGCGGTTCAGGATCGCGGCGAGCTCGTCATCCTCTACTTCAACTTCGACCGCTACTCCAAGGTCGAGGAGATCTACGGCTGGGAAAAGCTGGACAGTGTGCTCGAGACCACCAGCACGGCGATGCGCGAATTCCTCGAGAAGAGTGCCCTGGCATCGTCACGCCTCATGGTGGCGTTTCCGAACGACGACGACTTCGTGTTCTTTCACGTCCCTCAGGACGACACACCGGCGTCGACGGATGCCGAGATCACGGAGCTGACCGCGGGCCTGAAGGACGCCATCTCCACGCAGATAGAACAAGTGCACGGCGAGGACATCGCCGCGCTCTTCGACATCTTCGTCGGCCGCTCTCTCGTCCTCTACAGTCCAAAGCTCAGGCTCGAGCGCCAGATCTATCGCGCCATTCGCGAGGCGGCGAACGCGTCCAAGAGTCTCGAGCACCGCGAGGAGGCACGTAAAGTCTCCGACCTCCGCGAGACTCTCCGCAACCGCGGGCTCTACATCGAGTACCACCCAATTGTCGTCACCGATGATCGGACGGTGTTCGGCTACGAAGCGCTGGCGCGCGGAACGATGCGCAGCATGCGCAGTCCGGAGGTGATGTTCGAGATAGCGGCGCAGTCCGATCTCATCTGGGATCTGAGCCGGTTGTGCCGCAACCGCGCCATCGAGGGGATGGGCAAGCTGCTCAAGGATGGCGAGCTGCTGTTCATGAACGTCGACCCCGCCGACTTCGCCGATCCTTCCTTCGACGTCGACGAGCTAAAGGTCAAGGACCCGACGCGGGTGGTGATCGAGATCACCGAGCGCACGGCGATCAAGGACTATCCGAAGTTTCGCGGGCGTCTCAAGGAGTTCCGCGACCGCGGCTACCGCTTCGCCGTCGACGACGCGGGCTCTGGCTACGCGGGCCTCGGCTCCATCGCCAATCTGGAGCCCGATTTCATCAAGCTGGATATCTCGCTCATCAACTGCATCGACCAGAACTTCATCAAGCAGAATCTCGTCGAGACGATGGTGCGCTTCGCGAACGAGCACGGAGCGAAGGTCATCGCCGAGGGCGTCGAGCGGAAGGAAGAGTACGAGATGGTCAAACTGCTCGGCGTACATCTGGTGCAGGGTTTCTACGTGCACAGGCCGAGCGCGAGCGCGGTGGGTGTCCGGTCCGGCATCCAAACCACACCCGTCCTCACCGACCAAGTAAAGCCGTAACGAGCTGGAACGACCGCTCCGCCGCGCCAAGCCCGCCCTGAGCCACGGAACGCGCCGAGGCGCCGGCTGCTTCGCGCTTCTGCCGGGAGCCGAGCAGCTCCCGCAGATGGAGCGCGAGATCCCTTTCGCCAGTGACCGTTCGGCCTCCGCCGCCGCCGAGCAGCGCGGAGGCGTCGCGACTCTTCCCGTGTAGCGGCCCGAAGAGGACGGGCGCTCCAAAGGCGGCCGGCTCGAGGACCGAGTGGAGCCCCGCCGCGTGGAATGCTCCGCCCACGTACGCGACGTCGGCGAGCGAATAGAGATCGCCGAGCACGCCATAGCGGTCCACGAGAATGACGTCGCTGTCGTTCGCCCCGCTCTCACCGATTTTCGAAGCCATGAGCCCGCTCGCTCGCGCCCACGCCACGAGAGCCCGTAAATGCGCGTCGCTGATCTCGTGCGGCGCGATGATCAAACGCGCGTGGGCTATTTTCCTTCTTACTTCGATCCACGCGGGCAGGAGATGCTCCTCATCCGACGGCCATGTCGAGCCTGCGACGAGAGTCGGCCGTGGCGAGCGCAGTGACTGGACCAAAGCGGACGGCGGATTGAGCGCGCGCGCCCAGACCTGATCGTAACGCGTGTCGCCGGTCACGCTTATCCTGTCCGCACGCACTCCCTGCTCGCGAAGGCGCTCGGCGTCGCGCGCATCGATCGCTCCGACGCGATCGAGAGCGCGATAAGCGTCGCCGAGGAGCTGGCGCGCTATCGTATTCCGCCGGCCGGACGACTCCGGAAGGGTGGCGCTGATCACGCCGACGGGAACGCCGAGCCGCGCGGCGCTCTCCGTGAGCGCGGGCCAGACGTCGAGCTTGCTGAAGACGAGCGCGCTCGGCCGGAGAGCCGAGATTATCGCCCTTGCGTCGCTGAACGTGTCGAACGGGAGATAGTCCGTGAAGTCGGCGCCAAGGGTCCGCGAAAACCGCTCGGCGCTCGGCGAATAGAATGTGTAGGCGATCTGAACATCGCTCCGGCGCGACCTGAGGAGCTGAATGACGGGGTGTGCCTGAAGGCCTTCTCCCACCGACGGCGCATGAAACCAGACGAGCGGACGCGAGATATCACGCTCCGCCGCGGCCCAGTTCCGATAACGACCGGTGATGCCGCGCCGGGCGGTGAGCCCGCGCTGCAGCTTCGAATCGCCTTCCGGCACAACGTAGGCGAGGCCGCGCGCAGCAGCGCCCGCGAGCATGTAGGGAATTCGCAGCAGCGAATTCACGCGGTCATCTTGTACTGACGCTGATCTTGCTCAGGCGGGGCCCCGCCGCGCGGCGTCTCAAGACTTCGGCTTGCCGCTCTTCACCAGCGCGGAATCGATGGCGCGCCGGAAACCGTCGATCGGATGCGCACCGGCGAGGATCTGGTCTCCGATCAGGAAGCTGGGGGTGGACTGCGCTCCGGCCGACCGCGCCCGATCGTGATCGGCCTGTATGAGGGGCTTCATCACTCCGGACTCGACGCATTGCCGCCAGCGCGCGAGATCGACGCCGGTGGAGCGGGCGAGGGAATCGAAGACGGCGGCCGGCGAAGGCGCCGACGCCCACTTCTCCTGCGTCCTGAAGATCGCGTCGTGCATCTGCCAGAATTTGCCCTGCGCCCCGGCGCACATCGCCGCTTCCGCGGACGGCCATGCCTGCGCGTGCTGCGCGAGCGGGAAGTTCACGTATGCCACCCGCACCTTTCCTGTCTTGACGAACTCGTCCCGCAGAGCGGGATAAGTCTCGTGGTGCCACTGCTTGCAGTACGGGCACTGGAAATCGCTGACGACGATCACCCAGACCGGCGCGTCGGTGTTTCCCTGAATCCGCGCGAGATCGGCGCGCGTAATGTTGGAGTCCTGTGGCGCCGGTGCGCGAGCGGCGGGAGCGGCGGGAGCGGCGACCGTCGCCGTCTGCGGGCGAGTGACAGTCGTGGTTTCGGTACCCTGCTTGCTGGTGCCGGAGGGAGCGCACGCGACGGTGAGCGCGAGAGCGGCGAGAGAGCGCGCGCGGTTTGCTTGGAAGGGAGTCATCTGCTAAATACTTCTGATCTTAGGGACTAAATCAAGGATCATTCGGGATTACGGGAAAAGAGAAGAGCAAGGCTGCCAGCCGTCCGCTGCCCGCTGTCAGCCGCCGGCTCAACACAACCGGGACGTCACTACCGGAAATCAGGCCATCCGACTGAAATGTCCCGGCGTCGCTAAGCTGGGGGCTGGTAGCTTTAAGCAGGTCGCTCGCAGCCTGGCAGTTCTCAGTTCCGCCTCAAACCCTGAATCAAGCGCGGAGGCTAGATCTTCAACACGGTGCTGATGGGTTTTTTCTCGACGGTGAAGCTTGCCGTGTTGCACGCAGCTGCGCTGCTCTTTCTCCAGCAGGGAATTCAGATCCCGGCCCCCACGGGACTCGTGAACGATTTCGCCGGCGTTATCCAGCCCGACGCCGCGCAGCGCATGGAGCGCATCGCCGCGGACGTGCGGACGAAATCGAGAGGCGAGATCACGGTGGTGACGCTGCCCGACATCGGTCAGCGCGATGTTCAGGAAGTGGCTCTCCAGATCGGCCGGCAGTGGAAGGTCGGCAAGATCGGAAATCCCGGCGATCCCACGAGAAACGCCGGTGCGGTGATCCTCCTCGTCCCGAAGGAGACCGCCAGCGACGGTCGCGGCCGCTGCTTCATCGCGACCGGCTATGGCGCCGAAGGATTCATCACCGATGGCGAGGCGGGAACGATCTGCCGGGAGGCAACGCCGGCTTTCATGGCGCGGGACTACAGCACCGGACTGGAGCTGGTCACGCTCCGCACAGCGGAGCGGTTCGCCAGGGAGTTCAACTTCGCGCTCGACACTGCGCTGGCTCCTCCGCCGCTCGCGACCAGAAACGTGGATTTTCCGGCGAGCGAGGGGGGTGGAATCCCTCCCCAGATCATCTTCCTCATCTTCATCATCGTGCTGATGCTGTTGAGCAGCGGCAGGCGGAACCGGAGACGAAAGAAGGGACGTGGCGGATGCGGTGGTGGGGGCTGCTTCCCGATCTTCATTCCAACCGGTGGATTCGGCAACTTCAGCGGCGG
>CAYMKQ010000123.1:0-4839 GCA_964391175.1 uncultured Gemmatimonadaceae bacterium | reverse complement strand
GTTACAGCCTCTTTACGACAAAGCCAATGAGATTTTGGCGACACTACACTAGCGCTGGCGAGGGACTACGGAGTGCTCCGTCACCGTGACTGGCAATCTCTCAGCGCGGAGACGATCGATGTGCG
This sequence comes from uncultured Gemmatimonadaceae bacterium, assembly GCA_964391175.1. Lineage (GTDB taxonomy): Bacteria > Gemmatimonadota > Gemmatimonadetes > Gemmatimonadales > Gemmatimonadaceae > UBA4720. Next base: position 4,714 of record CAYMKQ010000123.1, on the reverse strand, counting down.
CCGGATGCTGTACGGCCTGCGCACCAAAGTGCGAGCCTCGATCCCCGCCGAAGCGCGTGATAACGCATGAACGGTCAACGCAATAACGGTAAACGCACAACGCAAAAGGAAAGTCAGTGAATCGCCGCCAGGTTATAGCCGCCTGACAAGCCTCCCGAGGAGCAGCAAGACTATAGCGCCCGCTGTCGCGATCGCGATGGAGCGTAGATCGAGCTGGCCGGCCGTAACCTGGCCCCACCCGAAGAAGCGCGTCCCGAGCCAGCCACCTATGAAGGCGCCGACGATACCGAGGACAATCGTGATGATGCAGCCGGAAGGATCCCGCCCTGGCACCAGAAACTTCGCCAGCGCCCCGGCCACGAGCCCGAGGAGAATCCAGTAAAGCCAGAGCGGCAAACCCTTCCCCTGCGTGGAACGGGTGGAGCCTTACGGAACGCGGGTTGTGGTGCTGCGGCCCTTCGTCGCCATCCGGTAGATCCAGAGGAAGATGAGCGCTCCGATGACTGCCAGGATGATACTCTGGATCGAGAAGCCGTTGAGTGGTGTCCCGGTGAGCATGTTCCCGAGGAAGCCACCGATGAACGCCCCGACGATTCCGATGATCATGGTCACGATGATGCCGCCGGGGTCGTTCCCCGGCATGATGGCCTTGGCGATCGCGCCCGCGATCAGACCAAGAACGATCCATGCGAGAATTCCCATCTTCCCTCCAGAATGGTTTACATCGACCGACAAGGATGGAACATCGGTGCCCCGCACAGGTGCAACAGGCGTACCAATAGCTCTCCTGTTGACGTAGCGTCGCACCTGGAACACGGCTAGGATACGGCTGAATGACCGCCGCCGCAACCCAGTCGCACGAAGACGATATACTCGGCAAGGCATACGACCGCAATCTCATGCGGCGTCTGCTCGCCTACACGCGTCCGTACCGCGCCCTCATGTACGGGGCGCTCGCTCTGCTCTGCGTCGAGGGAGCGATCCAGGTCATCGGTCCGCTGCTCACGAAGAGAGTGATCGATGTCGCCGTCCCTGCCCGCGACATGTCGATCGTGATCGTCTCGACAGCGCTGTTTTTCCTGGTGCTGCTCGCCGAGTTCGCGCTTTCCTATGCCCAGACGTGGCTGACGAGCCTGCTCGGCCAGCGCGTGATGCGCGACATCAGGATGCAGATCTTCGGACATCTGCAGCGCCTTTCCGTTTCGTTCTTCGACCGAAATCCCGCCGGGCGGCTTATAACGCGCGTCACGTCCGACGTGGAGACCCTCAACGAGCTGTTCACATCCGGAGTCGTGTCGGGGCTGGGAGATCTCTTCACGCTCGTAGCGATCAGCGTTGCGATGCTGATCCTCGATTGGCGGCTCGCGGTCGCATCCTTTGCCGTCATTCCGTTCGTCGTTCTCGTGTCTGGCCTGTTCCGGAAAGGCGTGCGCAACACCTATCGCGACATCCGTATCCGGCTCGCGCGCATCAATTCGTTCCTTCAGGAGAGACTGACGGGAATGAGGATCGTTCAGCTGTTCGGCCAGGAGAGGCGGGAAGCGGAACGGTTCGACGAGCTCAACCGGTCCCATCTGGATGCGCATCTCAGATCCATCACCATCTACGCGCTCTATTTTCCCGCGATCGAGCTGCTGACCTCAGTCGCGCTGGCGATTCTGATCGTCGCCGGAGCGTCACGCGTCGAGGCGGGAGATCTGAGCGTCGGCACAGTCGCGGCATTCCTGATGCTCGTCCGGCGGTTCTTCCAGCCGCTCCAGGACCTGTCGGAGAAATACAACATCCTTCAGACGGCGATGGCGAGCTCGGAGCGGATCTTCACGCTGCTCGACACCGAGCCGAGTGTGGCGGATGTCGCCGAGCGGGGGAACGTGCTCGCGAGGAGAGCGGGCGTGGAAGTGTCGTTCGAGGACGTCTGGTTCGCCTACGACCTCGCGCATCTCGCCAAAGCGAGGGAAGGTGCGGCACAGGAGCCGGCGCCAACGGAGTGGGTGCTCAAGGGCGTGAGCTTCACGGCGCGTCCGGGTGAGACCCTGGCGCTGGTCGGCCACACGGGCGCGGGGAAGACGACGATCGTGAACCTCCTCATGCGATTCTACGATCCGCAGCGCGGGCGGATCACCATCAATGGAGTCGACATCAGGACGATCCCGCTCGAGGAGCTGCGGTCTCTCATCGGCTACGTGCAGCAGGACATCTTTCTGTTCGCCGGCGACATCGCGACGAACATCCGTCTGTCGAATCCATTGAGCGACGATGACGTCGTGCGTGCGGCCGCCGAAGTCGGCGCCGACCGTATCATTCGCGGCTTTCCCCGGGGTTACGGCCAGGTGCTGGGAGAGCGCGGAGCATCCATCAGCGTCGGAGAGAGACAGCTCCTTTCATTTGCCCGTGCCATCGCCGCCAATGCCCCGCTGTTACTTCTCGATGAGGCGACGAGCGCGGTCGACAGCGAGATAGAGGCGGAGATTCACGCCGCGCTGAGCGTGCTGGTGGCGGGGAGAACGACGATCGCCGTCGCGCACCGGTTGAGCACGATCGCGAACGCGGACGTGATCCTGGTGCTGCATCACGGCGAGGTGGTGGAGCGTGGCACTCACACGACCCTGCTGGAGCACGGCGGCCTTTACGCCACGCTATGGAGACTGCAGGCGGGCGATTCAGAGCCGCTTCTTCAGCGCGCGGGCTGATGCTTGCCGCTGATTTGGCGCGTCCGTAGTTTCAGGCTGAAGGCAGGCGCCCATTCCTACCTCTGTGGCATTCACACACCAGTTCCTTTGATTTCAATGAGCTCCCTCTAGTGCACCTCGCCGTGGCCGCGCGCACTGATGTCGGCCGGATCCGAAAGGGAAATGAGGACACGCTGCACGCTTCGGCCAACGCTAATCGTGGGCTGTTCATCGTCGCGGATGGCATGGGCGGCCACGCGGCTGGCGAGGTCGCGAGCGAGATGGCCGTCGAGATCGTGAGCAACGATCTGGCCGATCTCAACGATCTTGAATCGCCCGACGCGCACGAGCGGGTCGCGCGCGCGCTCCGCGGCGCCAACCGCGCGGTCTACGAGCGCACGCGCACCGAGCACGACAAGCTGGGGATGGGCAGCACCGTGTCCGCCCTTCTTCTGTCGGACACGCGGTACATCGTCGGACACGTGGGCGACTCGCGCATCTACATCGCTCGCGACGGTCACATGAGCCAGCTCACCAGGGATCACTCTCTGGTGCAGGAACAGGTCGACGCCGGCCTGCTGACGACGGAGCAGGCGAGGCGGCATCCGCAGAGCAACGTGATCACCAGGTGTGTCGGCATGGCCGACGAGATCGAGCCCGACGTGTTCGATGGCTCGACGAAAATCGGAGATTCATTTCTGCTGGCGAGCGATGGGCTCACCGGGATGGTGGAGGATCGGAGGATTCAGCAGCTGCTGATGTCCCGGGCGACGCCGGCCCGCATCGTGGATGCGCTCATCATGGAGGCGAACAACAACGGCGGGAACGACAACATCACGGCGGTAGTGGTGCGAGTGCTCACCGAAGAGTCTGCCGACACGGATCGGGAGGTCACTCCGGTTCCGCCAGCGCGTACGCATGGATGAAGAGATGGAGATGGAGAGCGTTGCCGGCCTGGCGCAGCTCTACCTCGGCAACATTCTTTACGCGCTGGAGCTGGCGGCGATGACGCTCGACGAGCAGCAGAAAAGCGCCGACGCCGCGTTCTATCGAGGGATCGCGCGGAAGCTCGCGGAGGCGAGGGGCAAGGAGACGAAGCGCGGTGCGTAGGCATGGCCGGGGCTGACGACGCCCTTTCCGGCGCCCAATTTGCTAACTTAGGGGGTAATCGCGTCCGTCCCGGCCAGGAACGGATGGCGCCGCGCACGTGTAGTCAGGGCAGGATCAATCACTCGAGCCGGATCCGGAGAAGTCATGGGCACCGCGACACTTACGGCACCTGAGCAGGTGACGGACACCTTTCCGATAAACGGAACGGACTTCGTCGAGCTCTACGTCGGCAACGCGAAGCAGGCCGCGCACTTTTATCGCAGCGTCTTCGGCTACAGGATCCTCGCGTACCGCGGCCCCGAGACGGGAACGCGCGACCGCGCGAGTTACGTACTCGAGCAGGACAAGGTGAGACTCGTTCTCACCACCGCGCTCCGTCCCGACAGCGAGATAGCCGCGCACGTGCACAAGCACGGCGACGGCGTCAAGGACATCGCTCTCTGGGTCGACGATGCGCGTAAGGCGTTCAGCCTCGCCGTCGAGCGGGGCGCCAAGCCAGCGGGTGAGCCGAAGTCACTGGTGGACGAGCACGGCGAAGTCGTGATCGCCGCCATTCGCACCTACGGCGAGACGATCCACAGCCTGGTGGAGCGCAGGAATTACAAGGGGCCGTTCATGCCCGGCTTCGTTCCGTTCGCGGGTCGCGGCGACTCTCCCGGTGTGGGACTCAAGTACATCGACCACTGCGTCGGGAACGTCGAGCTCGGCGCCATGAACAAGTGGGTGAAGTACTACGCCGATGTGCTCGGCTTCAGCCAGCTCGTCTCCTTCGACGACAAGGCGATCTCGACCGAATACTCGGCGCTGATGTCCAAGGTGATGGCCAATGGAAATGGCCGCATCAAGTTCCCGCTCAACGAACCGGCGAAGGGGAAAAAGAAATCGCAGATCGACGAGTATCTCGAGTTCTATCAGGGACCGGGGTGCCAGCACAT
>CAYMKQ010000122.1:0-4861 GCA_964391175.1 uncultured Gemmatimonadaceae bacterium | reverse complement strand
GGCTGTATCACGCTCCCGACCCTGTGGAGGGCACCGCTTATGGTAGTGGTCCGTCACTTCTTTCTCCTGCTCGCCGGTGCCCTCTGCGCCGCAGCAACCCCTCTCGCCGCACAGGCCCCCAGCGGTACCGTCGCCGGGCGCATCGTCGACAGCGCGACCCGACAGCCGCTCGCTGACGTCAGTGTAGTGATCGAAGGAACTCGACTCGGGACGGTTACCCGGGAGGACGGCACTTTCCTGATCGGCGGCGTCCCCGTTGGCGTCCAGACGGTGCGCGCACGCCGGATCGGGTACGGCTCTCCGCAGCAGAGCGTTGCCGTAGTTCCCAACGGAAGGGCCACTGCGGACTTCGCACTGGAGCGCAGGGTGGCGATTCTCGAGGAGGTCGTGACGACGGGCTATGGCACTCAAAGGCGCCTGGCGATCACCGGATCTATCGCGACCATCGACGCCGACGCGGCGAATGTCGGCGCGATCGCGAACGTGGACCAGATGATCCAGGGGCGAGCGGCGGGCGTCAACATCACGCAGAACAGCGGTGAGCCGGGCAGCGGCACGCAGATTCGCATCCGCGGCGGCACGTCGATCAGCGCCAGCAACGATCCGCTCTACGTGATCGACGGCATTCCCATCAACAACATCCCGACGGAAGCAGCGGCTGTCAGAATCAGTGACAATGAACCCCCTCTCCCGCGCAACCCGCTGAACCTCCTCAACCCGGCGGACATTGAATCGATCTCCGTCCTGAAGGATGCCGCAGCGGCAATCTATGGCACCCGTGCCGCCAATGGCGTAATCGTGATCGAGACCAAGAAGGGCGCCGGCGGCGGGCCCAGCATGGAGTACGAGTTCTCGGCGGGCAAGGCTTCTCTCAACAGGCATCTGGATGTGCTGAGCGCACCCGAGTACCGGAACTTCGTCACCGCCCAGGTCGCGGCCGGAAATGTGGGTGCAACTGTTCTTTCGGGGCTGGGGACGGCGGATACAGACTGGGAGCGGGCGATTTCCCGGGACGCGTCGGTGATCAATCACAACCTTTCCTTTGCCGGTGGCTCGCCGAACACGCAGTACCGAGCCTCGCTCAATCACATGAATCAGCAGGGCGTCATCCTCAGCAACGGCTTCAAGCGATATCAGGCGCGGCTCAATGGTTCCCACCAGGCCATCGACGGCCGTCTCCGCCTTGCCCTCAATCTGACCGGCTCCCATATCAAGAACGACTATCTCCCCTTCGAGAATACGGGGGGCTTCGAGGGGGGCGTGTTCATCAACACGCTCGTCTACAATCCGACGCTGCCGGTGACGGTGGCGGATCCGGCGACGGGAGAGGCCGTCTTCTACGAAATCCCCAATCAGCGATCGTTGCGCAACCCTGTCGCGCTGGCCGAAGAGATCCAGGATTTCGGCACGACGACGCGGACGCTGGGGAACCTCTCTGGTGACCTGGACCTGTTCAAGGGCCTCACCGCGCGAGTAGCCCTGGGCGTGGACCGATTTGATGCCAACCGCGGCACCTATTTCCCGAGAAGCAATCCGGTGGGAGAGGAGTACCAAGGTCTCGGGCGACAGTCCAATCGGAACAATACGTCGAAGACGATCCAGACGACCCTCACCTTCCAACCGGAATTCAGCCCCCGCCACGATTTCTCGCTTCTCGGCGGCTATGAGTTTGTCCAAAGCGATCTCGCGGAGTTCGCGGCAGAAGCCCGGGGCTTCGTCACTGATTTATTGGGCTTCAACGGTCTGAGCGGCGGGAGCACGATCCAGCCGCTGGAGTCGCGCACCGAAGAAAGCCGCCTTGTGGGCTTCTTCTCCCGCGCCACCTACGGCTTCATGGACCGCTACTTCCTGACCGGTGTGCTCAGGAAAGACGGGTCATCCCGGTTCGGAGAGGGGAATAAATGGGCGGTTTTCCCGGCCATTTCCGGTTCGGTCCGCCTTACTCAAACGGGATTCGTCCCCACCGGCCCGTTCTCGGAACTGCGCCTCCGCGCAGGGTGGGGCAAGCAGGGCAACCCGGCCATACCGCCCTACGCGTCTCTGCTGCTGCTGGCGGCCGATGGTAGCTCGCGATATGTGTTCGGGGACCGGGCCGTGACAGGGTACACGCCAAACCAAAACCCGAACCCCGACCTCAAATGGGAGGAAACGGCGCAGACGAACGTAGCGCTCGACTACGGCTTCATGAACAACCGGTTCACCGGCAGCCTGGAGTACTATATAAAGAACACGCGTGACCTGCTGCTCAGGGTCCCCATAGCGCAGCCCGCGGTCGTGTCGACCCGGCTCGAGAATATTGGGAGGACCCGGAACAAGGGCGTCGAGTTCGCGCTGGACGCTCAGGTAATGGACAGGCCGAACCTGAACTGGACGGCCGGATTCGTCTTCGACGTGCAGCGGAACTCCGTCGTCGATCTCGGCGGTCGCACCTTTATCGCCACTGGAAGGGTCAGCGGCGAGGGCCAGTCTTCCACGGGCGCCCAGCGAATCATTCCCGGCGAGCCGATCGGCACGTTCTGGGGGCCCGAGTTCGTCGGCGTGGATGCGGCCGGCAAGCAGGAGTTCAACAACTACACGGTCACCCGGGACGCCCAGGGGCGCGAGCTCACCCGCACGCTCGCCGGGACGACGACCGCGCCCGGCAGCGACGATCACGTCATCATCGGAAACGCCAATCCGAACTACAGTTTCGGCCTTCGCAGCCAGGTCAACTTCGGCAAGTTCGACCTGAGCATGCTGGTCAACAGCCAACAGGGACTGGACGTATTCAACAACACGGCACTCGTATACGCGACGAAAGGCAACGCGACACGCAGCAAGAACTTCCTTTCTTCGGCGCTGACCGACAACGTCGGTATCACCGAGCCGCAGATCCCCTCCTCGCGCTGGATCGAGGATGGATCTTTCGTGCGACTGCAGAACATTACCGTGGGGTACACCTTCGGCTCGATCAGATACCTGGGGGCGGCCCGACAAGCTCGGGTATTCCTCTCAGGGGACAATCTGCTCCTGATGACCGACTACAGCGGCTACGACCCCGAAGTACACACCGATGCTGGCGTTGACGGTGTTGCCACGCGCGGCATCGATTATCTTCACTATCCGCGGCCTCGCACAATCACGGGAGGGCTTCGTGTCGCTTTCTAGATCCCCGCTCACCCCTATTGGTCCGGAGCTTATGAGAAATTCAATGTGGAAGAAATCCGTTAAGAAGGTCGGACTGGTTACGCTGCTGGTGTTGTCGCCCGCTCTCGGGTTCGTGGCATGCACGGATCTGACGGAGTCACCCACCAGCGCCATCTTGCCCGAGAACTTCTACAGAACCGAGGAGGAAGCGATCGGAGGACTGGCGTCCGTTTACGCCCAGCTGCGACAGGTGACGAACGCTTACTACGACGTCAGCGAAGTGAGCTCGGACGAGTACATCGTGCCTACCCGTGGCACGGACTGGTACGACGGCGGCAAGTGGCTCGAACACGACCGCCAGACCTGGCTACCGGACAGCCCGGGGAGCGGTGACCTCAATGGCGCCTGGAGTGCTCTCTTCGGGGGCGTCGCCCGCGCCAACGGTGCGCTCGCAAATGTCGAGAACGTGGACTTCCCCAGCAAGCCGGTCGTACAGGCCGAGCTCCGTACTCTTCGCGCCTTCTACTACTTCCTCCTTCAGGACCTGTTCGGCGGCGTGCCGATCGTCGAGGAACCCATACTCGTGGCCCCGGATGGAAACACGCGCGCTGAAGTGTTCAGCTTCATCGAGAGCGAGCTGACCGCGACGCGCGCCGTGCTGCCGGCCACGTGGGCGGCGGATATGCATGGGCGCATGACAAAGGGTGCCGCCGATGCGATCCTGGCCAGTCTGTACCTGAATGCCCGGGTGTTCAGTGGAACGGTCACCGCGGCCGGCCTCACGCCTGGCGCGGCCAAGTGGCAAGAGGCGGTAGACGCCTCTGACCGTATCATCAGCTCGGGCACCTACAGTCTGGCCAGCAACTGGCAGTCCAACTTCACGGCCAGCAACCATCAGTCGCCAGAGATCATCCTGCCCGTCAAGTTCCTGAACGCGACTGATCTGGGCCTCAATTTCCTGATGCGGGCGCTGCACTACAACCAGTACACTCCGACGCCCTGGAATGGCTTTGCCACTATCGCGGAGACCTACCTCGCGTTCGATCCGCAGGACCAGCGGCGGCAGATCTTTCTGGAGGGACTGCAGGTCAATCTGGTGACCGGAGCGCCGATCAATGACAATCAGGGCAATCCGCTGGATTACACCACGGATTTCCCCAGTAGGACGGGCACTGCTCCCGGTCCCGACAACACCTTCGACTACGCCGGGGTCCGCATCGTGAAGTGGCCGGTCGATGGGGGTCGCGTCCAACAGAACGCGGGCAACGATTTCGCGTACTTCCGTCTGGGTGAGATCTATCTGATCAAGGCCGAGGCGCTGAACGAGCTGGGCCGTACGGCCGAAGCGATATTGCTGGTCAATCAGATTCGCGCGCGCGTGTTTGCCATTCCGGAGCCGGTCCCCGCTACCACGCAGGCGGGATTCCGGGACGTGATTCTGCGGGAACGGCTCTTCGAATTAACAGCCGAGGGCAAGCGGCGACAGGATCTGATCCGTCACGGCAGGTTCCTGCTGCCCTGGTACAACAAGCAGCAGCGCGAACCGTATCGCATTCTGATGCCGATTCCCCAATCGCAGGTTGAGGCCAACCCCAAGCTCGTGCAGAACCCGGGGTACTAATCCCGGAGCGGGTGTTGTTGAATTGATAGTTCTCTTCCACCATAGCCTGCTCTCCTCCCGGGGGGCAGGCTATGGTGCACTAGGCCGGTTGCCGGCTCGATCATTATGAAAAAG
>CAYMKQ010000121.1:0-4863 GCA_964391175.1 uncultured Gemmatimonadaceae bacterium | reverse complement strand
GAGGCTACTGCCGATCCGATGGCCGCGATGCGCGAGCCCGAACCAGCGCGCGCTCTCTCTCGACACGCATGAGGATCTGTTCCCACGCCTCGCTCCGCTGATCCTGAAACGTCACCGTGAGCGGCTGAGCGAGATCCACGTCCTCGTCGTACAGATAGAGCGCGCTCTGGGTCTCGCGCTGCCGCAGCCTGTGCTCCCCGAATCCCGAGCTGAGCGGCACGACCTCCAGCGCGCGAAAGTCCCGTCCGCTGCTCGTGATCACAAGCTCCCGCGGGCTGAAGTGAATGTCGGGCGCCACACCGTAGAACGACACGTACCAGAGATCGGGTGACCTCCCGCCCGTTCGCCGCGTGACGGCGGCGATCGACTGCTTGTTGCTCTCCTGCAGCTCGCGGAGCGCGCGATACGAGTCGGGCGTGAGGAGCCGGATGAGATTCTCCTCCAGCGGGATCGCGCGCACGATGAGACCCTGGAACTCGAGCCTGATCGCTATCTCGTCCTGCCGGAGAGTTCCGTATCCGGGCGGGACGTTGCTGCGCCCGGTCGTATCGATTGCGGTCGGAGAGACCCCGGCTGGTTGCGCGACTCCCTCGGTTTCCGGAGTGGAGGCGCACGCCGGCGCCAGAATGAGCGCTGCTATCAGCGCCGAAAGTGTGCGGATGGCATGACGGGGACGCGCGCTGATTGTCGTCATTTGCCCCCGGCGTTTCACTCCGCCGCGATCTCCGGGCGCCGCTCGACCAGCTCCATCATCGCTTCGAGCAGCTCGCCACGGCCCTCGCCGGTGACGGCGCTGAACGGAATCACCTGATCGGGCTCCAGAGCCAGCGCGCGCGAGATGCCGCCGGCCTGCTCACGCGCGTCGGCCTTGCCGAGCTTGTCCGTCTTCGTCAGCGCGACGAGAGTCGGCACCTCTATCCCCGCGAGAAAGTCCAGCATCGCGCGATCATCATCGCTCGGCTCACGCCGGATGTCCAGCAGGAGGACGATCCCGCGGAGCTGTGTCGTCCGTCGGAGATAGCTCTCGATGAGCGGCCGCCACCCGGCCTTCTTCTCCTTCGAGATCCGCGCGTAGCCATAGCCCGGGAGGTCCACGAGGACGAACTGGTTGTTGATGCGGAAGAAGTTTATCTCGCGCGTGCGTCCCGGTGTGCGGCTGACGCGCGCGAACGATTTGCGTCGTACGAGCGAGTTGAGCAGGGAAGACTTGCCCACGTTCGACCGCCCCGCGAAGGCGATCTCGGGAAGCGCGGAGTCGGGCCGCCAGCCCGATGTCTCCGCCATTCCTCCGATGAACTCCACATTCCGGATGACAAGCCGCTCGGCACCCGGGTCCTTCGCCACCCTAGTGAGTGACGGCGTCGTACAGCGCTTCGCCGGAAGACGCGGACGCGGTCGCCGGTTGCGGGCGCAGCGCGATGGAGAGCACTTCGTCCATCGTCTTCACCGGGTGGAAGCGGACCGTTGCGCGCACTTCTTCAGGCAGCTCCTCGATGTCCCGAGAGTTTCCGTGTGGGATAATGACATCCGTTACCTTGTTGCGGTGCGCGGCGACCGATTTCTCCTTGAGGCCGCCGATCGGCAGGACGCGTCCCCGCAGTGTGATCTCACCGGTCATGGCTACATCGCCCCGGACCGGCACTCCGGTGAGGGCGCTGATCACCGCCGTGGCGATGGCGATTCCCGCGGAAGGTCCGTCCTTGGGCGTAGCGCCGGCCGGCATGTGGATGTGGATGTCGCGCGTCCGGTGAAACTCCGGATCGATGCCGAGGGCGCGGGCGCGGGCCCGCGCGTAGGAAAGCGCCGCGCTCGCCGACTCCTTCATGACGTCGCCGAGCGTGCCGGTGAGCTGGACCTTGCCGCGGCCCCGCACCACGCTCACTTCGATCTCGAGCACCTCGCCGCCCACCTGCGTGTACGCGAGACCTGACGCCACGCCAACCTTGTCGTCGAGCGACGTATCGTCCGGATCGAACGGCGGCGCGCCCAGCAGCTCCTTGAGGTCCTCGACGCTCACGGTTTGCATCTGGCCCTCGCTCACAACCTCGGCGCGCTTCCGCGCCAGCTTCCGCGTCACGCGAGCGATCCGGCGCTCCAGCTCGCGCACGCCCGCCTCGCGGGTGTAGCCGCGCATGATCGCGGTCAGCACATCCGGCTCGAGGACGACTTCCTCTTTCTTGAGTCCATTCGCTTCGATCTGGCGCGGGAGCAGGTACTGTCGCGCTATCGCCAGCTTCTCGTGGTCGAGATACCCGGCGATGCGCAGGATCTCCATTCGGTCGCGGAGCGGCTCCGGGATCCCCGCCAGTGAGTTGGCGGTCGTGATGAACAGCACCTGCGACAGGTCGTAATCGACTTCCAGATAGTTGTCGGTGAACGTCGTGTTCTGTTCCGGGTCGAGCACTTCGAGGAGCGCCGCGGCGGGATCGCCACGGAAGTCCTGGCCGAGCTTGTCGACCTCGTCGAGGAGGATGACCGGGTTCACGACCTCGGCGCGCCTCATCGCCTGAATTATTCGGCCGGGCATCGAGCCGATGTAGGTGCGCCGGTGACCGCGGATCTCGGCTTCGTCGCGCACCCCGCCCAGCGCCATGCGCACGAACCTCCTTCCCAGCGCTCGCGCGATCGAGCGGCCGAGGGAAGTCTTGCCGACCCCCGGTGGGCCGACGAGGCAGAGTATCTGGCCATCCAGCCGGCCGACGAGGGAGAGAACGGCGATGAAATCGAGGATGCGGTCCTTCACCTCGTCGAGCCCGTAGTGATCTGCGTCGAGGATCGCCCTCGCGTGCGAGATATCCAGCACCTCGTCCGTGCGTTCCGTCCACGGAATGGACACGATCCAGTCGACGAAGTTGCGCGCGACGGTGAACTCGGGCGACATCGGAGGCATGCGCCGCAGCTTTCGCAGCTCACGCAAGGCTCTTTCTTCGACGACTGACGGCATCGCTTTCTTGCGCAGCTGCGCCTCGAGCTCGGCGAAGTCATCGCCGTCTTCCTCGCCCAGCTCGCGGTGGATCACGCGCAGCTGCTCCTGGAGGTAGAACTCGCGCTGGTTCTGGAACATCGCGCCGCGCACGTCGTCGTCGATCTTTCTCTCGAGACGGAGAAGCTCGATCTCTCCCGTCAGCAGCTCGCCCAGCATCTCGAGCAGGTGGCGGAGCGTGTCGGCTTCGAGGAGCGACTGCCTCAGCTCGAACCGCACTGCGACGTGCGCGGCTATGCCGAAAGCCTGTCGGTCCGCCGAATTCGAGCTCTGGATGATCGACACGATCTCGGGCGGAATGCGCCGGTGGAGGCCGACGTACTCCTCGAAGGAGTTCATCACGCGGCGGCTCAGCGCCTCGGTCTCCGAATCCGGCGACTCCCCGCCATCGAACGGTAACGGAGCGGCGGCGGCGCGCAGGACGGCTGCCGACGGTATGTACCGGGTGACGCGCGCCCGCGCGATCCCCTCCACCAGCACTCTCGTAGTGCCGGTGGGGAGCCTCGATACCTGGAGCACGCGGCCGACCACACCCGTGCGGTGCAGGTCGGCGGCGGCCGGCTCCTGTTTCTCACCGTCGCGCTGCGCGACGAGCAGAATGATCTTGTCTTCCGCCAGCGCGGCTTCGATCGCGGCGAGAGAGGCCGGGCGGCCGACCAGCAGCGGAATCACCACGTACGGGAAGATCACGACATCGCGGAGCGGCAGGACCGGGATGCGGTCCGATATCGGAATGCTCTCGTTGTCCCGCTGAAAGGTTTGCGGCACTTTGGTTTTTTCCGGGTGGAGAGACTGCCCGCTCGTCGGAGCGGGCGCGGTACTACGCCTCTTTCTTTCTCCGTATCGGGGAGATCTCGAGCAGCGGTTGCGTGCCGTTCGTGATGCACGATTCCGTCACCTTGACCTCGACCACATCCTCGCGGGCCGGCAGATCGAACATGACCTCCATGAGCACCTCCTCGAGAATGGCGCGGAGACCGCGTGCGCCCGCGCCGCGCTTGAGCGCCTTGGCGGCGATCGCCGCGAGAGCGGCCTCGTCGAAGGTGATCTTCACGTCCTCGAGCCCGAACAGCTTCGCGTACTGCTTGGTGAGCGCGTTCTTCGGCTCCTTGAGGATGCGCACCAGCGCCTCTTCGTCGAGCCCCTCGAGAGCCACCGTCACCGGCAGACGCCCGACCAGCTCTGGAATGAGCCCGTAACGAAGCAGATCGTCGGGCTCGACTTCGCTGAAGAGCTTGGTCTGCTCGAGCTTCTTGTCCCTGGCCTTCGCGCCGTTGAACCCGATCTGACGGCGTCCCGTGCGCGCCTCGATGATCTTCTCGAGCCCATCGAACGCGCCGCCGCAGATGAAAAGAATATCTTTCGTGTTGAGCTGAATGTATTCCTGCTGCGGGTGCTTGCGGCCGCCCTGTGGAGGGACCGATGCGACGGTTCCCTCTATGATCTTGAGCAGCGCCTGCTGCACACCCTCGCCCGACACATCGCGCGTGATGCTCGGATTCTCGGACTTGCGCGCGATCTTGTCGATCTCGTCGATGTAGACGATGCCCCGCTCGCATTCGGCGACGTTGAAGTCGCCGGCCTGGAGCAGTCTGACGAGGATGTTCTCGACGTCCTCGCCGACGTATCCGGCCTCGGTAAGGGTCGTCGCGTCGGCGATGGTGAACGGCACGTCGAGGATGCGGGCGAGGGTGCGCGCCAGAAGCGTCTTTCCGACGCCGGTGGGACCGATGAGGAGAATGTTCGACTTGTCGAGCTCTACGTCGTCGTCCTTGAGCGAAGTCGAATTGATGCGCTTGTAGTGATTGTACACCGACACAGCCAGTGCCTTCTTGGCCTGCTCCTGCCCGATCACGTACTGGTCCAGAACGTCCTTGATC
>CAYMKQ010000120.1:1791-4903 GCA_964391175.1 uncultured Gemmatimonadaceae bacterium | reverse complement strand
GAGCATCGGCCCCTCAGACGATTACAGGGGCCTTCAAGTTGTGAGTGGACAGTTCTGAGTTGTCAGTTGGTCAGTGGTTGTCAGTTTGTCGGTGGTTAGACTGACAACCACTGTCGACTGGCCAACTAACCAACTGACAACTCTTCACTTGGATTCCCTCCGCCCAACCCCGAACCCTCGGCCCGAAACATCAATACCGGGAAGCGGACAGCCTCACATCAGCGGACGCCCACGCCTTTGCGAAACGGCGCTCCACTGCCTCGGCCTGCGCCGTTTTCCCCTGCGCTCTCAGCGCGGCCGCGAGCCCGAACAGCGACCACCCGTTCTCTGGAAACCGCTTGAGGTCCTCGCGATAGATCGCTTCGGCTTCGGCGCTCCGACCAGCCTTCAACAACGCAGCGCCGAGCGATTGCCGAATCGGGTAGTACCACTTAGGAGGCTCGAAGTAGAGACCCGCGTCCTCGATTTTGAGCGCCTCGCGGAAGTGCGCGATCGCCTCATCGTGCTTTCCGCTCCGTGCGGCGATCTCAGCGATGAGCGCATGGACGGCGATCGAGACGGGCGTCTTGGTCGCGGCGTCGGCCGGCGTGGCCGCGTCGATTGCCTTCACGGTGTCCAGCGCCGCTTGTGCTTCCGCGAGCTGTCCCTTCGCGGCATACGCGACACCACGCGCATAGTAAGCAAGCGCCATCGGCATCCGCAGGTCGGAGGGAGGGAGCGGCTCGGCGAGCACATCATCCCAGCGCCCGAACGTCGTGAGCGTGAGGACGTGGTAGGGAACCATCTCCTGGAGCATTGTCGCCTGTCGCGCGACGTCGAGGTTCACCTTCGATTTCAGCGATCGGGAGGCCTCGAGCGCCTGCGCGCTGCGGCCGGCCAGGGTCGAAACGAATGCGAGGAAGTGGATGTTGTGCGGATAGTAGCCGAGCGAGTACAGCGTCACCGGCTTCTGCCCCTCGATGAACGTCTCGTCGGTGTGGATCGCGTGAATGTTGCTCGAGGCGGCATCGCCATATCTGCCGACGCGCACGTAGATGTGGGCCGGCATGTGAACCATGTGTCCGACGCCCGGCATGAGACGCGCAAGTCGCTCGGCGCAGGGGATCGCGAGCTCGGGATTCACCGCTTCGACGGCATGGATATAATAGTGACATGCTGCCGGGTGCTCCGGGTTACGCGCAATCACTCGCTCCAGCTGTCGCACGATCTCCGCGGTGCCGGGATACGGCTTCCCTTGCGGAGTCCAGTAATTCCAGGGCCGAAGATCCATCAACGACTCGGCATAGAGCGCGGCGGCGTCGAGATCACGCGGGTAGCTTCGGGCGACCCTCTGCATCGCCCGCGCGTACGCACTGTCGAGGCTCGCGCGATTTGCTGTCGGCCCCGGCGCGTAACGGGCAGCCACGGCGCGGATATACGCGCGCTCCCAGGCGCGGCTCGTGTTGCCGCTCAGCGAAAGCGCTTTCTGCGCCGCTTCGT
Source organism: uncultured Gemmatimonadaceae bacterium (assembly GCA_964391175.1). Classification (GTDB taxonomy): domain Bacteria; phylum Gemmatimonadota; class Gemmatimonadetes; order Gemmatimonadales; family Gemmatimonadaceae; genus UBA4720. The sequence goes on along the minus strand of CAYMKQ010000120.1, from coordinate 3,424 downwards.
ACGCTCTTACTCCACTCGCGGAATCCATCCCCGCGTTGACGTGCGGGCCATAGGCGTACGCGATTCCCCACCAGCAGATGCCGCACGCCGGATCGAGCTCCGTCGCTCGCGTGAAAGCCCTGATTGCCTCGGCGTGATTGAAGCCGTAGACCAGACGCAGTCCCTGATCGAAGTATCGCTGCGCGAGGGGGACTCGTGTGGTTATCGCTTTGTGGTGCGCGCCAAGATTGTCGTAGAGGGGAACGGAGGGCTGCTGGGCGGGGAGGGTCGAAGCCACGAGCAGCAGAGCGGAAGCGATGAGACGGGTCATACCAACTCCTCTTTTTCGTATCCTCTACACTATCGTCAATCGAACAACCCGCAAGAGGGTCATGGTACCCTGGCTATGCAGCCCCGTCCTCCGCTCCGGGCTGCCCTACAGGAGTGATCTGATCCAGCCGCCGTCTACCGCGATCGAGCTGCCGGTTATGTAGCTCGCGCGCTCCGATGCGAGAAACGCGGCGAGGGCGGCGAATTCCCGCGGCTCGCCGAGCCGGCCCATCGGAATCTCCTTCTCCCATTTGGCGAACGCGTCCGCCGCCGGCTTCCCGGATCTCTCACCTATCGCGCGCGCCAGCTCCTCGACTCGCTCGGTGCGCGTGTAGCCGGGGAGAATGTTATTCACCGTGATGCCATGAGGCGCGACCTCGCTCGCCAGCGTCTTCGCGAATCCTGTCACTGCCGCTCTCAGGCTGTTCGAGAGCAGCAATCCCTCCACCGGCTGTTTCGCGGCGATGGACGTGACGTTGATGATCCTTCCCCAGCGCCGCTCCTTCATGCCGGGTAGAACCGCGCGCGTGAGACCCACGGCGCTCGTGAGCAGCAGCCGCGCGGCAGCGTCCCACATCTCCGCCGTCAGGCTGTCGAACGTTCCGCTGGGAGGCCCGCCGGAATTCGTGACGAGGATATCGACTCTGCCGAAGGCATCGAATGCGGACTTCACGACCCGCTCGAGTCCGGCGGTCTCGGAGACATCGGCGGCGACATCGACAACCGTGACTCCGGAGCGGGATCGGATCTCTTCCGCCGCCGTTCGCAACGCTTCCTCGCCGCGCGCGCAGATTACGAGCTGCGCTCCCTCGCCCGCCAGCTCCTCCGCGATAGCGCGGCCAAGTCCGCGGCTGCTCGCGGCGACGAGCGCGACCTTTCCGCGCAGACCGAGATCCACGGTCAGCGCCTCAGGTAGTCGTCTTTCTTGTCGAGCCAGTCCTGCCGCGGCGGACTGAAGACGTCGACGTCCAGAGTCTCTTCCAACGCCTCCGCCCTGTGCGGGACGTTCGAAGGAATGAGCAGCACCTCACCTGGGTGCACCGTGAGCTCCTCTGCACCGTCGTCCCCGATCCAGAACTTGAGCGCGCCTTCCAGGACATAGGTGAGCTGCTCGTTGTCGTGGGAGTGCTTTGGAACGATGCATCCCTTCTTGAGATAGACGTGCGCGAGCATCATTCGCTCGCCGGTGACGAGGCGCCGCTCCAGCATGTCGGAAACACGCTCCCGCGGCATCGACTCCCAGCGGTACAACACCACATCCTTGCTTCCCGTCATGGGCGCTCCACTTGGTTGAACCGATAGTTCGAGGTTGGGCTGAGGGGAT
>CAYMKQ010000120.1:0-1691 GCA_964391175.1 uncultured Gemmatimonadaceae bacterium | reverse complement strand
CCGGGCGAACACCACTCGTCCGCCGACGATCGTGTACATGACTCTCGCATCGCGAATGGTCTCGGACGCGATGTTCGTGAGAACTCTATCGAGGATCACGACGTCCGCCAGTTTCCCCGGGGCAAGTGATCCCTTTTCGGTCTCCTCGAACGATGCGTATGCCGCTCCTATAGTATAGGCGCGGAGGGCGTCCTCGACGGTGATCTTCTGCTCGGGTACCCAACCGCCGGGATTTCTGTCATCGAGCGTCCGCCTGGTCACCGCGGCGTAAATCCCTTCGAGCGGAGTCGGCGGCGCGACGAACCAGTCGCTGCCGAAGGCGAGCATTGCTCCCGTCTCGTCGAGCGAGCGAAACGCGTAGGTTCCCTTTGCGCGCTCGGGGCCGATCACCTTCTCCGCCCAGCGGCCGTCGTCGATGGCGTGATACGGCTGCATGCTCGGGATCACTCCGAGCTGGCCGAACCGCGCGATGTCCGCCGGCGCGATGTGCTGCGCATGCTCGATCCTGAACCGCCGGTCACGCGCGCCATTTTCGCGCGCAACGCGCTCGAAGATGCCGAGCTGGAGGTTGATTGCGCGATCACCGATCGCGTGGACGAGCACGTGCAGCCCCGCCCTGTCAGCGCCGGAGGTCCATGAGTAGAGATCTTCGGGCGTATTGACGAGCAGCCCCTTGTCAGTGGGAGCGTCACTGAAGGGCTCGATCATCGCGGCCGTGTGCGACCCGAGCGATCCGTCCACGAAGCCCTTGAGCGCCCCGATGCGGAGCCACGCGTCCCCGCTGCCGCGCGCGTTCACCGTGTCACGCAGCCGCGCCCACGTCGAGAGAGGCACGGCCGCGTAGATGCGCGTCCGAAGTGTGCCCGCGCGGTGCGCCCTCTGGAACACCATGAGGTCCGACCAAGAACCCATATGGTGCACCGACGTCACTCCACGCTCGGCGACGTAGCTCATGGCGGCGCTGAGTGCGCGGTCCATCATGGCTGGTGTCGCGTCGGGAACCGCGGGGTCGATCAAGCCCAGCGCGTTGTCCTTGAATATTCCGCTCGGCTCGCCCGACGCATTGCGCACGATCGTTCCCCCCGCGACGTCGCCGCCCGACAACGGCACATTCGCCGCGCGCATCGCGGCGGTGTTCGCCAGCGCCATGTGCCCATCGAGACGGTTGATCCACACCGGGTTGTTCGGAGTGACTGAATCGATCCACGAGCGCAGAGGGAGCTCGCCACCCCAGTTCTGGTGGTCCCAGTCGCCGCCGGTGATCCACGTGCCCGGCCGCAGGGTCGCGGTGAACGCCTTGATGCGCGCGATGAACTCCGCGGGCGTGCGCGCGTCGCGGAGCTGCACGGAGGCGAGGTTCATCCCGCCGGTGAGGAAGTGGATGTGCGAGTCGATGAATCCGGGAACTACCATCCCTCCGCGCGCATCGATGACTCGCGTCGCGCTCGAAACACGGCGTTGGATCTCGGAGGTCGAGCCTACCGCGACGATGCGGTCGCCGGCGAGCGCGACCGCCTCCGCCCAGGGTTGGTTCGGCTCGCCTGTCCAGACTTTCCCGCCGACGATGGCGATAGTCACGGGGAGACTGTCACTCCTGCTGAACATCGCACAGCCCGCGAATAAGACGATCAGGATGGGGATTGGCGAGAAGCACGCTGACGGGCGTTTGGGCAATGGATTCTTCCTGTTGA
>CAYMKQ010000119.1:0-4908 GCA_964391175.1 uncultured Gemmatimonadaceae bacterium | reverse complement strand
GTCGTTTCTATTTCGCTGCGGGGGCCTGCGCGGCCTGTCGACCCGGACCATACAGCACCTGTCCGGCTCTGGCCCCAGTATGCTTGCCGTGATCGATCGTAACGACGCCGTTCACGAGTACCCACTCTATTCCGGTCGGATAATCGAACGGTCGCTGGTATGTTGCACGGTCCTGCAGCGCCGCCAGATCGAACACGGTCACGTCGGCCCAGTTTCCTTCCCTGATGACGCCGCGGTTCGTCAGCCGCATTCTGGTGGCGGGCCACGACGTCATCTTGCGAATCGCTTCCTCGAGCGTGAGGACGTTGCGCTCCTTGACGTATTTCGAGATCACTCGCACGGCGTTGCCGAAGGACCGCGGGTGCGGAAGCCCCAGGGCGTCGCCCTCTCCGACCTTGAGCGCGGCACCGGCGTCGCTGCCGATGCTCGTCCACGGGAAGCGAAGCGCAGTTTCGATGTCCTTCTCGCTCATCATGTGATAGAACGCCATGACGCGTCCCGTTCCCTGAGTGACGAGATCGAAAGCAACGTCGGCAGGATCCTTTCCCGTTTCTCTCGCGATCTGCGCGATGGACATTCCGTTGTATTTGTCGTTGTTCGGATTGCGCGCGTTGGCAAGCACGACGCCATTCCATCCACCGGCCGCCTCGATGATGTTCCACCAGCCAGGCGATTCCGTCTGTTGCTCGCGTTTGAGCCGCGCGCGAGTGGCGGGGTTATTGAGACGAGCGACGAGCGAGTCGTTCCCGCCTTCGAACGCCCAGCTCGGGATCGTCGCTTCCAGTCCCGTGCCTCCAGCCGTGTAGACGTACATGTCCGCCGCCACGTCGACGCCCCGCTGGCGCGCCGCGTCGACGACCTGGCGCACGGAATCCATGAGGATGCCCCAGCCCGGCCCGTACGCGACCTTCAGGTGGAAGATCTCCACCGGCATGCCGGCATTTTCGCCGATCGCGATCGCCTCGCGCACTGACTGCACTACTTCTTTGCCTTCGCCGCGGATGTGGCTGGCGTAAATGCCGCCGTGACGCGCGGCCGCTTTGCCGACTTCTATCAGCTCCGCGGTCGTTGCGTAGCTGCCGGGCGGGTAGATGAGGGCAGTCGTCATCCCGATCGCCCCGGCGCGCATCGCCGTATCCACAATGGCGCGCATTTGCTCCAGCTCCGCGGCGGTGGGTGCGCGAGACGATTGTCCGAGCACCGACACACGAGCCTGCGCTTCACTGAAGTAGCTGCCGAAGTTGATGCTTATTCCCTGCTTTTCCAGTTGCTGAAAGTAGGCTGGGATGTCCGCCGCCTTGACGGGCGTTCCACTTTCCCCTCCGATGGTGGTCGTCACGCCCATCATCAGCTTGTTCTCCGCCTGTGGATTGCGGGGGAGCACGTAGCCGGAGTGATCCATCATGTCGATCCAGCCCGGGGAGACGTACTTCCCGCACGCATCGATCTCGACGCGTCCGCGCTCCGGTACCAGGCCAATTTTTGCGAAGCGCCCGTCGCGGATCGCCACATCGGCGAGGATCCAAGGATTCCCCGCCCCATCAAGCACCCGTCCGTTGCGGATCACTACGTCGTAGGAGACGCTCGGCGTCGCCTGCTGCGCTGGTGCCGCCTGACTAATTGCGGCGACGAAGAGCGCTGATCGAAGCGTCGCCCTCAGATGGAAGCGGCCGATGCTTCCCTCGCGGTGCGCCTTAGTCGCGGGTGCCATCAGGGGAAGCGGACGAGTGCATTTTGAAGCGGGATCTCGCCCTGACGCTTCGTGGTCGTTTCGAGCCGGCACTCAGCGCCGAAACTGCGGCAGCGACCCACGAGCTCGAATGCATTGTACAGATAGGGGACTCCCTCGCTTCCCAGTGGTGAGTTGCCGTCAGAGATGTGGAAGTGCAGATGGGGCTCGGTGGAGTTTCCCGAGTTGCCGACGAGACCGACCACCTGACCGCGTTTCACCCGATCGCCCTCTCGAACGCGAATCGAGCCCGGCTTCAAATGCGCATAGAAAGCGTAGGTGCCATTGCCGATATCGATGATCACGTGGTTGCCGCCGACAGTCTCCAGGGTGATCGGCACCGCGCGTGAAGTGACGCCCGGGACGTTTTCGGGGATCCCATCCTTGACGGCGACGACGCGACCGTCGGCCACGGCGAGGGCGTCGTTCCCTTCCGCGTAGTAATTCTCGTTCTTGAGTGGATCACCCTGGTGCGTGACGAACTTGTCGTCGACCTTCACGTAATCGATGGCAAAGCGCTGGGCGATCGTCGGCATCCCTCCGGTCGAAATGAGAGCGCGGCGATGACCGGACCTCGCTGCCGGCCCATTGCCGGCGAGCCACGGGCCCCCGCGCAGCGGAGGACTGATGACCACCGGCTCGCGCGTCACCGGCACCACGGGCCCCTCGAGCTCCTGGACACGCAGACTGTCGGGGGGTCCCTGCTCTACACTCACCCGGTTACGCAACGACTGGGGCGAAGTGCGAGCGTCGACCGAAACCCACAGATACACGACGGCCCGCAATCCCCCGGCAATCCTGGTCCGCTCCGGCGCGGCCAGCTGCACGCCGGGCCGCGCGATGCTCTGCGTGAGCGCACTGTCAGCGAGAGTGAACAGAATGGAATGCTCCGGATTCGCGGTCAGTACTTCTACGCTCTTCAGGGTGACGGGCTGCATCCCGAAATTCGTTACGTGCAGCTCGTAAGCGATGAACGATCCGTTCTCGCCGGTGCCGACGGTGGGCGGTTTCGGTACTCGCAGCTCGAGAGCGGGAGGGAGCTGTGCTCCCTGCGCGCCAAGCGCACCAAGCGCACCGAGCGCACCGAGCGAGGCAACTGGTGCGAGGAGAACGGCGATAGCAAAGCTGCGGAAACGAGTGATGATTTGCATGGGAGGAAAAAAGGTTCAGGAACCGGTTGAGCGGGGCCGGCCGGCGTACGCTGGCCGGCCCCTCCTCATTCCTGTTCACTCGAAGTAACGATCAGGGCGCTCCGGCGATGGTCGGGTTGTTGATTCTTTCCACGTCCGGGAGCGGGAAGCAGGTAAGGGATCCATAAGAGCCGAGAAAAGGGTACGGAGCGCCAGCGGCGGGAACGAACGGGAGACCATACCGTCTAAGGTCGCCAAGCCGATGGCCTTCGACGAAGAACTCTCGCTGGCGCTCTTCGATGATTTGAGCCCGCACATCCGCCGCGGTCGCGCCGGCTGGAAGAGTGTAAGCCGGGAGACCAGCCGTACGTGCGCGTGCGTTGTTGATAGCCGTGACGGCGGCAGGCAGATCACCAGTCGACGCCGCGTTCTCGGCGATGATAAGTTGCGCTTCGGCGTAGCTCGCCAGACGGACCGGAGTGGCGTTCGTTCCGTCCTTGGTGGGAAGAAAAAGTCTCGTACCGGAAGCGGTGCCGTTTCGGTTGAGATCGGTCACGGCGACGCGCGGATCCTGAGTGGTTCCACCCGGAATTGTGACGTTCCGGTACGATGGATCGACAGTGGAGAAGCCATTCTGCGATATGTGCACGAAGACCGCGTTCTGTCGACGCGGATCGATCGCGTTGGCCGAGGTGTTGACCACGAAAGTTGGGGGGATGAGCGCTGCATCCGATGCCGCCGAAGCCAGGTTCGCGGCGCCGCCTGCATCGAGTTTGGCGCGCGCGCGTCCCAGGCGCGCAAGGCTCAGCGTCGTGTTGTCACCCGCTGTAGTCGCGGCGGCGATTGCCTTGTCGAAGCGCGCGATCGCTTCGGTGAAGAGCGCTGCTGGCTGGATCTCGGGACCGAGATTGATTGCCGCCGTGCACATCCCCTCACCGAGGAGAATCAGGCTGAAGCCCGCGTACGTCGCGGCCTGACCAATCAGCCTGGTGCGATTCGGCACCTCCGCGTCGGTCCACCCCTCGAGTTTTGCCAGGATCGTGTCATTGGTCGCTCGAGCGACCGACAGAGGCGTGTAAATACCCGGCTGTTGCGTGGAGCTCGGCACCCCGCCACAGTTGTTCGTGCCATAAGGTCCGTTCGTCGGAAAGCGGCGCGCGTCGTAGTCGAAATTTGCCGACTGCACGATTGCGACCGAGAGCTCGTCAGTAAAGAGTCCGCTGCCGATGACGTAGCGGTTGTACGCACACTCGAAATCGGCGATTGCGCTGTTCGTGAGCAGCAGCGCGTTGGCGGGTACAAAGAGCGTCCCGGCCGACGCCGACCCCAGGTTCTCCTGCTTGAGACTCGTGATGTCACGGCAAGCCAGACTCACAACTAGCGCGAGGGCCACGCTCGACCAGAGCGTCGTCAGCCACGCGCGACGGTAAATGATGGAGTTTCGCATTGGTCAGAAAGTGAGGTTGAGGCTGACGAGGAAGCGGCTGAGCGGTGGTGTGACCGCCTGATCAGCCGTAGCGGAAGAAGTTGCGACGTTGTTCAGGTTCGCCTCGGGATCGAGTCCTGGGTATTTCGTCCACGTATGGAGGTCGCGTCCCGTCAGCGTGAGAGACGCGCGCTGTACTCCCCACATCAGGCGATCGGGCAGGAAGAAAGTCGCTGACAGCTCTCGCAGTTTCGTGAAGGAAGCGTCGTAGAAGTACTGGTCGAGGATCCCCAGTCCCGCTGCGTTGGAGGTTCTTTCTGCCAGGTAGACCGTCGAGTATTCCAGCGGAAAGTAGGCTGAACGGCAGAGCGACACGCCCACAGCTCCGAGACAACGATTTTCTTCGTTGTTGTTCTGAACCCTGTTGCCGCGCTTAAAGTCGAGAAGAGCGTACAGCCGCAGCCGATTCCCGAGCATAACGGTATTCGCGACCGAGCCGGAGACCTTCGGGGTGGGAGTGCCAATGAAGAGAAACGGCGCCGACGAGCAGGCAACGGATGCAGCGCCTGCTCCGCCGTCGCACAGGATGTTGGTTGGAAGACCAGTCACCGGATCGCGATCCG
>CAYMKQ010000118.1:1837-5001 GCA_964391175.1 uncultured Gemmatimonadaceae bacterium | reverse complement strand
TGCTGAACGCCGATCCGACATCGGAGACGGGAGAGATTCGCTTCATCCGCGAGATACGCGTCGTAGCGCGACTTCAGCACCCGAATATCCTGCCGCTCCATGACTCAGGCCACGTAGAAGCGCTGCTCTACTACGTCATGCCCTACGTGAGCGGAGAGACGCTTCGCGTAAGGATGGATCGGGAGCGGCAGATGGCGATCGAACCCTCGTGCGCGATCGCGCGGGAGACGGCGGACGCACTGTCATATGCGCACAAACAGGGAATCGTCCACCGGGACATCAAACCGGAGAACATTCTTCTCTCCGGCGATCACGCGATCGTGGCTGATTTTGGAATCGCCAGAGCGATCGACGTTGCCGGTGTCAGGCAGCTCACGGGGACCGGGGTCGCTGGTCCGGGAACCCCCGCGTACATGAGCCCGGAGCAGCTGCTGGGCGATCGCGGCGTCGACGCCCGTTCCGACATCTACAGCCTCGGCTGTGTGCTCTACGAGATGCTGGCGGGGAGGACTCCATTTCCGGGGAAGGACGGATTCGTAAAGAGGTTTACCCAGCCGCCGCCACACATTTCCTCGCTGAGGAGAGAGACGCCCCCCTGGCTCGACGCAGCCGTGGCGAAGGCGCTGTCGAAAAATCCGGCCGACCGCTACGCCACAGCCACAGACTTTGTCGCGGCGCTTTTCCAGCCGACCACGACTATCCGGACGCCCGGACGCGACACGCCGCTAAAGAATGCACTGGCGTCGCCCCCGTTGTTCGAGTCCGACCCGCTCGAGGCCCACGAATTCAGGGCGGCATTCCCCGATTCGTATCCGAGCGCGGGCGTGAAAGCGGGCACGAGGTCCCTCGTCGCCACTCCCCTCTCGCGCCCGCGACGGTGGGGCGCAGCACTGCGGGCATCCCCGTTAAGATCTGGCCTTTCCGCACTGGCGCTTCTCGCCATCGGAGTAGCGCTGGCCGCTGCCTCAAAGGGTGCGTCCCTCCCCATGGTGTTCGGCGGAGCGCCTCCGCTGGATTCGACCCGATTCGTGGTAATCGCTTCCATGGGATCGTTTGCGGGTGCGCCCGCCATCAGCTCGCAGATTGCTGACAGCCTGTATGATGCGTTCACGAAATGGGAAGGCTTGCCCATCGTGCCCGATACGAGAGTGGCGCAAGCAATCGCGGACGGCGCGGACGCCCCAACGACGGAAGGCGCTGCCCTTTCGCTGGCGCGCCGCGTCGGAGCTGGAAAAGCGGTCTGGATTCAAGCTTCCGGCACCCAGCACACGCCGCGCGTGCGGATTCATCTGTACGACACAAGATCGGGCGAAAGCCTTAACGAATTCGGGGTGCCCGCACAAGCACAAGAGAGAGGGATGGAGTTCTACGCGACCGCCGCACAACGTCTGCTCGGTCTAGGCAATCGTCCACCCGCTGCCATCGGCTGCGATGACCGAACTCGATCGTTCCGCGCCTGGTCCGGATGCAACCAGGGACACATGGCCCTTGCCAGGTGGGACGTCCCCGCTGCCGAGCGCGCCTTCCGCGGCGCGGTCAACGCGGACGTGAATTACGGACCCGCGCGCCTCTGGCTTGCGCAGGTGATTGCCTGGCGGGCGCCGGAGAAACGCAGCGAGTGGTACGACCTCGTTCGGCGAGCTAGCGAGTCCGGTGCGCTCATTCCGCGCGACCGGCTGGCTGCAACCGGCCTCACAGCGTTTTTCGAACAGCGCTTCCCCAGCGCGTGCGCTGCGTACGCGGAGCTGACCAGGCTCGATTCTCTGGATTTCCTCGGCTGGTTCGGACTGGGCGAGTGTCAATCATTCGACAGCCTCGTCGTCAGGAGCCCATCGTCTCCTTCAAGATGGGCATTCCGCAGCAGCTGGCACTCCGCTGTGGATGCCTACATGACTGCTCTGCGCATCCAGCCTGGCGCTCACGAGATTTTCGGTGCGTCGAAGCTGCAGGCTCTCATGCCTGTTTCATCGACGGTTGGCCGGACAGGAATTGCCGAAGGGCCCGAGCGCGCGCGCTTTCGGGCGTATCCCACACTCGAGCCGGGAGATACCGTCGGTTTCATCCCGTATCCCGCCAAGGCCTTCGCGCTTGTGCAGAGAACCCCCGCCGCCGACGCCGCACTGCGGAAGAATACGACGCAATTGAATGCGTTCACCGCGAACTGGGCGGAGCGCTTCCCGCGCAGTTCCCGCGCGCAGGAAGCGCTCGCCGATGCGCTCGAGGCGCGCGCGGAGCTGGGTTACGGCTCGCCACAGGCGAGCGAGGCACTCCGCGCCATCGACTCGGCAGTCTCACTCGTGCTGCAGACCGGGGAAGCTGGCGTCAAGGGCAGCGATGTCGCACGTCTTCGCGCCCGCAAGGTGAGAGTCCACTTCAAGCGCGGGGAGTTTGCCTCGGCGCGGATCCTCGCCGACTCTATTCTGCGGATCCCCGCGGTGCCCGGGACCGAAAAGGATCTACAGTGGGTCGCGGCGCTAACCGGCCGCGCAGATCTCGCCGCTCTTTATTGGCAACCCACTTTGAGAACCGACATGTTAACTGGGGGAACAGTGCCTCCGGTGGTCGCCACCCCGGCGAGCAAGTACTTCTCTTATGCGGCGCTCGGTATCTGTGGGCCGCAGCTCTTGGCGGTCCGCGAGCAACTCGAGTCCGCGCTTCGCGATTATGTCAGCGGCGACATTCGCGACGCCTTGAGATCGGACCTTGCCGATCGCTCAGCGAGTCTGGCCACGCCCTGCACGAATGGGAAGAGCGTTCTCGGCATCTCGGTGACCTCCGACAAGCTGTGGCTTTCGCAACAAGCGTTCGCCCGGGGCGAGCTCGCGCGCGCGCGCAAGTTCCTCGCCGCGGGTGCCGCCGAACGGCGAGGCCGGCGTCCCGGCGATACATCTGCTGACTACGTTTTTCACGACGCCTGGCTCCGCACTCAGGTCGGCGATACCGCGACGGCCGAGGCTTCTCTCGACGCTGCACTCGGGGCACTGCCAACATTCGGGGCAGCAACGTTCAGAGATCTCGCGGGGGCTGCTTCCTTTGGAAGGGCGATGGCGCTGCGCGCCGAGATCGCGGCGAAGCGGGGCGACGCGCGCACGGCGCGTCGATGGGCTGTGGCGCTCAGTGAATTGTGGGCCTCGGCAGATCCGCCCTTGCGGATGGTCGTAGGT
>CAYMKQ010000118.1:0-1737 GCA_964391175.1 uncultured Gemmatimonadaceae bacterium | reverse complement strand
GCGGGCGCGGGCCGCGCCCCCCCCCCGGTCTGAGGAACTGGCGGCCCGCTAGTTGAATCCTAAGTTGAGAACGATCCCCGTCGGCTGACTGATTCGGATTATGGAATCAGAGAAGTAATCCGCGTCCGATAAGATCCGGCGTGGTTCTCCTGCATCTGATTGTTGTACGGCGATGTAGAATTGGCGACAACAAAAACGGGAGGGTGCGGATCTCGCCGCAGGCGTTCATTGGGTCAGCTCTCGACGCTGTTCGCGTCATCGTGAACCCTGACGCGGGACGCGGTAACGCGGTGCCGAGCACTCGGGCGCTACTCGAGACATTCGGGCTTCGATCCCGCGCTCAAATAGTCGAGACGAAGAGCGTCGGCGATGAAGAGAATCTCGCGCGGATTGCCGTCAAGGAAGGCGCGCGGACAATAGTCGTCGTCGGCGGCGACGGAACGTGCGCGCGGGTCGCCAACGGAATTCTCGCATCGGGCTCAACGTGCCGACTGGCTGTTTTTCCCTGCGGAACGGGAAACGATTTCGCGAAGACACTCGGCGTCAGCGACTACACACTCGAGCAGATCGCGGCCCTCGTCGAAACTGGGAGCTCGACGCGCATCGATGTCGGCCTGGCGGACGGACACTACTTTCTCAACAGTTGCGGCTTCGGCTTCGATGCATCGGTGCTGGAAGCGAGCATGAATGTCCGCTTCCTCAAGGGCGACGCGGTCTACATCTACTCAGCGCTCGCGCAGCTGCTCACTTACCGAGGCAGCGATGTCATAGTCGATGGCGCGGCACAAACTGCCGGCGGCGGAATGCTCATGATAACCGTCTCCAACGGACGCTCGCTGGGCGGCGCGTTCCGAATTGCTCCTCACGCGTCAGTGCTGGATGGCGAGCTGGATGTCTGCCTCTTCCAGGACTCCAACCTCCTGGAGCGGGTTCGTCTATTCGCGGCGGCACTGCGCGGAACTCACGGAACGCTGCCAGCGGTCCAGACGCTGACGACACGCAATCTGTCGCTCACCTTCAAACAGAGCCCGGCGATGGAGATCGACGGCGAGCTGCGTCACGGCCGTTCAGCGACCGTCAGCATCCGATGCATTCCGCGCGCGCTCGCTGTCGTCGCCGCGCCGGGCGCGCTTTCGTAGAGCTGCGCTAGCTCGGCGGGATGAGGAGGACCACTGTGTCTCCGGGGGAGACGGTGATCTCTTCGCTCACCGAAACCCGCGAGCTGCCGATAGGATCGGCGACGAAGCGCAGCGTCGCCATTCCCGTTACCAGCCCCGACGGTATCGTAAACACGGTGCGCGAGTTTCCGGTAGCGATGCCAAGGCGAACGCGCTGGCCGCTGCGCGACGCAAAGATCGACATGTCGGCGAAACTCTGGTTGTCGACGCTGAGCGCCGTCGGAGGCTGGCTCGAGCCCGCACCAGTCTGCGCCATTCCGTAACAGGCGGCGAGCATTGCAACAAAGGAGACGAGAGCGAGCGCGCGTAATTTCATGACAGAGCCTGCTCGAATTCGGAGGTGAGAGTTACGGGACTTGGGGGCATAATGCGTTCCATGAGCCGGGGTCGTAGCTTAGAAGGAACATGTTGAAACCTCTGATAATCGGCATCGCCGGCGGCTCCGGGTCCGGCAAGTCCACCGTGGCGAGAAACGTCGCTGATCTCCTCACCACATCCTCCGTCGCGTTCATCGATATGGACGCGTACTACAAGAACTTCACCTCGCTCTCGCTCGACG
>CAYMKQ010000117.1:0-5044 GCA_964391175.1 uncultured Gemmatimonadaceae bacterium | reverse complement strand
CCCAATGAGTCCTCAGGTCCATTCGCACCTTCTTGATGTCTGGCTCCAACCTTCGCCAAACTTCGCGGCTCGTCAACCTTTTCCCAAATGCGCGAAAAGCTGAGCAGGATGTTCGGAAAGGCTGGCTAGTTAGAACTTCTGAGCCGAATTCAGTGATGCGCCGCAAGAAGCCCCGCTTTCATCCCGGCGCGCGCGGCACGAGTCCCATCTCATCGAGGAACCGATACCGCCCGGTCGGCTTCCCTCCCCTCGCTTCCACGCGCGTGAGAACGAGCCTGTCCTTGGTGCGCGTCATTCCCACGTACAGCAGACGCCGGGCCTCCTCGATCTCCCGCTTGCTCGGGTCCCGCCCGCCCGGGAGCTGCGCGTCCTCAGCCCCCACGATGTAGACGCGGGAGAACTCGAGCCCCTTCGTCGAATGCAGCGTGAGAAGGTTGACGCGCGCGGGATCACGCTCGACTCTGTCCGAAAGCGATAATACCACCCGCTCGAGGAAATCGGCCAGCTGATCGGCCAGAGGCTTGCCGACAGACTGATCGAGCAGCGGTCGCAGTCTGTGCATCGCGTGGGGGTAGCGTTGCTCGGCGCTCCTCTCCGCCCGGATCCGGACCACCAGCTTTTCACCCCCGAACCGCTCGATCAACTGATCCGCCGTGGGAAGCGTCGGATCGCCGACCTCCTCACGCTCCAGGCGATAGAACTCGAGGCAATCGCTATAACGACCGAGAGCGTACGGACGCGCCAGTCTCCGCAACAGCTTCGCCTCGGGCCCCAGCGATTCCTCGTCGCTGAGCGCGAGCGCGACGCCCAAGTGATCGAAGAGATTGATCAGCGCCGTCTTTCGCGCACGCGCGACCTTCGCTTCGCCGAGCGCGAGGAAGAGGTGGGCGAGCGTCCGTGTATCGTCGAGCGCCCGATGCGACTTTCCCGGATCGACGCCATACACGCGCGCGAGATCGACGAGCTTCGCACTTCCGGCGTGGAGCTCGCGGGCAAGCAGGAGCGTGTCATACGTGCAGAGATCCGAGCCGTGAAGCGCTTCCGACATCCGCCGCAGAATCGGAAAATCGAAGTGGTAGCCGTTGTGGGCGACGAGCACGTCGTTGCCACAGAAGTCTCTGAAAGCCGGCCACACCTCTTCGAAAAAGGGCGCCGTCGCGACTTCGTGCTCGTCTATTCCGTGAGTCCTTTTCGCACCCTCGGCGATCGTGACACGCGGCTTGACCATCGAGTGGAACTCGCCCGCGATCTTGCCGTCGCGGACACGCACCGCGGCGATCTCCACGATCTCCGCCCGCGCGATGTCGCGGTCCGTGGTCTCGAGATCGACGGTCGTGAAGTCGCGAAAGTGGTTGGCGAATTCGCGGCTACGGACGTGCTGTACAGCCTTGAAGAGCCCGAGCGCAATTCCCAGCGGCGAGCTGCTCGGAAACTCTATTGCCAGCGCATCAGCAGGACGGGCCCCGCCAATGATCACGCGCCCGAGTCCTATGCCGGAGAGAATTCCCTTGAGCGGGATCTCCACTCCGCCGAGTGGCGGGATCCATATCGGCCGTCCGCTCTCCGCCGCAGTGACCAGGCGGGCAGCAAGGCGCAGGACGTCATCATCCTCGGCCGGGTCCGACAGCTCGTCGTGATGTTCCTCGAGCGCCGTGCGATATTCACCGACACGCTGCGACAGCAGCTCTTCCACCAGCTCCGCGACGGTCGTGTGACGAGCTCCGAGCGCGGCGAGATTCCGCAGTGCATAGAAGCTGCGCCAGATCTTGCGCGAGTCGCCGTGCTCCCGCGGTAGCTCGCGGACCATCTTTTCGAGGTAGGGGATGAGACTCTGGCTGTTCTCCTCCGCCTTGGCGCGGGCGCTGTCGAAAAGCGGCTTGGGGAGAACGACCTGAAGAAAGCTCTCCTTATGAATTGGATCGCCGGGATTCGCAATCACGCGTAGCGCGGCGATCACATAGCAGACCACCGGATCCTCGGCGAGCGCTCGCTTGTGCGCCAGCCGACATGGAATTCCGGCGGTGAGAAAACCGGTCTCCGCTGTATCGCCGATTTCGTGCTTCCGGTAGAGCAGCGCGAATTCTCCCCATTCGAGGCCATGCTCGTTCCGATCGCGCCGGATGTCATCGATGATCCACCGGATTTCCGAGTCCTCTGTCGGGAAGGTTAGCGACCTCACTTCGAAGGCTGATTCGCGGCTGGCCTCGGCGTGCCTCCTGTCAGGGAAGAGAGGCGGGTTGATCGCTACGAGACGTCGCGCGAGATCGACGACCTGGCGCGGACAGCGGCGGTTCTCCCCGAGCTGAGCCCTGGTGGTGACGCCGAAGTCGTCCTCGAATTCTCGAAAGACTTCCGGGTCGGCGCCCGTCCATGAGTAGATCGACTGCTCGTCATCACCTACGGCGAAGACGTTCCGATGCTCGCGGGCCAGCGCGCGGATGATCTGGTACTGGACAGGATTCAGATCCTGGAACTCGTCCACGAGCACGCCGTCCCAGCGCTGCCGCACGATGGTCGCCACCGAATCGTTCCGAAGCAGCTCGGCGGCCTTCAGCACGAGCATATCGAAGTCGAGCAGGTTGCGCTTCGCGAGAAATTCCTGATAGCGCTGGTAGAGAGCAGCGTCGTCCGGCTTCAGTGAATCCCCGCGGAAGCGGTGAGCGGAGAATCGGGATAGTACGCTGCCGTGCCATCTCCGATATCCTTCCACCCGCCGGAGGACCGACAACTGATAGTCGTCGTCGGCGATCCCGAATCCCGGCTCGACTCCGATGTTCGAGCCAAACTCGCGCAGCAGCTCGGCGCAGAATGAGTGGATTGTCCCGCGCTTGACGCGCTCCACGCGCGGGCCGAGCTGGCTCTCGAGACGGGAGGCGATCTCTCCGGCGGCTTTATTGGTGAAGGTGAAGACGCAGATGCGCTCGGGGTCGAGCCCACGCTGCTCGACGAGGAAGCGAATCCGCTCGATCAGGCAGAAGGTCTTCCCCGCGCCCGGACCGGCGAGAACGAGGACCGGCTGCGAAGGAGCCTCGATCGCTTCTCGCTGGGAGGGGGAGGGGGAGGGGGAGCGGGAGGGAAAAGGGGACGTTACATGTGGAGAACCGGACGCGACCGTCGGGGCCACGGTATCTCCTGGGTTCGGGCTTTCACCATCATAGGGTGCTACCCGGTGTTCCTCAACCCCTGCGCGATCCCGCTGAGCGTCGTCGCAAGCGCGTCGTCGATCGCGCGGGTTGCGCGAGGACCCGTTGCCCGTGCGGAATCCATGTCCTAGCGGATGGCTTGCTTCAGGACAATGCCGTCGAGCCTCTCGCCCGCCGTGACACCGGCGATTTTCGCCAGGGTGGGCGCGAGATCGACCGTGCGTACGAATTCCGGGTAGCGGCCAGCCCGGAACGCAGGCCCATAGAAGATGAGAGGTACGTGGGTGTCGTAGTCGTACGCCGAGCCGTGCGTGGCGGTACCGCCGCCAAATATGCTGAAGGGTGTGAGCGTGATTACAAGCTCGACGTCGTTGGTCTTCGGGAACTGGTGCGACCATCGGCGCGCGATCGCGTCTGTCAAAGTGTCCCGGTCGAGGAGATCGCGGAAACGGTCTACGCGCGCTACGCCGGGAATCTGCCTTGCCTCTCTCGCGAAGGCGGCGAGCACTGCGTCGATGTTCACGTTTCTCTTCCTCAGCGCTGCTCGATCTACACTCACTGCTCGTTGACTCACATCGATGGCCGCAGGTTCGAGATCGAGCGCAAGCAGGCGGGCGCGAAGGCTAGCGACTGGCTGCGACAGATCGACCCGCTGCGGCGTTGGGCGGACGGTTCGGGCGGCAAGCTCCGGATTCGTCCCCACTCCGTGATCGGACACGAGCACCACCGCGACGCGCAGGGAGTCGCGCACCCTGAAGAGAGAATCGACGAAGATGCCCAGGCTCCGATCCAGCCGAAGCACCTGATCGTGGATTTCCTTCGAGTCGGGGCCGTAGGTGTGGCCGATAATGTCCGTGGCGGAAAGCGACACCGCCAATACGTCGGTCTGCGGTCCCTCGCCCAGTGATAGCTCGCGTAACCCGTCGAGCGCGAACGCAAGCGTGATGTCGTCGATCCAGGGCATGAGCCGCACCTGGCCCGCGGCGGCGACACTGTCGGGGGGCAGACGATGAGGGAAAGTGTACTGGATTCCTCCAGCCTCCACACTCACACTGTCGACCTCGTGATACGAGCTGTCGGGCAGTAGAGGAATCCAGCTTTTCCCCGCAAAGCTGTGCGGTAGTCTGCGTGCGTTGAAGCGCTTGACCCATCGCGGCAGTGAGTCGCGATAATACCGGCTCGTGGTGAAGCGGCCGTCAGGGAGATACCAGTACACTTCCGCGCGCGAGCGGCCAACCGGCAGAATCGCTCCGCGATCCTTCATCGAGACGGACAGCGTGCGTGATCTGGAATCCTTGGCGCGCAGCCAGTCCACCAGCGTGCTGCCCTGAAAGCGGGCTGGCGACGCGCCGCCGCTGCCCGGGGCGTCGAGGAGTGGCGCCGCTTCGTCCTGCACTCCCCCTTCATTGTCGGCGATCCCTGTAGAGCGGGGGAATCGTCCCGAGAGCAGTGTCGCGTGCCCCGGCGCGGTCTCCGTAATGGCGTGATCCTGGTGGGCGTTCGTGAACCAGGCGCCGCTGCGTGCGAGGCGCGCGAGGCCGCCGTTTAGCTGTGAATAGAACCGGGTGAGATAGTCGGCGCGGAGCTGGTCGACTGTGATAAGAACGACCAGCGAAGGAGGCGGAGCTCCGGGGCTGCTCCCAACGAGTCGAGGCTGGGCGCAGGCGTACACGCCGGGGCAGAACACCAGTGCGAGAGCCAGGGCGATGCGCGACATGCGTCGAACATAATGGAGGCGACACCCGTCGCAACCCCTGGCGGGACATCGGAACTCGTCTTCCTCTGGCATCACTGTCGGGGTCGGCGAGGGGGCAGGAAGCGGTCGCAACCTATGGCGCGAAACCCCGAGGTGGGATGATATTAGCGCGGCTCCTCCGGAGACACCCTTCCATGGCGACCGA
>CAYMKQ010000116.1:0-5060 GCA_964391175.1 uncultured Gemmatimonadaceae bacterium | reverse complement strand
TCGCCCGTCTACTTGACCGTCCGCGACAGCATCACCGCCGCCGCCGCCGCTCCCGCCGCGTCCCACGTCAGGTCTCTCAAGCTGAACACTTTCTTGGTCCGCCGGTCGTAGGTCTCGCGCGCGATGCCGACTGCTACGGTCACACCGATCGCTCCGGTGAGTGCAGTGCGGCGATTGGCCCCCGCCGCCTGGAACACGCTGAACGTCACGCTCTCGACGAACGCTGAGATGAAGAAATGCTTCAGCTTGTCGACTCCGAACCAGCTCTCGCGCGCGACCGCGGCTTGCGCGTAGACGAGATTGACGGCAAGGCATAGGCTCGCGAGCTGATTCATGGCTAGCGCTTTCGCGAGCGCGGGGATTTCGCTCCGGACTTCTGAGCGCCTGGCGTCCTTGACTTCTTCGCGCCCCTCGATTTGCCTGCGCCGCCCCCTTGACTCGCGCCTGCGGCCTTTCTCCCGCGCTTTGACTTGCTCGAGCCTTTGATCTTGCGCGCTCCTCCGGCTTTTCGCCGCGCCGCAGTCTTTCTGCCCGAAGTCGGCTCCCGATCCCGCGCCCACGACAGCGTCGCCCGCACCGCGCGCTGCCAGCCCTTGATTCCCTCTTCGGCGAGCTCTCTCGACGCCGCCGGCTCGAAGCGCGTGAACTTCCTCGTGCCGATGAACTCCGCCGCATCGCGCCACACACCGCCGGCGATTCCGGCGAGACCGGCAGCGCCGAGCGCGGTGGTCTCGATCATGTCCGGGCGCTCGACGGGAATTCCGAGGACGTCTGCCTGGAACTGCAGCAGCCAGTTGTTGGCCGAGGCGCCACCATCGACGCGCAACGATTCGAACTTCACCTTTCCCCGCTTCGCCATCACCGCCAGCATCTCGGCGGTCCCATAGGCCATCGCCTCGAGCGCGGCTCGCGCGAAGTGCGCTCTGTTGCTTCCACGCGTGAGTCCGACGATCGTTCCCCGCGCCTTCGGCTCCCAGTTCGGCGCGCCGAGCCCCACCAGCGCGGGAACGAAGTAGACGCCATCGTTGGACTCCAGCGATCGCGCCAATCCCTCGCTCTCGGCGGCATTGAACAGTATTCCGAGCCCATCGCGCAGCCACTGCACCGCCGCGCCGGCAATGAAGATCGACGCCTCGAGCGCGTACGCCGCGCCCCCTTTCTCGTCGCAGGCCACTGTCGCGAGCAAACCACCTCCGGCATTTGGTTGCGTCTTCCCGACATTCAGAAGGAGAAACGCGCCCGTGCCGTACGTGTTCTTCGCCTGCCCCGGTCCAAAGGCACCCTGCCCGAACAATGCAGCCTGCTGATCGCCGGCGACGCCCATGATCGGAATCGACTTCCCGAAGAAGGACGTGTTCGTGCGCCCGAAATCCCCCGATGACGGGCGAACCTCGGGAAGAATCTCGATCGGAACCGAGAACAGGGCGCACAGCTCCTTGCTCCAGTGAAGCTCGCCGATGTCGTACAGCAGCGTGCGCGATGCGTTGGTTGGATCGGTGGCGTGGACACGCCCGCCCGTGAGCTTCCAGATCAGCCAGCTGTCGATCGTGCCGGCCGCGAGCCTTCCATTCCTCGCCACGAAAGCGATCTCGGGCTTCTTCAGCAGGAACTCGAGCTTGGTGGCCGAGAAATACGGATCCGGGCGCAGTCCGGTGTGCTGCATGAGCCATGTCGCGCGGTCCTTGAGCTGAGCGCACCGCTCGGTGGTGCGACGATCCTGCCACACGATCGCGCGCGCGAGTGGCTTGCCGGTATCGCGGTGCCAGACGACGATCGTCTCGCGCTGGTTGGTGATGCCGATCACATCAGGAATGACTCCGCTCGCAGCGACCGCCTCGCGCGCCGCGATGAGCGTGCGCTCGAGGATTTCCTCCGCGTCGTGCTCCACCCAACCGGGCTGCGGATAGTGCTGCGTTATCTCACGGTATCCACGCCCCGCGATTCGGCCGTCGCCTGAGATGACGAGCGCGGTCGTGCCAGTAGTTCCCTGGTCGATGGCGAGGACGTGCTTCATGACATTCGCTGGCGCCCACGGATTGGTCATGCCGTTCGCGGCTCTTTCCGCCGCTCGGGGAAGTACTGATCGAGAAACTCGATGAGCGCCTCCTCTTCGGGGGCGTGTCCCAGTCCGTTGGAGCTCGAAGCAGGGGCGCCCTGTGGCAAGGTTATCGTAGTGCCGCTCCTCAGGTAGCGCGTGACGACGACGGGGTGCACATAGGACTTCCGGCAAATAGTAGGCGTGTTGCCCAGCTCGGCCGCCACGAACCGGATCGCCGTGATGACGTTTTTCTTCCGCTCGGTCTGACTCTTTCCCGTTCCGAGGTCGGCCAGCACCGTCGCGGCACGAAGTGTTCCTCCCCAGGTGCGGAAGTCTTTCGCGGTGTATGGAAACGCAGCCACACTCTCGATGTAGTCGTTGACTTCGCGTGCGTCCACGTTGTGCCACTTCTTCCCGTCCTGATAGCGGAAGAGCCGAGGGCCGGGCGTCGCCAGGAGCTCAGTCACGAATCGGGCAAGATCGCGCGCGACGACGACGTTGCGCTGAGTGATCGACCGCTTGCCGCGATACTCGAAGACCACGGTATCATCGAGCACGAGCACGTGTGACTTCCGGAGCGTGGTGATGCCGAAGGTGTTGTTCTCCTTCTCGTACCGCTCGCTCCCGACGCGAAAGAATCCGTGCGAGATGAGCCGCACGATTCCGGCGCAGACTCTCTCACGCGTCATTTCCCTCCGCCTGAAATCCCGCTGGATGCGTCTCCGGAGCGCGGGAAGGTCGCGCGCCATCTGCCTCACGCGGTAATACTTCCTCAGCTCTCCCTTCTCGACGGCGCGCGCGTGATAGCGATATTGCTTCCGCCCGCGCGCGTCGAAGCCCCACACCTGGATCGCGGCGCGCGGATTTGTCGAGATGTGCACGTCGCGCCAGGCGGGAGGGATTCGGAGCGCGTTTATCCGCTCCAGCTCCGACTCCTTGCGCACCGGCTCCCCGCTCGGCCCGACGTAGCGAAACCCCTTCGTCTTCGACCCTTCACGAACGATCCATTTCCGCGCCATCGCCAATCATTCTGGGTAGATTTGACCGTCGTCACGGCCCCCGCGGGCAGCCGACGCTCCCCCAGCGGGCCGTCGTCACGGCCCCGCGGGCGCCGACGCCGCCAAATCTATCGACAATCACATCTCCATGCCCTTCAAATTCCTGACGCTGGAGGTAGCAGACCGCGTCGCCATCCTCTGGGTCAATCGCCCCGACAAGCTCAACGCCCTCAACGACGCGACGATCTCGGAGCTGGGCCAGGCGATCGACACGATTCGGGTGGACGACTCGATCGGCGGAGTGCTCGTCACCGGCAAGGGACGCGCGTTCGTGGCGGGCGCGGATATCTCCGAGCTGTCGGGCCAGACGCCGGTCGTCGCCAAAGCCCGTGCGCGCGCGGGACAGGATGTCTTCCGTCGCTTCGAGACCTGCCCCAAGCCGGTGATCGCCGTGGTGAACGGCTTCGCACTGGGCGGCGGGTGCGAGCTGGCGATGGCGTGTCACATCAGGATCGCGTCGGAGGCGGCGAAGTTCGGTCAGCCCGAGAGCAAGCTCGGTCTGCTTCCTGGATATGGAGGAAGTCAACGCCTCTCGCGCCTCGTCGGAAAAGGAAGAGCGATGCAGCTCCTCATGACCGGTGAGATGATCGATGCGACCGAGGCGTATCGCATTGGGCTCGTGAACAAGGTGGTGCCGGCGGGCGAGCTGATGGCCGCTGCGCAGGAGATGATGAAGACGATCCTGGCGAATGGTCCATTGGCGGTCGCACTCTGCATCGAGGCGATCGACCGCGGGCTCGAGATGTCGCTCGACGAGGGTTTCATCCTCGAGGCCAATCATTTTGGTCTCCTTGCTGCCACCGACGACATGCGCGAGGGCACGAAGGCATTCCTCGAGAAGCGCGCAGCCGCTTTCAAGGGGAAGTGAAAGCCGAGGGTGCCCGGCGCACCCCCACCCGTCCCGCCGCTGCCGCCCACGCCGCCCGCGCCGCCGCACGCGTCTGGCTGGAGCATGTGTCGATTCGCGATTTCCGGAATCTCGAGCGAGTGGATCTTGATCTCCCCGCCGATGGCGTCGCGATCCTGGGCGACAACGGTCATGGGAAGACGAATCTCCTCGAGGCCATTTACTACTTGCAGACACTGCGCGCTGAACGCGCCGCGCGCGACCAGGACGTTACTCGCTTCGGAGCGGCCGGATTTCACATCGCTGGAAAAGCGCGGACGCCCGCCCCGCACGAGATCTCGGTCGGCTTCGAGAAAGCGACCAGGCGCAAGAAGGTAGTGCTCGATGGCGCCTCTCCACGCAAACTCAGCGAGGCGCTCGGCGCGCTTCCCGCCGTGATGTTCTCACCACGCGACCTGGAGTTGGTGTGCGGAGCGCCGAGCGAGCGGCGGCGCTATCTCGATCTGGTGCTCGCGCTCACGTCGAAGAAGTATCTCTACGCGCTTCAGCACTACCGGGCGAATCTCCTGCGGCGGAACGCGGCGCTCCGCGACGCCACGCGCCGGGGGGCGAGCGATGCGCGAGTGTCGGTGTGGGAGCCGGCGTTGGCCGAGCACGGCGCTGTACTCATCGAGGCAAGAGCGAGCTGGGTCAGGGAGTCAGCGGAGACATTTTCCCAGATCTGTGAGATGATAGGCGAGCGCGGGAAATCAACGATGCAGTACGTGAGCCCGTTCGCTGAATCCGAGGCGCGCGTCGACGTGCTTCTCGCCGCGCTCGAGGAAAAGCGTCCGCTCGACATGAAGCGCGGTCTCACGCACGTCGGCCCGCACCGTGACGAGCTGGAGCTCACGCTCGACGCCAGAGAGCTGCGACTGTTCGGCTCGGCGGGTCAGCAGCGCACGGCGGCGATCGCGCTGCGGATGCTCGATGCCGCGACGCTCCGCGAGCACTCGGGCGCGGAACCGCTGTTGCTGCTCGACGATCCATTCGCCGAGCTGGACCTTCGACGCGCCGGCCGGATCCTGTCGCTGTTGAAGAAAGGCGGACTTGGCCAGACCATTCTCGCCGTGCCCCG
>CAYMKQ010000115.1:0-5200 GCA_964391175.1 uncultured Gemmatimonadaceae bacterium | reverse complement strand
GAGCGTTGCCGCCTAGCAGGATCCTCCTCCGACTGACCGACCAAGGATCCGAAATCGACGAACTCAGGGCAAAGACTGCGACAGCGCGTCGGCGTACAACGGGTTCGGCCTGAGCTCGCCATCCACGAGAATCTCGCGGTCCCACGGCAGAACGATCGTGCTCTCGGTGGCGAGGGCGTGGAAATCCGGTGCGTAGGGACCGGTTTGGAATGCAACCGCGGTTCGAATCTCGGCCGCCCCCGCCTCATTCACGGCTGAGATGGCGAGCCGCAGGGTATCGCCGGAGTCGCACGTCTCGTCCACGATGAGAACGCGCTTGCCGCTGACTTCCTGGGGAGCACTGCCGAAAACCGTCGGCGTTTCGCGCTCGCGGGTAGCCTTGTACTTTCGGCTCACGACGAACGAGTGAAATTCGCGGCCGAGGATCGCCGCGATCACCGCACCCGGAATGACGCCAGCGGTAGCGATTCCGATGACGATCTCGGGATCGTAGGCTCTCGACACTTTGAGGGCGAGGCCGCGCGACATCTCGCCGAAGAACGGCCATTCGATTTCGAACACGCCTTTGTTGACATCAACCGTGCGTTTGCGCGGCGACATTTCGCTCCCAAATTGTTCGGGGAAAAGCAGTTAGGTTAAGCTAGCCTTCTCACATCGCTGAGGGTAGATTCGACCGAATGTCGTTCTGGGACCGCCTCACGGGCGGAAAGTCGAAGCCGTCGGACGAGAACCTCGACTACCTGAACGAGGCCCTCGCGCTGGAACGCCAGGGCGACTACGACGCCGCTCTGACGTCCTACCGGCTCGCTCTCCGCCAGAAGCCGAACAACCACAAGGTTCTCCAGAACATGGCGATCGCCTACTCCAGGCTCGGCCAGATGGACGAAGCGGTGCGCTTCTATCGTCGCGCGCTCGCGATCGATCCCAAACTCTCCGGCGCGCACTACGGCCTGGCTTTTCTGCTTCTTCGGCGCGGTGAGGTGGGCGATGCGGCGTATCATCTCGAGGCGTTCCTGATGGAACCGCCGCGGAGTCCCGAGGCGGAGCGATGGGTCAAGTACGCGCAGAAGACCCTCGCCGAGATGAAGAGCACTGACTCACCTCCTCCCCCTGCGCCGGCAAACCAACGTCTCAAGACCAACGAGTATCCGGGGATTCTCGAATAGATGGGAGCGGTGCTCGCTGTCGTAAGCCAGAAGGGAGGAGTCGGCAAAACCACCACCGCAGTCAATCTGGCCGCCGCGTTCGCGCGCCGCGGAATGAAGACGCTGCTCATCGACGTCGATCCGCAGGGGTCGGTGCGCTATGGCTCAGGTTTGCAGCGCGGTCATCCGACAGCGGGCTTCGCGGACTACCTGAACGGCCAGCGAAGTCTGCGGGAGGTTATCCTTCCCACGGCTCTTCCATGGTTGCGCGTGATTCTGGCCGGCTCGGTTGCCGACGAAGCGGATCACGCCGTCTATCACCAGCTGATTCGCGAGACGGACGTGCTTCAGGACCTGTTGGCAATGGCGGAGCAGCGTTGTCAGGTTGTGGTGGTGGATACCCCGCCCGGACTTGGAGAGATAACCCGTAAGGTCCTGAGCGGGACCGAGCACGTCATCGTCCCTCTCCAGTGCGAGCCGTTGGCGCTCCAGACAACGCCCCAGATCCTGCGCTTGATACAGGACATCGTCACAACCAACGAGCGGCTCACGCTCGACGGGATCCTGTTGACGATGTACGAGCCGAACAATCCGGCCAGTGACCGCGTTGTCGACTACGTGAGGAAGCATCTCCCCGCCAACATCGTATTCGACGTCGTGGTTCCCCGCACGATCGCGACGGCAGATGCATTCGCCGCCGGCCAGCCCGTAGTCGTGCGCAGTCCCGCCGACGCGGCATCGCAGGCGTACGTCAACCTCGCGACGATCCTCGCCGACCGCCTCGCGTGAAGCAGCTCGTCGCACTTCTGCTACTCTGCGGTTCGATCGGCGCATCGGCGTGCACTGACGTGAGCGGCAGCGCCGACTCGGTCCTCTCGATACAGTTCGACTTCCTCGCCTCGCCGTCGGTGGTCGTCGGTGATACGCTCCGGGACACGACCGGCGCGATAGCACTGCCCGTCGTGCGTGCGTTCAACTTCAAGGGCGAGCAGATACCGCAGCCGCCGGTGCGCTTCTATTCGGGCGATCCAGGAGTTTCCGCCGACAGCATCACCGGAGTCGTCACCGCCGACAGCCTGCGGACGACCCCCGCCCGGATCATCGCCAGCGTGGGCCCGCTCCAGGCGGTGCAGCCGGTGGATGTAACCCTCCGGCCCGATAACGTCGCCGTGCTGAACGGTCTGGACAGCTTGCACTATTCGCTGCTGGACAGCACACTCAACGTCTCGCCGCAGTTGACCGTGAAGCTCAGTCACGGGACGGCTCCCTCCGACAGCGCGGTGAGATCGTACATCGTGAGCTTCGAGATCGTCTCAGCCGCCGATCCGCGCGTTGCGGAGCTGGTGAACGGCGCGGGAAAGCCGTCGCGCGTCGACACGACCGATGCGAGCGGTGTGGCGGGTAGAGCGGTACGGGTACGACCGGTCTATCTTCCGGCCACTGTCGACTCGATTATCGTGAACGCGACCGTGAAGTATCGAGGCGCACCGGTGAGCGGCAGCCCGGTGCGACTGGTTCTGCACGTGAAGCCGCGCGGCTAGACTTCGTTTTCAGGAGGCTGTAATGGAGGCTCGAGGAGGACCGCGACCCGCTCCGGGCACGCTCACGCAGCTCTTTTTCGAGGCAGTCTCGAAGTTCAACCGGCCCGATGCGCTGCAGGTGAAGGAGGGCGGGAGCTACAAGCCGATCTCCCACAGCGAGATCGCCACGCGTGTGCGCCACGCCGCGCGAGGGATGTCCGGCCTGGGAGCGCGCCGCGGGGACCGCGTCGCGATCCTCGCCGAGAACCGACCCGAGTGGGCGATCGCCGATTACGCGTGTCTCACCGCCGGACTCACCGACGTCCCGATCTATCCGACTCTGCCCGCCGAGCAGATCGCGTACATCCTCAAGGATTCAGGGACGGTCGGGGCGTTCGTATCGAATCGCGAGCAGGCGGAGAAGATCAGGCAGATCCGTTCACAGGTGCCCGGGCTCCGCTGGGTAATCAGCTTCGACGAGCTCGGACCTCTGGCCGACATGTCCATCAGGACGCTCGAGAAGAGGGGAGGCGAGGGCGAGACGAAGGAGGCCATAGATCGCTTTCGGGCTGACGCCCTCAGCGTGCGCCCCGACGATCTCGCCACGCTGATCTATACCTCGGGCACCACTGGGGAGCCCAAGGGCGTGATGCTGACCCACGACAACATCTACTCGAACGTCATGGCGTCAATGAAGGCGATCCCGTTCGACGGTCGCGATGTCGGACTGAGCTTCCTGCCGCTCTCGCACATCTTCGAGCGAATGGCCGGCCATTACATGATGTTCGCGACCGGAACCTCTATCGCGTACGCCGAGTCCATCGACACCGTGCCCGTGAACCTGGCGGAGGTGCGGCCGACGCTGGTTCTCTCGGTGCCGCGGCTGTACGAGAAGATGTACGCGCGCATCCTCGAGACGGCGCTGACGGGCGGCTTCCTCAAGAAGAATATCTTCTTCTGGGCGCGCGGCGTGGCGGAGCGCTGGGCCAACGAGAAGCTCGCCGGGAGGGAGCCCGGGGGCGCCCTCTCCAAACAATATTCGATCGCCCAGAAGCTGGTGTTCTCCAAGCTGAAGGCGCGGACGGGTGGCCGCCTTCGCTATTTCGTCTCCGGCGGAGCCCCCCTTTCCCCCGACATCAACAAGTTCTTCTACGCCGCCGGCCTTGAGATTCTCGAGGGGTACGGGCTTACGGAGACTTCGCCCGTCATCACGGTCAACACGCCCGATAATTTCCGCATCGGAACCGTCGGCAAGCCGATCGACGGCGTAGAGGTGAAGATCGCCCCCGATGGCGAGATCCTCACCCGTGGTCCTCATGTGATGAAGGGCTACTACAACAAGCCGGAAGCCACCCGCGAGGTCATGGGCGCTGACGGCTGGTTCCATACCGGGGACATCGGTGAGCTGCGCGACGGATTCCTCGCCATCACGGACCGGAAAAAGGACATCATCGTCACCGCCGGCGGGAAGAACATCGCGCCGCAGCCGCTGGAGAACAAAGTCAAGACCAACAAGTATGTCGCCCAGGCCGTGATGCTCGGAGACAAGCGCAAATT
The DNA here is from genome assembly GCA_964391175.1 of uncultured Gemmatimonadaceae bacterium. Classification (GTDB taxonomy): domain Bacteria; phylum Gemmatimonadota; class Gemmatimonadetes; order Gemmatimonadales; family Gemmatimonadaceae; genus UBA4720. The sequence continues at coordinate 978 of CAYMKQ010000115.1, read as the reverse complement.
CCCATCAATGCTGATCGTGCCCAACTTCGACCAGCTCGAGAAATGGGCGATGAAGCGCAACATCATCTGGACCGATCGCGCCCAGCTGCTGCGGATGCCGACGATCCAGGCCAAGATGCAGAAGGAAGTAGACGAGGAGCTCGCGGGCGCCGCGCACTTCGAGATGCCGAAGAAGATCGGACTGCTGGAGCACGACTTCTCGATTGAGCGGGGCGAGCTGACGCCGACGCAGAAAGTGAAGCGCCGGGCAATCGACAAGCACTACAAGACGCTTATCGACTCGCTCTACGAAGGGGCATGAGCTGGGGGGCCTTCTCCGCGACCCAGTAGTCGTCGTCGTGGGCGAGAACGGATAGTCCCGCCGGCGGAGGAATCACGGACGGTCCGACGATTCTTCCGCCGGGTCGAACCGCGCGCACGGCGGATGTCACGATCGCCGAATTGAACCAGGCGTCGAGCGCGACGCCGAGGCACGAGTCGGGCGCGAGGGGTATGTCGGCGGCCACAGAGACGCGCCCGACGGCGGCGGTTTCCCGCACGGTCATCGGCGCGTTGAGCGCGAGCACTCTTACCTCCGACATTGCACTCAGGTCGTCGGCGGCATACGCCCACACTCCTCCCAGAACGACCGTCGCTCCCGGCTCGGTGGCGTCGAGGAACGCGCCCGCGCGCGTCGCGAGCTGCTCACGATCGTGGCTGGCGTGAGCGCGCTGCCCTTCGCACGAAGGTGCCGTTATCCCGCCCGTGAAATCCGCCACGCCGCGTGTGATCGGGTACATGGCCTTGCAAACGGGACATCCCAGGGTGCCTTCGTCCACGAAGCGGTTGGAGACGGTCTCGAAGGACGCGACGAGCCAGGTGTCTTCGTGCGGCTCGGTGCAGCGCAGCAGGTCGATCAGCTCGATGAACACTGGACCGTGTAGCTAGCTGCGCGAGAGGCGCAGCTCGTCGATGTTGACACTCTCGGGCCGCGTGAGG
>CAYMKQ010000114.1:0-5266 GCA_964391175.1 uncultured Gemmatimonadaceae bacterium | reverse complement strand
CACCGCCCCAGGTGGATTTCGGAACCCGGACGACTCCGGCGGTGCCGGCTCCGGCCACCCGTGGGGTACCGTAGCAAATCGCGGTTTCCGCGGCAAGAAACGCCGGTCAGAGAGCCGGCGTTTTTCTTTTGGGCAAAAAAGAATTTATGTGCACCGCCTGTGCCACGATGGGCTTCCGGCCTTGACACCCTCGCCTCCCAACCGTAGATAGGTGGCACAACGAACGACCGCAGAGCCGTGGCCTGACTCTGCGAGGGCTTGCTGCGTTGGAGCAGCCGGCTTTTCACATCTCAACGCTGGAGACAGGCATGAACAGAATTCGCTCGTCCATTTTCTCACTGCTGCTGCTGACTCTGTTCAGCGCCAGCGCCTTTGCGCAGACGCGCCGCGTGAGCGGGCGCGTCACCGTCGAAGGCACCGGTGAGCCTCTCGCGGCAGCGAGCGTCAATGTGGTCGGCACGACACTTGGCACTTACACCGACGATCAGGGCCGTTTCACCCTGAACGTATCCGAAGGTCCCCAGACGCTTCGCGTGCGCCGTATCGGCTTCACCCAGAAGACGATCGATGTCCCTGCCGGCACATCCGACGTCACCGCCGCTCTGACCCGCGACGTTCTACAGCTCGAGACGCAGGTCATCACTGGCGCAACGACGACTATTTCGAGCGCGAACGCCGCGAACGCTGTCACCGTTATCTCAGGGGAGAGGCTCAACAGAGTTCCGACCCAGACTCTGGACAACGCGCTACAGGGCAAGGTTCCCGGCGCGATGATCACCCAGAACTCGGGAGCGCCCGGCGGCGGTATCCAGATCCAGCTCCGCGGCGTGTCCAGCATAAACGCGTCGTTTTCACCGCTCTACGTCATCGATGGTGTGGTAGTCGACAACTCGGCCATTGCCAACGGTATCACCGTCATCACGCAGTCGTCCCGCGTCAACTTCCCCTCCGCCCAGGACCAGCGAGTCAACCGCTCGGCGGACATCAACCCCAACGATATCGAGAACATACAGATACTGAAGGGGCCGTCGACGAGCTCGATCTATGGCAACCGCGGAACCAACGGGGTCGTCATCATCACCACGAAGCAGGGGCGCGCGGGACGCACGACCCTCGATATTACGCAGCGCTTCGGCACTGCCGCGCTCTCCAACAAGCTTGGGTTGCGCTGCTTCACTTCCGGACAGGAGTACGCCGACTGGACGGGTGACACCGCGGTCACCGCAATTGCCGCAGACATCGCGCTCTACAATGCGGCGACCAACAAGTGCCACGACTACGAACAGGAACTTTACGGTGAGAAACCGTTCAACTATCAGACGGTCGCGTCGCTTCGCGGGGCTTCCGCTGCCGGAACCAACTTCTTCGTATCCGGACTGGTCCAGCACGACGGCGGCCTGGTTCACAACGACTTCTACAACAAGCAGTCGCTGCGCGCAAACGTCGGACACCAGTTCGGGTCGAGGCTGAATCTTCGCGCCAACACCGAGCTCATCCACTCGCTCACCCAGCGCGGAATAAGCGGAAACGACAACACCGGCATCAATCCCTATACGACGTTTTCGGGAACACCGTCGTTCGTCGAGTTGCGCCGCAACCCCGACGGAACGTTTCCCAAGAATCCCTCCACTCTGGTCGGGAACAACAACCCGTTCCAGAACGCCGAGATCATCAAGACCCCTGAAAACGTCTACCGATTGATAGGCAGCGCGACGGGCGTCTACAATCTCGTCGCACAGGAGCGGCAGACACTCGACCTCACCCTCCGGGGCGGTGTCGACAGCTACTCGTACCAGTCAAAGGTGATCTCGCCCGCTACCGCCTACATCGAGCAGGTCAATGCCCTTCCGGGTACGATCGTCAACAGCCAGGCAAACGTTCTGAATGCCAGTCTCGGCGGGTCGCTCGCGCACAGAATCATTCGCAGCGCCTTTACGGCGACCACTTCGGCTGGATTCGGTCAGAGCCGGCGTAATTCCGATGTCGTCGCCAACAGCGGCCGCGGCGTCTTCCCCGGCGTCACCAACGTTTCCGCTGCCACACAGATCTTTACGACCGAAGATCAGGCCATCAACAAGTTCTTCTCCCTGTTTGCGCAGGAAGAGTTCCTGACGTTGGGAGAGCGTCTCCTGCTGACGGCAGCTGTCAACGGCGAGCGCTCCAGCAACAATGGTGACGCGAAGAAGTTTTACGCCTATCCAAAGTTTTCTGCATCGTATCGCGTGCCCTTCACCCCCACGCGAATTGACGACCTGAAGCTGCGTCTGGCTTATGGCAGGGCCGGCAACGCGCCGCAGGGTGGCAAGTATACATTCCTCAGCACGCTCATCCAGGAAGGAGTAAGCGGCTACCGCGCTTCGACTGTGAAGGGCTTTCCCGGCATCAGGCCTGAGATCGCCAGCGAGATCGAGGGAGGCTTGGATCTGACCGCGTTTAGCGGCCGCATGCGTCTCTCCGCGACGCAGTGGCGCAAGCAGATCGACAATCTCGTCCTCCAGGCATCGGTCGCTCCATCGACGGGGTTCACCAGCCTGTCGATCAACGGCGGACAGCTAGTGACGCACGGCACCGAGCTCGAGCTTGGCATGACTCCGATCCAGACTGATCGTTTCAACTGGGTGTCGAACACGACGTATGCAAGCAACAAGGGCAAGATTACGCGTCTGCCGGTCGCGCCCTTCATTCCCATTAGCGGATCGTTCGGCACTCGCTTCGGCAATGCGTTCGTGCAGCAGGGTCAGCTCGTCACTGTTCTCCAGGCGATCAATGGGTGCACGGTGCTCAATACGAACGGCACCTGCTCCGCGGCAAACCGGATCCTGACCTTTGTCGGGAATTCCGCGCCGGACTACCAGATGGGGTTCAGCAATGACTTCACATTTGGCCCCGTTCGGTTCTCCTCGCTCTTTGACTGGAGAAAGGGCGGTCTCGGCATCAACCTCACGAATGCCTACTTCGATGGCAGCCTGGGCGCAGACTCGGCGGTTGGAAACCAGCGGGCACGCGACTTCGCTGCCGGAAAGGCGGTATATGTTGAGAACAGCGGCTTCGTTAAGCTGCGCGAGCTCACTCTCGGCTACGAGCTTCCCGCCGGAGTGACATCGAGGTTGTTCAACGGGCACGCGCAGGCGGCGCGTATCGAGCTCAGCGGGCGGAACCTCAAAACGTGGACGAAGTATACGGGTCTCGACCCTGAGGTCTCGAACTTCGGGAACCAGCCACTCGGACGCTTCCAGGATGTCACACCCTACCCGCCGAGCCGCCTGTTTTATCTGACGATCAACACCACATTCTAACCCATGGCGACGACTCTCATGAATCGATATTCAACGATTGCCCTTGCCGTGGCTCTTGTCGCTGCGGGGTGCAAGGACAACCCGGTGTCAGGTCCCATCGATGCTCCTACTGTCGATGCGCTGAGCGGCGGCCTTACACGCCCCTCTCTCCAACTGCTTGCAACCGGCGTTACCGCGCAGGACCGCGCAGCCTTCAACGGGAACGGTTCTTTGATACTTCCCGCGATTTACGCACGCGATGTCTACCGCATCGACGCCTCGGAGCCGCGGTACGTCCTCGAGACACTTGCCGGCAACCCCGATCCGGGCAGCTTCGCGGGCGGCAGCGGATTTACCGATTACTACGTAGCGATTCGCGCGGCGAACACGATTCTGTTGTCTCTCGTCACCCCGGATGCCTTGCAGTTCAGTACTGCGGAGGCGAACGCGGCCCGAGGGTTCTTCCGAACCATGAAGGCTCTCGACTACTACCGTCTGATCGAGCTGAGGGATACCGTGGGCATTCCGATTCAGACGGATGATCCCTCTGAAGTGACGAATATCCGCTGCAAGACGGCGGTACTCACGTTCATCGCCGCGCTCCTCGACAGCGCCAACGCCGATTTCACGGCCGCGGGGGGCGCAACCTCTCTTCCTTTCAAGCTTCCGACGGGCTTTTCGGCGTACGGGCGCAACTATAACACAGTTAGCAATCTCATCCTTTTCAACCGCGGCCTGAAGGGCAAGGTCGACTTCTATCGCGGTCTCGATCGCACCAGCCCACAGCCGGCTCTCTTTCAGACGGCGATCAACGAGCTGACGCAAGCCCTGGGCGGCGCGGCACCGGGTGCGGTACCTGCGTCCCAGATGGGGGTAGGGGCTTATTACAACTTTGTTCCGGGCGGGTCGGAGAACTTTGCGAACCCTCGCTCCGACTCGAAGATCGGTTTGAACCCGTTGGTGGTGGACAGCGTTCAGATTGGCGATACGCGCCGGTCGAAAATCGTCAGCCGGACTGCGCTGAGCGGCAACGGGCTCTCAACGAGCATAACCTTCTCCGGAGCGGTACCCAGCTCCGCGAACCAGGCGCTCCCAATCGGAGTTCTGCGCGATGAGGAGCTCGTTCTGCTCCGTGCGCAGGCCGAGATCGAGGCGGGACAACTGGCGGCTGCTACGGCGGATATCAATTCCGTGCGTACTACGTATGGCCTCCTTCCCTACGCCACCTTCACTTCTAAAGCGGCGGCAATCGACGCCGTGCTCTATGAGAAGAGATTCTCTCTTCTCTTCGAGGGTCCGCAGCGGCTGGTCGACCTTCGCGGCTATGGCCGGCTGAACGAGACCTACTTCCGCAAGGAGCTATCGACCGATCCGTTCAACGCAGCGATGCCGATTCCTCGCGCCGAGCTGAACGCGCGCGGTCTCACGACCAACCCAGCCTGCACGCCGTGAACAGGAGAGTAACAGGATAGACAGGACGGCCCGGGAGAGATTCTCCCGGGCCGTCTTTTTCTGTTTGAGGCTCGGAATATGCGGCCGAACAGGAGAAGCAGGACACACTCGAAAGCGGTGAATCCGCGTGAGGTAATGATGCTCGGCGCACGGTGGCTCATGCTTCTTCTTCCGGCAGCCGTTCTGGCGTGCTCACCTCCGCGCCTGGGGCCCGGGGAGATGAGTAATTCCCAGCTCATCACCGAAGACGAGATCGTAGCCTCCCGCGCCACTACAGCCTATGAAGCCATCCAGAAACTTCGCGCCAACTTCCTGACCTATCGGGGAGAGACGAGCCTCAACAAGTCGCAATCAGCACCGTATCCAACGGTGTATCTGGACGGCCAGGAGTTCGGCCCGATCGCCATTCTCCGCACCATCCCGGCATCCCAAGTCTCCACCATTCGCCTCTACCGCGCCTGGGAGGCGACCACCAAGTACGGCTCGCGCAATATGAGCGGAGTGATCGAGGTAAGTACAAGGCAATAGTGTCGTCGCGG
>CAYMKQ010000113.1:0-5325 GCA_964391175.1 uncultured Gemmatimonadaceae bacterium | reverse complement strand
CTCACCGCGCCGGCGGCCTGATGCAGTTCCGTATCACATCACCCGCGGCAACGGAGTCGGCGCGCGTGGTGAGAATAGGGCAGGGCGGCGGTACCGCGCTCGTGATGGAGCGATGTCCGTTGGCGGCGAGAGCACGCACCCCTGCCCAGCCGTCATCGAGCTGGTCGGGGAGAAGAAACGAAGTAGCGGGGCCCGCTTCGTAGATCTTCTCGTACGTCGGCGATGTCGTTCGGCGGAACAGGACCTCGTAGCCCGCGGCTCCCGGAACCGCGCGCCACGTAAGCATCCACTTCTGTCCGCCCGAGGCCTGGTCGCGACGCGCGATTGCGACGGGTGGGGCAGGGGCGTTGGCGACGGATCCGATCACCGCCGCGTTCAGGCGCGCGACGTTGGCGACGTAGCCGAAGTTGACGTGGGCGAAGTCGTCGGTCGGGAGGTGCTGCCGCTTGTAGTTCTCCAGCCTCTCCGTGAAGCGAAGCCCAGCATCACCCAATCCCACGAAGGGGCTGTGATCACCTCCGCGCGAGATGCGATCGAGTCGGAAGACGGGGAGGATCCGGAACGCGGGATTGTAGATCGTCCCCGTCGCCCACGCGTATCTGGCGAGCTCGCGGCTCGGACCGTTGTCCGGCTCCGCGCCGAAGATGCGAACGCTCGTCGAATCCACAGTGCCATCGTCGGCTACCACGTTGCCGACGATGTCGTCCGTCATCCCGGCCACAATGCGGTAGCCCGCGGAGTGTAGCCGCCGCGCCAGGTGAGCCGAGCCTAGCAGGCCCTGCTCCTCGCCGGCGTAGGCGACGAAGATCACCGATGCTTCCAGCCCACGCGGAAAGCGCTTCGAGAAAACGCGAGCCAGCTCGACGACCGCGGCGGTCCCCGACCCATCGTCGTCCGCTCCCGGAGCATCCTGCACCGCCTCGAAGCGCGCCATGGCCCCCAGACTCGTCTGAGCGCAGACGCAGGAGTCATAGTGTCCGCCCATCACGAGCACCCGGCTCGTGTCGCGACCGGGGAGCCAGGCGAGCACGTTGACGACGTTCACCACCGGGCGCTCTGGATGACCGCGAATCTCGATCATCGCGGGATCGTATTCGACGCGGAGACACCCGCCGCACTCCCGACTGTACTCGCTCAGCTTTGCGAACAGGTAGCGGCGCGCGGCACCAATCCCTCTCGTCGAGCTCGTGGTGTCACTCATCGTGTGACGTGTGCCGAACGACACGAGCGCGGAATCTGTCGCGCGAATCTGCGTGGCGGAGATCTCCCCGATCACAGCCGCGAGTGCCGGGTCGCTCTTCAGCCCGATCGTCACGTCCGACGTCGCCGGCTCGCTTCTCGAGCTCATCGCTACGCGTGGCCGAGCCGATGTCGAAACGCTGCACGACTGCGTGGCGAGCGATGCGGCCGCGACGACCGGTAGCAGAAACAGGAGCGGGCGGACCCGAAGTGTTGGCATGTTATGTTATCCGGATGGGTTCGACGGCTGAGAATACGGAACTCGCTTGACCCGGACAAGCGCGCAGCCCGCATCGTCATTGCTTCGCGACCTCCATTGGCAGTGGTCGGGCTTTCGAGAGCTCCGGCCGGAAGATCTCTACGCCGTAGTGCGACTTCGCGAAGGAGTGTTCATCGTCGAGCAGAAGTGCGCCTATCCCGACGCAGACGGCAGGGATCCTGACGCGTACCACCTCCTCGGCTGGCTCGACACTGGGAATGAGCGAAAGCTCGTCGCCTATGCGCGCGTGTTCGAGCCGGGTGTGCGCTACGAGGAAGGATCCGTCGGGCGGGTGGTAACCGCCCCCGAGGTGCGGAGGACAGGAGTGGGTCGGGTGCTCATGGCTGAAGCGCTGCGACGCCTGGAGGGGCTGGCGCCAGGTCGTCCCGTCAGGCTCGCCGCGCAGCGTTACCTCGAGAGATTCTACTCGGAGTTCGGCTTCACGACCGCGTCCGCCCCGTATGAGGAAGACGGGATCATGCACGTCGACATGCTCCGCTAATCCCTCCTATTGAATTATGCGGGATGCGCGGAGTGTAGTCGCCCAATGATCACGAGGGCGCGTTACGAGAGCGGGGAGACCTTCGCCGAGTTCATGGCGCGGCCGAAGACGAACCAGGATCTGTGGACGGCGATTTTCAAGCGTGTCGTCATTCCCATTGAGAAATCGGCGAGGGTCGAGGCGCTCGGCGGCCACTGGCGCCTCCTCGTGCTCAACGAGGACTGGTGCGGAGATTCAGTGAATATTCTTCCGATCGTGGCGAAACTGGCGGATTCGGTGAGCAACATGGACTTGCGCATACTGGGTCGCGACGCGAACCACGACATCATGGATGCTCACCTCACGGGGACTTCGCGCTCGATTCCGATCGTAATTCTCCTGAACGACAGGTTTCACGAATGCGGGTGGTGGGGACCGAGGCCGTTCGCGCTCCAGGAGTGGGTGAGGAAGGAAGGAATGCTCTTGCCCAAGGACAAACGGTACAGGGAGATTCGCTCGTTCTACGCGCGCGATCGAGGCCTTGCGACGATGGAAGAGATCGTCTCGATGCTGGAGGAGTGCTGCCGGTGAAATACAAAGGCAACAGAACCAGTGATGAGTTGCCGGTTTTGAAGCTGACAGCTTTGAGCTTCACTCCGTCGTGACGTCACGGCGCAGGTCAGAAGTCGAAGGCCCTCAGCGAGCGTGCGGAGGCTCCCTGGTTATGTCGCGACTCCGGCTATGCTCCTTCGTGGCGACATCGAGCAGCCTGTCGATGAGCCCGTGCAGCCGCTGCTGGCTTTCCCTGATGCGTTCCAGGTCCTGCTGCTGCGCCGCATTCACGGGTCCGTGAATGCCCCGCTCGAGGAGTTCGGTGTACCCGACAATTGCCTGGAGGGGATCGCGAATGTCGTGGCTCAGGAGCGCGATGAAATCAGACTTGCTCCGGTTGGCATCTTCGGCTTCCTCGCGCGCCCGGCGCTCGGTCGAGAGAAGCTCGTCCTTCATTCTGTTGGCGGCCGCGAGCTCCTCGAAGCGGGAGCTGCGCGGCTTGCGCGCCTTCCGCGAGAATTCCAGGCCGTCAGAGGTTTGTTGATGCGGTCGGGGATCCACCATTTGTCGTCGCCATCACGCGAGAAATCGTGCCGAAACACATGTTATGCAACTCTGGGGCCGATTAGCCCTCGCGAACGGGTGCTACCGGAGTCGATGACTCGACCCATGAGTGGGACAAGACCGTCGATCCGCCGAGCTAGGAGCCGACGAGATTGTCCGTCACGCGCAGAATCGTGAGGCTCGAAGGACTCAAAAAAACGTCGAGGCACGGTCATCCCGTGCCTCGCTCGCTTCCGTCCCGGCTGGGTCGGTGTTAACTGTTGTCGCTGCTGCTGTTCGATCTCCTGCCGCCGCGGGATGCTTCACCACCTTTCCTTCCCGCGACGCGTGCCTCTTCGCTCGTGAACTCGTGCGCCGTTCCTTTCTGGTGCGCCGCGCGTCCGCCCTTCGCCGCGATAGCGCGCTGCGCCTCGGGGTTCATCGCCGCGAATCCTCGCGGCGTCTTCCTGCTGACGCGTGACTCCGTTGCGCCCTTTCCCCCCTCGGTTCCGCTCCGCTCGTCCATCTTCTGCTCCTGGGCCTCGACCTGGTTTGCCATTATTTGCGCTCTCCTACGGTGCGATCCGGGTGAGACGTCGCGGCCGTCCGACATGCACCGGGCGAAGTAGCGGCGTCCGGACTAATTATTGATCGCAAGTGGCAGGCCGCAAATTCCAGCGGGGGGGATGGGAGTCGCGGGTGAGCGGTTCTTCCAGCGGGAATTCCCCTACAGAGACGGGCGAGGACCCTGCCGGCAAGCGCCTCGCCGCTCTTCTCAACTAAGCGGCACGGCTTATGTTATAGGCGTCGGCCTCTCTCGTCGCGCCGGCTTCCACACAGTCAGAGGGCGTAAGTGAATCCAGTAGAAGCCGCAACGCTGTCCAAGATCGAAGTGCTCGCCGACCTCGAGCCACTCGTGAATGAGCTGATGGCGGCGCACGTAGCGAAGCGGGTGCTCTGGTTTCCCGCCGAGCTGCTCGAGCCACCGCCGGGCGAAGATCCCGATCAGCATCTCAAGACGTTGCGGGAGCGGGCGCGAGGAATCAGCGACCCCGCGCGCGTCGCGTTGGCGCTCAATCTCCTCACCGAGGAAGGACTGCCCCACTTCCATCGCCTGCTCGCCGTGTACCTGGGCACGGACAGCATCTGGGCGAAGTGGAACAACCTTTGGACGGCGGAGGAAGACCGGCACGGCGCGATCCTGCACGACTACACGCGCGACGCCGGTGTGTTCGACCCCGTCGTGATCGAGAAGATGCAGTTCGACTACATAAAGGCCGGCTTCGAGCCGGAATGGGATCGCGATCCGTACAGGGTGTTCGTGTACACCTCGCTGCAGGAGCGGGCAACGCAGGTATCGCACGCGAACACGGGCAAGTTCGCATCGGAGTACGAGCCAACGATCGGCACGGTGCTCCAGAACGTGGCGAAGGAGGAGGCGCGGCACTACACGTTCTACCGCTCGGTGTTCAAGGCGGTGCTGGAGCGGGATCCAAATCAGGGTCTCATTGCCGCGGCCAAGATCATGCCGGCGATCGACATGCCCGGCGTCAACATGCCGCACTTCCGCGAGCTGGCGGACGTCGTGCGCCGGGCAGGAATCTACGGCCCGCGGGATTATCTCAAGATCGTCGATGAGCTGATCAAATACTGGACGATCGAGACGATGGACGGGCTAAATGATCTGGGGAGAGCCGCGCAGGAGAAGATCATGGGGATTCCTGCCCGTCTCGAGCGTATCGCCCAGGTGATGGAGCTCAAGACCAAGCCAAAGAGCTTCGCCTTCGACGTGATCTTCAATCGCGAATTCGCGATGGAGTGAGTGGGGCGCGCTTCTGGATCGTTGCGCCCGGTCAGTCGGAGGGGGTCCTGCTGCGCGAGTACGCTCGCTCGGGCGGAGCCGAACTGCGCGAGCGCCAGCTCCGCTGGCACTCGCCCGTCTCCTGGTCGCTCGCTGAAACTCGCTGACGCAGGACCCCCTCCGACTTCCCTGTCACCCGTCTAGAAACGCGCGCCGCTCGCTGATCGCGAAGCGCGATTGTTGCTCGCGTCGGAGAGGAGGCTCGTATCACCTCGGGACTCAATGACGTGGGCGCGGTGAGAGTCGAGACGGGCAGTCGGGAGCACGCGCCGGGAACTGGTCACGCCGCCAGGCATTGCGCGCGGCCTAGGGCGGGCCTCTGCAAGATCTGTGGAGGGGAGGTGAGGGTGTCCTCGCAGGCGGCGTTCAGCGAGCGACCAGGAGACGGGC
>CAYMKQ010000112.1:0-5327 GCA_964391175.1 uncultured Gemmatimonadaceae bacterium | reverse complement strand
TCTTTTTCGACATGCATAAATATCTACCGTGACGTCCGTCGGAGCCAACCGGACCGTTGAGGATACGCTCGCGGGGATCGTGCTCTACGAGATGATCACGATAGCGTTCCGCGAAGGCCTGAGGCCGATGATTTCGCGGTGAGGGTCGACACGCCGCAGCTCGGGTCGCTCCTGCTCGGCCTGGAGAAGGTGGCGAACCGGATCTTCAGCGGGCTCGTGCTGGGCGGACTGCTAGTGGCGAGCGGATTGCTTCTACAGGTTCAGCGGCGGCTTGGAATGTTCGCGTTCATCCTCGCCGGGGCGATTGGGATGTACATGGTGATCAGCATCCTAATCAGCGACCGCAAGAGCAAGAGACGGAAGGGGAAATCGTAAGTCGCGCGGCGCATCCCGCGCGAAATCACAGGCGGAGGAGTCTGACGAGTAGGTAAAGCGCGACTCCCACCGGCGCGAGCAGTATAAGGAGGCCGATCCCGAATCCCGTCCCGCCCACCTGCACGCTTCCCCACGCAAGGTTCGCAAGACCGCCTATGCCAATTATCAGCGCCACAATGACACCCCATCGGATCGCCGGGCTTCGCTGGTAGATCGAATCAGGCTTGAGAAGAGCGATCCAGATCCCCAGCAGCCCAATCGCCACTCCGAGCGCGAATATCGCGTCGGGCGCGATTGTGCCGGCGGCGAAGTCCATCCCATATAGGAGTAACATCGGGAGGAGCGTGATGGTCGCCATGCCGACGATCACGATTGCGATGACCCGAACCACGCGCCTGCGTTCGCCGATCGTGTTAATTGGGCCTCCGTTATCTAAGCTTGTTCCCCTGCGCGTCCCACACCTCGACCTGTCCGAGATTCCGCGCGCGAATGGCCGCCTCGATCTTGGACGCATCACCCGCGACCACCACCACCAGCTTGTCGGGGGTGAGCCTGGTCGTCGCGGCTCGACGCACGTCGTCCGCCGTCACCGCCGCCAAGCTCTCGCGGTACGTCGCGTAGAAATCCACCGGAAGTCCCCAGATGATGAGATTCTGGAGTCGACTCGTCAGTCCCTGCACGCTCTGCACGGCGTTCGGAAAGCTGGAGACGAGGTTGTTCACCGCGCCCTGTAGCTCCGGAGACGGAACCGGATCGGTCACGATGCGGCGGTACTCACCGATCGCTTCAACCAGCGCCGAATCCGTGGCGTTCGTTCGAACTTCCGATTGCATCTGGAGCGTGCCGGCGCCGGGGCGCAGGTCAAAACCACTGGAGATCCCGTAGGTGTAGCCGTGCCTCTCTCGCAGGTTCGTGTTGAGTCTCGCGCTGGCCCCACCACCGAGCACGTGGTTGAGCGCGAGCATCGAGATGTAATCGGGGTCGGTGGCCTGGAAGCCGGGTTGTCCCACCATGATCGACGACTGCACCGAGCCGGGCCGATCGACGAGAATGATCCGATTGGACTCGTAGCTGCGCATCGGATTCGCGACGGGTCCCATCGCCGCCCGCGAGGCAGTCCAGCTGCCGAACGCCCGCTGCGCTATGTCGCGTGCTTCGGCCGCGGTGATGTCCCCGACCAGGAGCAGCGTCGCCACCGAGGGAGCGAACATGGTCCGGTGCCACTCTACAACGTCGTTGCGGGTGAGCCCGGTGATAGTGGCCGTAGTCCCGCCGACCGGCCTCGAGAATGGCGCGGTCGTGTCGAACGCAGCCTTGATGAAGGCATCGGCCGCAAGCCCGGCAGCCTGCGCGCGGCGCTGTTGATACGCCGCCAAAGCCTGATTCTTCACACGTCCGAACTCATTCTCCGGAAAGCTCGGAGCGATGACCGTCCTGGCTGCGAGCGAAAGCGCATCCGGAAAGACGTTCTTCAGGGCGACGACATCGGCGAACGACATGTTGAAATTGGCGCCGGCGGCGTACTGCGCACCCATCGTTTCCATCCGGCGCGCGATCTCGGCGCCCGTCAGGTCACCCGTGCCTTCGGACAATAGTCTGCCCGCGAGCGAGGCGAGGCCGTTCTTCGATCCCGGCTCGCGCATGGCGCCGGCATCGACGATGAGTCGCCCTTCGATGACGGGAAGTGCGTGCTTCTCTACGACTACCACCTTCATCCCGTTCGGCAGCTGGAACTGCTCGACCCGGGGAAACACATATGGGCGAAGCTCACTCGGTGCGGGCGGCTTCACCTCCTGAGCGCCGGCACTTCCCGTGGCCGCAAAGGCGAGCGCGAGCGCGGCGATTCTGTTTGTAAGTGCAGCGGAACGCATTTACGGCATCCTCGTCGAAGAAGGCTGAGGGGCTTGGGTCTTTGGCGCAGGAACGTACACGAGAGTGACACGGTTGGTCGGGACGAGCCTCTCGCGCGCCAGCGCGTTGAGATCGGCCAAGGTTACGCGGTCATACCGGGCCAGCACCTTGTTCACATGGTTTGGATCGCGGTAGAAGGTCCAGCCTTCCGCCAGGCGATCAGCGCGACCACCAAACCCGCCGGTGGTCTGCAGTCCGTTCACGAAATTGAATCGCTCCGCGGCGCGGGCGCGCTCGAGCTCTTCCTGTGTCAGAGTCCCACTAAGAGACGAGAGCGACGCCAGCAGCGCGCGCTCGAGCGAGTCGGGGTTGCTTCCCGGCTTGCCAACGGCGTTGAAGAAGAGAAGGTCCGCACCATCGACGAGCTCGAAGTTACTTCCCGAGACATTCGTCGCGATCTGCTGCTTCCTCACCAGGTCATCATAGAGACGCGAAGACCTGCCCGTCGCAATGACGTTGCCGAGGAGTGTGGCCGCGGAGCCGCGACGATCCTTTGCCGACGGAACGCGGAAACCGACGAACACCGCGGGCGCCGGCGCCTGGGCGTCGACGACCACCTGGCGCTGCTCCCGGCCAATCACTGCCGGCAGGGCCATGTTCTTGAGCGCGGGAACGGCGGGACCGCGGTGAATCGCGGCGAAGTATTTCCGCACCAGGGCCTTCGCGTTGTCGACATCGACGTCACCGGCAACGACGAGCACGGCGTTGTTCGGCGCGTAGTAGGTCTTGAAGAAGGTCTGCACATCGGTCAGGCTCGCCGCGGAGAGATCCGCCATGGAGCCGATTATGAAGTGATGATATGGGTGGGCCGATGGGAAGAGCGCTTCGCCCAATTTCTCGATCCAGGTGCCGTAAGGCTGGTTGTCGAACCGCTCGCGCCGCTCGTTTTTGACCACCTCGCGCTCATTGTCGAGCGTCGCCTGATTTACCGCGTCGAGCAGCGTCGCCATGCGATCGGCCTCGAGCCAGAGAGCCAGCTCCAGCTGGTTCGATGGAAGCTGCTCGAAATAGTTGGTGCGATCCCAGCTGGTCGTACCGTTGATGTCGTTGCCGCCGCGTGCGCCCGCTGCCTCGAGCAGGGCGGCGTGCTGGCCCTTGGGGACGTTCTTCGACCCGTTGAACATCATGTGCTCGAACAGGTGCGCGAAGCCCGTGCGGCCCGGCTGCTCGTGCTTTGATCCGACGTTATACCACAGCAGTACTGCCGCGACGGGGGTAGTGCGATCCACGTGGTAGATCACCTTCAGCCCGTTGGGCAACTGGTCTTCGGTGTAATCGATGCGCAGCTCCGGACTCTGTCCGGGCGGCACGGTTTTACTCTTTGCCGCCTGCGCGCCGGCTGTACCGGCGGCGACGCACAACAAAGAGACCGCAACAAAGCGGAGTCTCATTCGACCTCCAGGAGATTTGGAACCGGCGCTGGGGGGGGGACGGGAGCGCCGGAAGGGACAGGAAAGGTAGAAGCAAACATAACCGGTCGAAAGTCCGATTTACTCGCTTTCTCGGGCCGAACTCCCGCTAAGGCTGAGGTTCGCGCGGGGGGGGGTCCTACTCGTATCTGAGCGAGGTAATCGGGTCCAGACTCGCCGCGCGTCGCGCCGGCCAGACCCCGAACAGAATCCCCACGAACCCCGAGAAGAAAAACGCAAGCAGTATCGACGACGGGGCGACCGCGGTGTTGAAGTTCCCGAACTTGGCCAGCGCCACCGCGCCCGCGGCCCCGAAGATCACCCCACCGATTCCGCCCAGCAGGCAGAGCACGACCGCCTCGATGAGGAACTGGAGGAGAATGTTCCCGGGCGTGGCGCCGAGCGCCTTCCTGACGCCGATCTCGCGCGTTCTCTCCGTGACCGACACCAGCATGATGTTCATGATGCCGATGCCGCCTACCAGGAGACTCACCGCCGCGATTCCGGAGAGGAGGAAGGTGAAGATCTGAGTAGTCTCTCCCAGCGTGTTGAGGAAATCGGCCTGGCTCCGGATCTGGAAGTCGTCGTCCCGTCCGGGACGGAGTCTGTGCTCCCGGCGCAAGACCTTCTGAATCTCCGCCATGGTGTTCGGGATCATCTCCTCACTGGCCGCGATCACGCCGATCTGGCGGATGCGATCGGTGCCGAACACCCTGAACTGCGCTGTGGCCAGCGGAATGAGGACTTGGTCGTCCGGGTTTCCGAATCCACCGGTCGATCCCTTCGGCGACAGCACTCCTATGATCTCGAACTGAATCCCGCGGATGCGCACGTGGGCGCCAACGAGATCGCTCGGCGATTGCGACCCGAGATTCTCCGCCACGGTAGACGCGAGCACGGCGACACGGCGGCTCTCCTTGTCGTCGAGCTCTGTGAACATGCGGCCCGACGCGAGGTTGTACTTTCGGACTTCGAGGTAGTTTGCGGTCGTTCCGATTACGGACGTGTTCGTGTTCAGCGTGAGATACTGCACCTGAAAGTTGCGCGACATCTCGGGCTGGACGGCGGTGATGAGCGGACTGTTCGCCGCCGCGAGGGCTTCGGCATCCGAGATGATGAGAGCGGCGCGATCGGTCTCGGCTGCCACGCCCGTGCGGACCACCTGTCCCGGAAACACGGTGAGGAGCGTGGTGCCGAGCGCGGTGATGCGCGCATTCACCGATTGCTGGGCGCCACGTCCGAGAGCGACGACGGCGATGACGGCGCCCACGCCGATGACGACGCCGAGCATCGTGAGAAAGGATCGAAGCTTGTTCGCCCTGAGCGCGCCGAGCGCTACACCGATCGTCTCACCGAGAAGCATCTTCCCTCCTCCTCTTTATCGTCGTCCGCCGCCGCCGCCGCCTGCTCCACCCGCTCCAGCGGCCGGCGTGGTCTGCTGCTGCAATCCGGTGCCCCTGGCCGATCTGATGCGCTCCTGTTGCGCGTCGCGCTGCGCCTGCAGGACCGCCGCGCCGAGGAGGGCAACCTGCTCGCCCTGCTCGAGGCCGCTCACAACTTCAGTGTACTCGAAATCACTGATGCCGGTTCGAATCGGTCGCGCCGCGTATTTCTCGTCCTTTTTCACGAACG
>CAYMKQ010000111.1:0-5347 GCA_964391175.1 uncultured Gemmatimonadaceae bacterium | reverse complement strand
GACCCCACCCGCCGCGAAATCCTCGAGCTCCTCCGCTCGGGCCCGCGCACGTCCGGTGAGATCGCCGAAAAATTCACCACCAGCTGGGCGACGATCTCCAGGCACCTGAGCGTCCTCAAAGACGCCGAGCTGATACTCGCCGAGCGGAACGGGCAGCACGTGGTTTACGAGCTGAACACGACTGTATTCCAGGACGTCGTCGAACACCTCATCAAGTGGCTTGGGCCTCGGAGGTCAAATGCGTAAGTGGATCCCGTTGCTGATCATTGTGGCCGCTTTCATCGCGTCGGCGGTCGCCTATCCGAGTCTCCCCGACCGCGTGCCGACGCACTGGAACATGGCGGGCGAAGTCGACGACTGGAGCGGGAGGATGTCGGGAGCGTGGATGATTCCGATCTTCCTCGTCGCCATGTGGGCGTTGCTCAGGCTGCTGCCGGCCATCGATCCGCGCGGCAGCAACTACGCGAAGTTCGGCGGGGCGTTCGAGGCGATCATCGTCTCCGTGATGCTGTTCATGCTGGGAGTGCATGTGATCATCCTCCGTGTGGGACTTGGGCTTCCGGTCGCGGTCGAGCGCATGATGCCTGTCGGGGTAGGGATTCTACTTGTCGTGATCGGGAATCTTCTCCCCCGTGCGCGGCCGAACTGGTTCGTCGGCATCAGAACACCGTGGACTCTCTCGAGCGACCGCGTGTGGGAGAAAACCCACCGAGTGGGCGGACGGCTGTTCGTCATCGGTGGAATCCTGATCGCGGCGGCCGGCCTGCTGGCCGCGGATTGGATGCCCTGGGTTCTCGGCGTCGTCATCGCGACGTGTTCCATCGTCGTGGTTGTCTATTCGTATGTGGAGTGGAGGCGGGAGAAATCCGCTATCGCGGGCACGACAAGCTAAACGTCGAGCGCGCAATCGTTCGGCCTTCGCCTACCGTTGCTCCCATTGACATGCCGTATATACCCCATATATACTAGAGAGGGTGAGCGACGATGTAGAGGACGTCTACGGCCGTCTCGCCCGCTGCACCGGGTTTGAGTGGGACGTCGGAAACGCTCCGAAAGTGCTCGCTCGACATCAGGTGGAGCCCGGCGAATGCGAGCAAGCCTTTTTTCGTGAACCATTCGTCGTCACCTGCGATGAGACGCATTCTGGCGTCGAACGACGCTGGCGAGCGCTGGGCCAGACACTGGCCGAGCGCAGATTGTACCTCGTTTTCACGGTCCGCGGCACATTGATTCGGGTCATTGCGGCTCGCGACATGAATCGGAAGGAGCGACGGGACTATGGCCAAATCCAAGCGAGTACTCAAGAAGATTCCGGTCTTTAGGACTGAAGACGAGGAGCGCCGGTTTTGGGCGCATGCCGATTCGACCGAGTATGTCGATTGGTCCAAGGCGCGCGTCGTGCGCTTTCCCCATCTCCGTCCCTCATCAACGGCCATCTCGGTCCGCCTGCCCGATACGCTATTGACCGAACTGAAGCTGCTCGCGAATGAGCGAGACGTACCGTACCAGAGCCTGCTGAAGGTCTACCTTGCAGATCGGGTCACCGCAGAACGCCGTCGCTCGCGAAGGCGGGCGGAGGCCTAACCCGCGGGGACAGCTTCTGTGAAGCGGCGGCCCGCGATGGTCGTACTGTGTTGCCGCTGAACGAAAATGTTGGACGTAAACTGGCAGCGCACTTTAAGGGTGCATACAGGTCGGAGCAACCACTTTCGCGGGGGGTTAACTTCTACGCTCCACCCATGACACCCCCGACAAATGCGCTATAGGCTCTTCCCCGGAACCGATCTCAAGGTCAGCGAAGTAGGATTCGGGACGTGGACGCTCTCTACCGGATGGTGGGGCGAGAAGAGCGACGAGGAAGCCGTCGCGATGCTGCGCGACGCGCGTGACCGCTACGGCATCAACTTCTTCGACACCGCCGACACCTATGGCAACGGGCGCGGCGAGCGTCAGCTGGCGGAAGCGTTTCGCGGAAAGCGCGACCAGGTGGTCTATTCCACCAAGATCGGCTACGACATCTACGACGTAGCGGCGCAATCCACCCGGCGCGGCCAGAGCGAGCTCCCGCAGAAGTTCGACCGCGACTACATGCGCTTCGCCCTCGACAAATGCCTCGAGCGGCTGGAAACGGATCACGTCGACGTCCTCCAGCTGCACAACATCAAGATGGCAGATGTGCGCAACGCCGCGATCTGGGAGACCCTGCGCGAGATGCAGGGCGAAGGTCTGGTTCGTGTGTGGGGCGCGGCGTTCGGGCCGGCGATCGGATGGCTTTACGAGGCGGTGGAGCTGTGCGAGCGCGTCCCGGACATCGGAACGATCCAGATGATCTGGAACATCCTCGAGCAGCACCCGGGCACGGCGATGATCGAGGCGGCGCGCGAGTCGGCACCGAATTGTGCCTTCAACATCAGGGTCACACATGCATCGGGCATGCTCGAGGGCAAGTACACTGAGGATACCGTTTTCCCACCGAACGACCACCGGCGCCACCGCCCGAGATCATGGCTCACCACCGGTCTGAAGAAGGTCCGCACTCTCGATTTCCTCACCACTCGCATGACTCTCGGTCAGGCCGCGCTCAAGTGGCTGCTGGCGGAGCCTCGCGTCGTCACCACTCTGCCGAACATCTACGACGCGGAGCAGCTGGCGGAATTCGTTGGAGCCGCCGACAAGCCTGACCTCTCCGCCGCGGAAATGGGGCGCGTCGGGGAGCTCGCGGAGCGGAACTTCGGCGTCGAGGAAGAGCCAATGAGCTACAAAGGCACGATGGAGCGGGTCACCACGTGATCAACCCATGGCACGATCTTCCGGCGGGGATTAATCCCCCCGAGCAGGTGACGGCGCTCATCGAGATCCCCCGCGGAAGCCGCAACAAGTACGAGCTGGACAAGGAGTCCGGATTGATACGCCTCGATCGCGTGCTCTATTCGTCGGTGCACTATCCCGGCGACTATGGTCTCATCCCGCGCACTCTGCACGAGGACGGCGATCCGCTCGACATCCTTGTCCGCATCAACGAGCCGACTTTCCCCGGATGCCAGATCGACTGCCGTCCGCTCGGCGTTCTCAGGATGCTGGACCGAGGAGAGCCGGACGACAAGATCCTGGCAGTGCCCTGCCACGACCCGTACTATCACGAGTACTTCGACATCGCCGACATTTCACAGCATTATTTGAAGGAAGTGGAGCATTTCTTCCATATCTACAAGGATCTGGAAGGACGGCGCGTGGAGATAGTGGGCTGGGAGAAGAGCGAGGTCGCGGCGCGCGTGATCTCGGAGTCGATCGCGCGCTATCAGGAGAAGTTCCACCAGGTCGGTACATGATGCTTGGGCACACCCCCCGCGCCTCGGGCGCGAGCCGGAGGACGACATGAAGGGCCAGAAATCGATACGGAGCTGCTGGGCGTTGGTGCTGATTCTCGCGGGCGTTGTCGCAGCGGCGTGCGACCCTGGCGACCGGAGCGCGGTGAAGGGACGCGCCAATCCGAACGGAGCTCCGGGCGACAGCGTGAGCGACCTCGCGCTCACCGAGGATGGACTTGGGCAGATCCAGGTTGGAATGCCGCTTACCGAGGCGGTCAACATGGGACTGCTCAGCGAGAATCCCAACATGAAATCCGAGTGCCACTACGTGTTCCCAGCCGTAGGCACCGGAATTCCCGAGGGCGTGAGCGTGATGATCGTGCGGGGCGAGATCGCCCGGATCGACGTGGACACCGGAGCTGTGATGACTGAAGAGGGCGCCAGGATCGGGGACACCGAGGAACGCATCAAGAGCATCTATGGCGCCGATCTGAAGGTCGAGCCCCACAAGTACATCGATCGCGGCCACTACCTGACGGTGCTCGGCGACAGTGCCAGCGCCGGGCGCGCGCTGGTGTTCGAGACCGACGGCCAGCGAGTCACGATGTTTCGGGGAGGCCGGCTCCCCGAGGTGGGGTGGGTCGAAGCCTGCGGGTAGTCGAGCGGTAGCGGCATGACGCGCCCGTTTCTGAAGGCGGAGTGGCGCCACCTCGCGATGCTCAACTTCGAGGTCGATCCGAAGATTCTTATGACCTACCTCCCGC
The DNA here is from genome assembly GCA_964391175.1 of uncultured Gemmatimonadaceae bacterium. Lineage (GTDB taxonomy): Bacteria > Gemmatimonadota > Gemmatimonadetes > Gemmatimonadales > Gemmatimonadaceae > UBA4720. The sequence goes on along the minus strand of CAYMKQ010000111.1, from coordinate 1,275 downwards.
GCGGAGCCGAGCTCGACGATCGCGGCGGGCGACATTATGTCAGCCTCGTCGGCTTTCTCTTTCTCGACACACGTGTGATCGGTATCCCGGCTTTCTTCCATCAGAAGTTCGAGGAAGTGAATCTCCGCTTCTACGTCCGCCGCACGGTCGGGAAGGAAACGCGCTCCGGCGTGGTATTCATCAAGGAGATGGTACCGCTTCCATTCGTGGCTGAGGCAGCGCGGCTCACCTACAATGAGCCGTACAGCACGGTTCCCATCCAGCATTCGATCCTGGAAGCTGAGGGAGAGCTCGAGACAGTCGAGTACATCTTCGGCGAACAGAGTCAGCTGTGCCGCCTGGCGGTCCACGCCAGCGGACCGGCCCAGGAGAGCTCGCCGGGATCCGACGAAGAGTTCTTTTGCGAGCGCGGGTGGGGATATACCAGACAGCGTGATGGCGGCACGATCGAGTATCGGGTGACGCATCCGAGGTGGCGCGTGTGGCCCGATACGCGGTGGGAGCTCGAGGGGCCGCTCGAGGCGTTCTTCGAAGACCCGTTTCCCGATATACTGTCGAGGGGTCCCGTCTCCGCTTTAATAGCCGAGGGTTCCGCGATCGAGGTACACATGCCGGAGCGAATCGCCTGAAGTGCGTCGCGGCTTCCGGCACCCGGAGCACGGACGGGTGCTTACACTTCAACAAGTGCTCGGGCTGTACGCGTGGCACGGGCGGCATCACGTGGCGCACATAGTCGCGCTCAGGGAGCGCGAAGGCTGGTAGGCGCAGTATCACGATAGACGGGAGTAATGAGAAGATGGAGCTGGCGACTTTTGGAGCGGGGTGTTTCTGGGGGGTCGAGGTGGCGTTCAGGCAGGTGCGCGGAGTTAAGGACGCGCTCGTCGGTTATCTGGGCGGCACTCTCGCCAATCCCACGTACAAGGATGTGTGCACCGGGCGAACGGGTCATGCCGAGGTGGTACAGGTGGAGTACGATCCGTCGGAGGCCACCTACGAAAAGCTGCTCGACGTGTTCTGGGAAAACCACGACCCCACGACTTTGAACCGGCAGGGCCCGGACTTCGGCACGCAATATCGCTCCGCGATTTTCTACCACACGCCCGAGCAGAAGCGCGCCGCCGAGGAGTCGAAGTCACGCCTCGAGGCGAACGGAAAGTTTCGCCGTCCGATCGTGACCGAGATCACGGAGGCATCCACCTTCTATCAGGCCGAAGACTACCACCAGCGTTACCTCGAGAAGCGCGGCCTGGCGAGCTGTCACATCTAGCGTGGATC
>CAYMKQ010000110.1:0-5377 GCA_964391175.1 uncultured Gemmatimonadaceae bacterium | reverse complement strand
ACATCGACACCCCGCCAGCATCCCCCGTACCGTCTCCGGCAGCCGCCGCACGGTTCGATCGGTCCATCGTAGAGGGACCGCTAGCGCGGGCGGTCTGGAAGATCGCATGGCCCACCATGCTGACGAACATCATCGGCGGACTCCAGGGCATCGTCGATCACGTGCTCGTCGGCCACCTGGTCGGTTTCAACGCCAACGCCGCCATCGGAGTGGCATGGCAGATCATCATCATCGTCATCATTTTCATCAACTCGCTGTTCACCGGAATGAGCGTCTTGGTCGCCCGCTTTGCGGGAGCCGGCGAGGCGGACAAGGTCGATCGCACGGTCTATCAGGCGTTCCTGACGGCGATCGGCATCTCGCTCCTGGTGATGGCACCGCTCGGGTACGTCCTCTCGCCGTGGCTGCTCGATCTGGTCAACGCCGCACCCGCGGTGAAGGCGGAAGCGCTGCCGTTCCTCCGCATCATGTTTCTGTTCATCAGCGGGATGCTCGTCTTCTACATGCTCAGCGGCGCGCTGCGGTCCGCCGGCGACGCGCGGACCCCGATGATCCTCGGCATCGCGATGACGGTGCTGAACCTCGTACTGAACGTGATCCTGATCCGCGGGTTAGGGCCGATCCCGGCCTTCGGCACCGCTGGCTCAGCGATGGGTACGGTGATCGCTTCCGGACTCGTGGCGCTCTACGCCGTCGTGAAGCTCTGGAATGGCGGATGGGTCGTGTCGTTCCCACGTGGCGGCGGCTTCGGTCCGGATTGGGGCATCATCCGCTCACTCTTTCGATTTGGTCTGCCCACCGGTATTCAGGGGATTGCGATGAATGTGGGCGGCATGTTCATGCTCGCGTTCATCGGCTCACTGGCACAGAGTGCCGCGGCGCAGGCGGCGTTCGCGGTATCGTATTCCCAGCTGTTCTCGCTCATCACCTGGACATCGATCGGATTGATGGGCGCTGCCGCGGCGATTGCGGGTCAGAATCTCGGCGCCGGGCGGCCTGATCGGGCCGAGGAAGCGGTGCACATCGCGGCGCGATTCGGGTTCTTTGGCGCCGCGTTCATTGGGGCGTTCTTTCTTTTCTTCCCGCGACAGCTCCTCGCGATGTTCGGCATGAACGAGCCCGTCGTGGTCGAGATCGGCACGCAGCTGCTGCGCGTTCTCAGCGTGTCGGGTCTCTTCATCGCCGTCGCCCTGACCTACACTGGCGGACTTCAGGGGACTGGAGATACGAAGAGTCCGCTCTACATCTCGATCGTCTCACAGGTCATCGTGCCGCTGGGTATCTGCTTCGTGATCCGGCAGACCGGGACGCTGCAGCCGCTCCACATCTGGATCGCGATTCTCATCGGCCACGTGACGCGCTGCGCGCTCAGCGTGCTGCGGTTCAATCAGGGAAAGTGGCGCGGCATCGCCGTGGACATCGGTCGATAGATGGTCAGTTGAAGCGCGTTGTTCGCCAGAGAGCCAGGCCGCAACCCCCCAGGACGCCGAGCGTCACAAGCGCGAGTCCCGCCGCCCACTCCCATTGCAGCGCCAGGCGCGGAGCCTGCGCCATGGCGGCAAAGCCGATTAGCGTGGCCGTCGCACTGGTGACTACCAGCCAGTCCACCCACGTCCGCCGGTGTCTGGTAGCAGTCACCTCCCGGCCGGCAGCACGTGCGCGGGTGTAGGCAGGATCGACTCGGTAGCGCTCGCCCTCGCGCGCGGCCGCCTCCTGCCAGCGCAGATGCTCTCTCCGGCTCACGGAGGAAAACGCGATCACGCCTGCACCGAGCGCCATAACAAGCGAGCCACCGATCACCTGCGCGAACAGTGCGCGCGTTCCGCCACGCAGCTCGCCGAAGACAAGGACGGCCCAGAGCAGGCCCCAAAGCTGGTTGGTGTTCGACAGCGGGATCCCCCGCGTGATACCCGCATATTTGACGGCGTATTGCTGGAACAGGTCGCCGACGACCCAAACGAAACCGCCGAGCAACAGCCAGAAGAGCACGTGCCGCGCGCCCGCCAGCTCATGCCACAGCGGCGTCACACCGCCACTGTAGACCACCGCGAGCGTAGTCATCATCCCGAGCTCGCCGACGGAAAAGAACGTGATGAACGAGAGGGGGCTCATCCCAGTGAGGTACGCCTTGCGATAAGGAATGTACATCGTCCCCCACAGCACGCCGGCGGATAGCGCCGCGATCACGCCACGAAACGCGTCCCCTCGAGCAGCTTGAGCCGATGAGGCGATCGCCAATGCGGTAGCCCCTGCGAACATCAGCAGCGCGCCACCAAGCACTCCGAACCAGCGACGCCAGTCTGCCCCTCGCAGCTCATTGAAGAACACGATGCCCCAGAAAATCCCCAGCAGGCTGTTGCTGTTCCACAGCGGAAATGCGATGCTGAGGCCGACGTCCCGGACGGCGAAGATCGTCAGAGTATTCGCGACCGCCCACATACAGCCGGCGAGTACTGCCCAGACAATCAGGTGAGGCGCTTGCCGCAAATCGGCCGCGATGTACGAAGTCCCCTGGATTAACGCTGGCAAGCTCCAGCGTGCCAGGAATACGCCGATGACCATACTGAGCGAGACGACCACGGGCGACAGGCCGAGTGTGACCAACTTCGTCGGCGCCTCGGCCGCACCGAGCCACGCTCCGGCGGAGAGGCCACAGAGGATTCCGATTGCCTGCAATGTTCGGAACCGTCGCGCGTCCAGCGCGGTCTGGTCCGCGACACCGCTCACCTCCTCCCCTTGGATCTCGCTCAACTAATCCAGCGGAGCACCAACAGTCCGCCCAACAGCACAGCGACCGGTACCCAGAAATGCACGTCGCGGAGGACGAGGCTCAACCAGCTACTGGAGTACTGCTTGCGGCTACCATCGTTCACGGTTTCACTCGGCGGTCCGAATTGCTGGACAAGATCGGGAAGATCGCTCCCACGGTCGGGTTGAATTCCGTAACATTACACCAATGGCGACGAGATGACCATCGTTAGGGTTCCTCCACCGCTTCCGCAGGAGGTCGATCTTTCCCAGACCTACGACGCTGTGGTCGTCGGGTCCGGCGCCGCCGGCGGCATGGCCGCCCACGTCCTCACCGCACAGGGCATGAAGGTGCTCATGCTCGAGGCCGGCAAGAAGCTTCCCATCGAAAGGGAGCTGCGCTCGATGGAATGGCCGTACGATCACCCGCGCAGGGGCGACTTCCCGCCGGGATCCCATGCCCTCTCGTTCAACGAGTACACGATCCGGCGTCCTCCCTACGCCACGAACAGCGCGTTCAAGCACGTTTACTCGTACGTCGGAGGATGGTCGGGCTCGGACTACGTCAAGAACATCCTCGTCGACGAGAAGAACCACCCTTACACCGGCACGCGCTACGCATGGGTGCGAGCCCGCGCGCTGGGCGGCAAGACCAACATCTGGGGCCGCCTGGCTCTCCGCATGTCCGACTACGATTTCAAGGCCAAATCCCACGACGGTTACGGCGAGGACTGGCCCATCGCCTATCACGACATCGCTCCGTACTACGACAGGGTCGACCGGTACCTGGGTATTTCCGGCGTCAAGGAGAATTTGCCGCACCTGCCGGACAGCGTGTTCCAGCGACCCACGAAGCTCAACGCCGCCGAGGTGATGTTACGCGCACGGCTGGGCAAGATGGGACGCGTGTTGACGCCTTATCGTGCGGGCGTCACGACCGACGGCCTCAAGCACAACAAATACCGCAGCAAGTGTTACGGCCGCGGCGCCTGCAACCGGCGTGCGGGTGGGTGCGACATCCACGCGGCGTTCGACTCGCCAACGGGGCTGATTTATCCCGCGATGGACACCGGAAACCTCACGCTTCGCACGAACTCCATCGCCCATGAAGTGCTGATCGACCGCAACACCGGCCGGGCTCGTGGGATCGCCTTCGTCGATAGCGAGACGCGAAAGTCATACGAAGCCAAGGCGAAAGTCGTCATCCTCGCCGCTTCGACCCTCGAGTCTGCCCGGCTCATGCTGCTCTCTCGCTCTCGACAGCACCCGAACGGCATCGGTAACTCGAGCGGTCACGTCGGACACAACTTCTGCGAGCACGTGATGGGGCCCGGCGTCACAGGGCTCGTCAGGGACCTGATCGGGAAGCCGCATACTATCGAAGACGGCCGTCCCGGAGGCTTCTACATTCCGCGCTTCCGGAACCTGAGCGACCGCCAGCCGGGTTTCATCCGTGGTTACGGGTTCGAGGGGAACAGCGGGCAGACGATGTTCCCCTGGCACACGAACAGACCTGGATTCGGCGCCCAGTACAAGAAGGATGTCCGCGATCACGCGGGCGCTTTCATTAATATCGGCGCGTTCGGCGAGGTCCTTCCGCGTTTCGAGAGCTACGTCGACCTCGATCCCGCCACGAAGGACCGTTGGGGGATTCCGGTTCTTCGCTTCCATTATCAGTTTGGCGACAACGAGCGCAAGATGGCCGAGGACATGGTCGCGACGGCGCGCGAGATGTTCGAGGCGGCAGGGATCGAGATCGTGGGAGTCGATCGCGATATCCTCACGGAAGGGTGGTCGATCCACGAGCTGGGCACGGCTCGCATGGGCAACGATCCAAAGACTTCGGTGCTGAACCAGTTTCAGCAGTCCCACGACGTGCGAAACCTGCTGGTGGTGGATGGCAGCAGCCACGTGAGCGCATCGTGTCAGAATCCGACGTGGACCATCATGGCGCTGGCGTGGCGCTCGTGCGATCATCTCGCGGACCAATTGAGGAGGCGCGCGATATGACGGACAGTTCTTTGCCGGAGGGGGGCAGTGTGACCGGCAGCTCCTTGCCCGAGTTGCTCTCGCGCCGCGAGATGCTCGAAGTCACCGCGGCGGCACTCGCTGTCTCGCTACTGAGCCCGAGCCCGCTCACCGCCAGGCCGTTGACGGCGCTCGTCCCCGGCGAGGTCCAAGCGAGGTTTCTGACGGCGGCCGAGTACGCGCTGCTGGACGAGCTCACCGAAATGATCATCCCCACCGACGATCATTCGCCTGGCGCGCGCGCCGCCGGGGTGGCTCGCTACATCGACCGGCGTCTGTCGGAATCGCTCGAGCCCGATTGGCAGAGGCTGTGGAAGTCAGGTCTCCAGGCAGTGGACGGGCTCTCCCGTGAGCTCAACGGAAAAACGTTCCTGCAGGGCAGGCCTGAAGAGCGTCTCGCGGTTCTCATCCGGATGGCGGCGGGTGAGTCAGACCCCAGGACGTCCCTCGAACAGTTCTTCGTGGAGCTCAAGCGATCGACCGTGAGCGGATACTATACGTCCAAGATCGGCATCCACGATGACCAGGAATACAAGGGCAACGTGTACCAGCAGGGGGAATTCGCCGGGTTCGACGCGAAGTAAGGCTGCGCGCGGAGGGC
>CAYMKQ010000109.1:3509-5385 GCA_964391175.1 uncultured Gemmatimonadaceae bacterium | reverse complement strand
GGCGGCCACGTCATCGCGCGGCCGCCGAGCAGGTGGATGTGCAGGTGCGACACGCTCTGGCCACCGTCCCTGCCGGTGTTGATCACAGCCCGGTAGCCACTCTTGGCGATCTTCTCCTGCCTCGCGATGGCCGCCGCGAGTGCCACCATGCGGCCGAGAAGACCCGAATCAATCGCGTCGTCCAGCGACGCTACGTGCTTCTTCGGGATGACGAGGATGTGCACGGGCGCCTGAGGATTGAGATCCCGAAACGCCGCGATATCCACGGTGCTTGCGACCATCTGCGCCGGAATCTCTCCCCGCGCGATTCGGCAGAAGATGCACTGCTCAGCCATTCGATTGCCTGGAAAGTGCGAGCGAAGCGAGGGCGATCGCGACTGCCGCGACGCCGGCCGTCTCAAAACGTAGCGTGTTCTCGGCGAGCCTCACAGGCAGGAAAGCCGCGCCGATCAACGCGTCGCGCTCGGCGGGTTCCATCCCGCCCTCGGGTCCGAGAGCGATCGTCACCGGCGCGCGGACGGGAACCTGTGCGATCGGGTCGCCGTCCTGCGAGAGGACGAGGCGCGTCCCCAATGGCGTCGCCGCTACCGCGCGGTCGATCGACGCCTCGGGAAAAACATCGGGCAGCCACGCGCCACCGCTCTGGATCAGCGCCGACGTCATCCGCGAGCGCACCTTCGCCTGAAACATCGGGCCCTCTCCGCGAGGCGAGACGCTCTTCGAGCGGTGCCACATCACTGGCCGCCAGCTCGTCACCCCGAGTTCCGTGACCTTCTCGGCGAGCCAGAGCATCCGCTCTCTGTCGGCGACCGGCGCCAGAAGGTGGATCGCGGCCGGCCGCGCTACCTCGTGCGTCTCAGTGATGTCGACGAGCGCCGAGGTTCTCGAAACCTTCACCAGTGTGCCCTGCGCCGCGGTGCCGGCGCCATCCCTCAACGCCACGCACTCTCCTACCGCGACCCGAGCCACCCGAATGTGGTGCGCCGCCTCCTCCGGGAGAGTCACCGTTCCTCCCGCGACGAGAGCGTCGCTCGAGAAAAACGTTGCTACCGGGGCGCGATCTGTACACTCCACCAGACGTCCTCCGTGTCTTCGCGTTCGACCGCCCAGCCGTTGGCCACTAAAGCGGCAAGCATGGCCTCGCGCTCTTCACAGAGAATGCCACCGAGGATTGCCTGCCCTCCCGGCGCGAGCGAAGCACGCAGAGCTGGGAGCAGGGTGAGCAGGACCGACGAGATGATGTTCGCGAGCACGACCCGCACCGGGGCGAGGAGCGGAAGAAGTATGGCCGCATCTCCTTCGATCACCTCCACGCTGCCTTCGACGCCGTTCGCGCGGACATTCTCTTCGGCGTTGCCGATCGCATCGGGATCAGCTTCCACCGCGGCGACACGCGCGGCCCCGAGCTTGGCGGCGGCGATCGAAAGCACCGCGCTTCCCGCGCCGAGATCCGCGACGACGTCGCCGGATCGTATCACGCCCTGCATGAGGCGCATCACGCCGCGCGTCGTCGGATGCTCTCCTGTTCCGAATGCCATCGCCGGATCGATGACGATCGTCCTCGACTGGTCCGAGGCGCCGGCGAGCCAGGGTGGTGATATGACGAGCTCACCAACACGATGTGATGAAACCGACGCGCGCCACGTGGAGTAGTCCGTCTCCGGCGCGTCGGCGACGGCGATCGATGCGCGCGGGTCCGCCGCCATCACCGCGCTGCGGATCTCGTCGACGCGCGCCTCGGGCGGAAAATGCGTTATGACGTTGCCGCCGTCTTCCTGTACGCCCTGCGATCCGGCGGCGAACAGCGCCGCGATCACTCCGTCACGATTGGCGCCGGGAGTGATGCGCAGCGCGATCCAGCTCACGCGCCGAGGGA
>CAYMKQ010000109.1:0-3409 GCA_964391175.1 uncultured Gemmatimonadaceae bacterium | reverse complement strand
CTCACGCGCCGAGGGACTCTCTAATCTTGGACCACAGTCCCCTGGGGCGGTCGGCGGGCACACTCTGCATCTCTCCGAGCCGGCGGATGAGACCGGCCTCCTCATCACCGAGCGTGTCGGGAGTCCAGAGCTGGAGTCTCACGTGGAGATCCCCCATCGAGCTCGCGTTGATTCTCGGCAGCCCACGACCACGAAGATTGAAAACCTGGCCGCTCTGCGTGCCCGCCGGGATCTGTAGGGTGACCGTCCCGCTAACCATCGGAACCTCGACATCGGACCCGAGCGCGAGCTGCGGGTATGTGACGAGAACCTCGCAGTAGAGATCTTCACCGTCGCGCTCGAAGCGCGGATCTTCCTCGACCTCGAATACGACCAGGATGTCGCCTCTCGGCGCGCCGCGAGGCCCGGCGTTTCCAACGCCGCGCATTGTCATGTACTGCCCGGTCGCGACCCCCGCCGGAACCCGGACGACAATCTGCTTCTCGCCACGCACGCGCCCCTCGCCACGGCATTTCCTGCACGGCGACGCGACGATCGTCCCCTCGCCGGAGCAGCTCGAGCACAGCGCCACGCTCACTACCTGCCCGAAGAACGATCGCTGCGCGCGTCTTACCTCTCCGCTGCCATTGCACGCCACGCACATCGTCGGCGACGTCCCCGGCTCGGCGCCTCTGCCATCGCAGCGGTCACACGGCTCGAGGAGACGCACAGGTACCGCCTTCTCGACGCCTGTCGCGACTTCCGCCAGGTTCATCTGGAGCGTGATCTTGACGTCGGAGCCTGTGCGGGGACCGGACCCCCTCCCGCCTCCGCCCATTCCGGCGAAGAGATCACCGAAGCCGCCCAGCCCACCCAGGTCGCGCATGAAGATGTTGAGCGCTTCCGAGAGATCGACGTGGTGGAAGCCGCCGGCGCCTCCACGGAGACCGGCCTCGCCGTAACGATCGTACAGCGCGCGCTTGTTGGGGTCCCGCAGAACGTCGTACGCCTCGGTGATCGCCTTGAATTTCTCCTCGGACTCGGGCGAGCCGTTGTTGCGATCCGGATGGCACGCCATCGCGAGCTTGCGGTACGCCTTCTTTATGTCGTCGTCGCCAGCGTTTCGGGCGACGCCCAGCGTCTGGTAAAAATCAGCCATGGCTGCGGGAATTCTCCTTCAACAGATCCGTCACGAGCTCGGACGTATGCGTCACCAATGAGATCACTTTATCGTACGGCATCCGCGTCGGACCGATGACTCCGATCACTCCGGTGAGCGGGCCCGCGTGGTACGAAGCAGTGACGATCGTGAAGCTCGCGAGCTTCGGGTCGCTGTGCTCGTTACCGATCGTGATCGACACACCTCCGGCCTCACTACGACGACGCAGCAGCTCGCCCAGTTTCTCAGGGGTTTCGGTCAATGCCACGAGTTTTCGCATGTTGTCGACGCTGGCGAATTCCGGCTGCTCGGCGAGAACCGACGCCTGCCCCAGCAATACGCCATCGTCATCGGCCTCGCGGGCGGTGTCGAAAAGCTGGTCGCCTTCCTCGATGAACACGTTTAGAAGGTCGGACGCTTCGCGGGTCGGTCCTACATCGCGGAGGCGATCGCCGAGCGAGGATCGGATCTGGCGAAGCGTAAGGCCGCCAAGGCGCTCGTTGAGCACCCGCGTCACTTCGGCGATCGCCGCATCCGCTATCTCTCCGTGAACATCGACGAAGATCGTCCGCAAAGCCCCCGCGGAGAGCGTGAGCGCGACGAGGAGCCGCTCGGACGAAAGGCGAATCAGCTCTACACGCTCGAGCAGGGAGTTGTCGAGGCGAGGGCCGAGCGCGATCCCCAACTCCTGCGTGATGACGCCCAGGCTCTGTGCCGCGCGGCGCAAAATTGCTTCGACGGCAGACCCACCTGTGCCAATCTGCGCCGTCAGCTTGCGACGCTCCATGGCCGCCGGCGGGCGAATTGGAATGAGCGAATCGACGTACACGCGGTAGGCGACATCCGTCGGCACTCGGCCGGCGGAGGCGTGTGGGTGATAGAGGTACCCCTTCTCCTCCAGATCACTCATCGTGTTCCGGATGGTGGCTGCCGATACGCCGAGGCCGAACTTCTGGGCAAGGCTTCTCGAGCCGGCCGGCTGAGCCGTTTCGACGTACGTCTCGATCACGGCTTCGAGGACCCGCCGCTCGCGCTCGTTCAGACCGGGAAATGGCATAACTTCAAATATAGCAATGACTAGGCGTTCTACTCAGGGTGTTTGGCTCGCGCTTCGCCCGGCGGGCGGTTAGGTCGGCGGAGAGACCGTCGAGGCGGAGCCAGCCGGCCGGAGTGAGACGAAGCCGAAGGCCCTCGAGCTCCGCCCATCCCTCGTCCACCCAGGATCGGAGGGTCGGAAGGTCCCTTTCGTCGACCGATAAGCCGCGCCGCGTACGTAAACCGAGATACACCTTTTCGGCGTCACGGTTCTCTGCGGTGAGGACCTCTTCCCCCGCTATCACGCTCTGCCCGGCGGTGAGTCGTTTCACCCAGTCGGAGTAAGCGGACGTGTTCCACCGACGCGCGACACCATCGAAGGAATGGGCAGATGGACCAACCCCCAGGTACGCTGCCCCTGTCCAGTAGGCGGAGTTATGACGCGAAGTCCGGTTCGGCTTCGCGAAGTTTGAGACCTCGTAGTGCTCGAAACCAGCGGCGGTCATGGCATCGTGCGCGTAGAGGAATTCCTCCTCGTACTTCTCTTCGCTGCCCTCGACGATGCTCCCGCGGTCCCGCCACCGGGCGATTGGCGTGTGCTGCTCGACCGTGAGACCGTAGAGCGAGATGTGACATGGATCGAGCGCGAGGGCCCGCTCGATGTCCGACTCCCACGAGCGATCGAGGTGCGGGGGGAGGGAGAAGATTAGATCGAGAGAGATGTTTTCTATTCCGGCGGTTCGGAGGGTCTGAACGGCGCTGGCGATCCGACTCGCGTCGTGCGTCCGGTGCATCCACTCGAGAACACCCTCGTTGAAGCTCTGAGCGCCGAGGGAGACTCGGTTCACGCCGGCCTTGGCCCACGCGGCGGCCGCTTCCGCGGTCACATCATCGGGATTCGCCTCGATGGTTATCTCGGCGCCGGGATTGAGAATCGCCCTCTCACGAATCGCGGTGAGAACCTCTGACACGCCCGCACCACCGAGCCGTGACGGTGTCCCTCCTCCGAGGTAGACGGTGTCGAGGATCCAGTTGTCTCGATCCGGTAGCATCCTTCGCTCATGCTCCGGGGCGATCTTGCCTTCAAGTCCCGTTTCCAGGCGGCCGAGCTCGGTGCGCAACGCAGACAGGTACTCATCGACGGGCGTCAGTGAGCGCACCGCGATCGAGAAATCGCAGTACGAGCAGCGGCGCGCGCAGAACGGGACGTGGATGTAGAGGTGAGTCGGGGGCACG
>CAYMKQ010000108.1:3456-5556 GCA_964391175.1 uncultured Gemmatimonadaceae bacterium | reverse complement strand
GTGCCCGGGGAATGCGGCGCTACAGGCGTTGATGGAGAAATATCGGTAGCTTGCGGCTTGGCCCTCGCCCTTCATTACGGCGCGGGCCGTCATCGATTGCCTCGGTAGCGTATCCTTCCCGGGATGACCAGCGAAGCCGCTCCTCCCCGCACGCTCTCAAAATCTGACTTCGGCCTCGCCCGCACCTGCGACGCCAAGCTCTACTTCCGCGAGAACCGCTATCCGGACACCGGCGAATCGGATCCGTACATCCGGCTCCTCCGCGATGGCAGCTACATGGTCGAGGCGCTTGCCACGGCAAAGCACGAGGGCGGAATCCTGCTGGAGTACGGTCGTAATCCTGTCGAGGACTTCGAGCGGACGCGCGAGTACCTCTCGCGAGACAACGTCACACTGTTCCAGGCCACGCTGTTGTGGAAACGCCGGCTCGCGCGCGTGGACATTCTCGAGAAAAGGGGAAACGTCGTCCGCCTGATCGAGGTCAAGGCAAAGTCGTTCGATGGCGCCGAGCACTTCGCCAGCCTCGGGTGCGGAGGAGCGGGAGCGCTTCGCAGCTCGAAAAAGCCGCACGGCGTCATGACAAACTGGTGCCCCAAGATCGAGGACATCGCGTACCAGGTTCTCATCCTCGAGCGTGTTCTTCCCGGCGTGACCGTGCAGCCATTCCTCATTCTCGTCGACAAGAGCAAGCGCTCGACACTCGACAATCTTCCTCGATTGTTCGAGATCGTCCGGCGTGAGGGGCGTGAGGGCAGGGAGCGGATTCACACCGCCCGATTCATCGGCAGCGCCGAGCAGCTCGCCGCGCTCGATCTGCTCACGGAAGTCGATGTCTCAGCCGAAGTCGCGATGCTCCGTGATGAAGTGGAGGAAGCCGCCGAGCGCTATGAGACGATTCTCGACGCGGCGTTCGATCCTTCGCTCGCTGTGCGTGGCGCGAAGTGCCGGGACTGCGAGTTCAAGCTGGACGAGGGTGACGCGATGAGCGGATTCGCGCACTGCTGGGGAGATCTCGGCCGCGTCGTACCGCACGTTCTGGAGCTTCAGAGCATCGGCACCGTGAAGGAAGCGAACGGCACGCCGCTCGTGGAGTCGCTTTTCAAGGCGGGCAAGGCGTCGCTCTTCGACATACCCGAAGACCTCCTGGTGAAGAGGGACGGAACCATTGGACCGCAGGCCGAACGGCAGCTCAGACAGATCCGCCACACGCGCAGTGGCCAGACCTGGCTTGGCCCCGAGCTTCGCGCCAGGATCGAACGGCTGACGTACCCGCTCCACTTCATCGACTTCGAGGTCACGCGCCTGGCGCTTCCGTACCACGCGCGCATGCGTCCCTATGGACAGGTCGTTTTTCAGTGGAGCTGTCACACGGTGGCGTCACCGGGAGCCGCGCCGTCCCATCGGGAGTGGCTTAACACAGCCGACGTCTGGCCGAACAAGTCATTCGTGCTCGCACTGCGCGAGGCGATCGGCGACACAGCGACGGTGGTCGCCTGGTCGCCATTCGAGGGTGGGCGGCTCAGGGAGATCGACAGGGAGCTCATGAATTTCGATGCGAGCGATCCGGAGCTGGGCGCGTGGATCGCGAACGTGGTGAACAATCGAATCGTCGACATACACGACTGGGCGAAGAACGACTTCTTTCATTCGGGGATGCGCGGCCGTACGTCGATCAAGGTCGTGCTCGACGCGGTCTGGAAGAGTGACGCCGCGATGCGTGACCAATTCGTGGCATGGACCGGGCTCGAGGCGACAGCGTCGGAAGATCCTTACCACGCTCTCCCGCCGCTCGAGATCAACGGAGTGCGCCAGGATGTGCGCGAAGGAACGGGCGCGATTCGCGCTTACGAGGCGATGATGTATGGGGTCGAGAAGAACGACGAGGCGGCGAAGAGCGCGTGGCGAGAGCTGCTGCTGCAATACTGCAAGCTCGACACGCTGAGCATGGTCCTCATATTCGAGTACTGGAGGCGCGCGACTGGAGTTGCGGTTCCCCCGCGCGACCGGCAGCCGGGCGACGCTCAGCTCGAGCTCATGCCCGCGCAGCTTCAGACCAGCTATACCTATCTGCGCCAGCTGCTCGCGTGAGCGGCTCTGGAA
>CAYMKQ010000108.1:0-3356 GCA_964391175.1 uncultured Gemmatimonadaceae bacterium | reverse complement strand
AACAACACCTTCCGCGTGGAGGAGGGGTTGCTGAAGGTCCGCTATGACAAGTGGACCACGTTCAATGGCGAGTTCGGCCACATTTTCTACAAGCAGCCGTTCTCGTACTATCTCGTGGCCGCGGAGTATCGATTCGTCGGCAACCAGGTCGGGGGAGCTGGACCGTCGCTAGCGTGGGCGCTCCGGAACAACGGCATCATGCTCCACGGACAGACGGCGGAGAGCATGGGGCTCAATCAAGACTTCCCCATCTCGCTCGAAGTCCAGTTGCTGGGTGGCCTCGGTCGCGGCCGGCGTTCCACGGCCAACCTCTGCACGCCAGGCACGAACGTGTACTTCGGCGACTCATTGATCACGCGGCACTGCACCAACTCGACGTCGCAGACCTACGACGGCGACCAGTGGGTGCGCGTCGAAGTCCTCGTGCTTGGAGACTCGATCATCAAGCACATCGCCAACGGCGACACGGTGATGACGTACCGGAGGCCGGAGATGGGGGGCGGCTCGGCGAACAACACCAAGCCGGGTGTGCTGGTGCCGGGCAAGGTGATCACCGAGGGCACCATATCGCTTCAGGCGGAAACGGCGGAGATCGACTTCCGGAAAGTGGAGATCCTGAACCTGAAAGGGTGCATGGATCCGAAGGCCTCGAACTACAAGTCCTACTACGTGAAGTCAGACCTGGCTGCCTGCCGATAATACGCGCGCAGCGTCACTCTCGGAAACACCCAAAGCGGCATCGGAGATTACGCGTGTGCCGCCCAGGCCGTCTCGCCGGCCGTGTATGGCAGGCAAGGGTCGAAACGCCCAGGTGACTCGACGTACCGCTGCGCCTTCGTGTACCCGACCTCGGAGGTGAAGTAGCCGAGCAGCGCAAGCTCCTTCATCATGCGGAAATAGTGCGCCGGCGCGTCCTTGGTGATCGCCGCCGCGCCGCTAACGTCGGCCATCGCGGCATTCTGCTTCCGCTCGTCGGGCAGGTAGGCGTCCCCCTTGTTCGGCTCCGCCGGCTTGACGGAGTCGGGTACCGCGGGCGCCGATGCCTCGCGACGGTTGCGAGCCTCCTCCCTGCGCGCGGCCTCGCGCGCCTCCGAGTGAGACTTCTGCTCCAGGTCGAGCGACTGGAGCAGGGCAAGCCGCTGCTGCGGCGTCGCCGCCATGAACGACGCATTGTTCGCCTTCCGGCTCGCCTCGTCAAGGGCCCGCATGCCATCACGAAAGATTTGCTGATCGCGCGTGCTGTAGCTGTCGGTCACCATCAGAGCCATGAAGGCGCCGACCTTCGCCGCTTTCGCGCCGGGAGTTTTCGTCTCGGGCAGAATGGTTTCCGCCACCTCGTCGAGGAAGGCGACGTCCTCCGGCGAGAAGGCAGCGTCACGTGCGAGACCGCCCGCCGCACGGTCGTCGCGACAGCCGGTGAGCAGCGCATTGCCGCCGACGAGCGCGACGCCGCCGAGCAGCGCGGTCACGCGCCGGAGCGCCTCGCGGCGCGTGATCAGATCGTCCCGTTCAGTTTCTGATGACATGATCGCACACTTGGTGTCAGAGGTTGCGCCGATTGAGCTCGTTCACCGCGTAGTCGGCCGCACGGGCGGTGAGCGCCATGTAGGTGAGCGAGGGATTTACGCATGCGGACGACACCATGCCCGAGCCGTCGGTGACGAAGACGTTCGGCGCGTCCCACACCTGATTGTGCGAATTCAGCACCGACGTCTTCGGGTCGCGGCCCATGCGCGCCGTGCCCATTTCATGGATACCCATGCCGGGAAAGTACGTGTCGTCATTCGTCTTGACATTCTTCACGCCGGTGGCCTCGAGCGTCTCGGCCATGTCGGCGATCATGTCCCTGCGCATGAGCCGCTCGTTCTCGCCGGTCGCGCAGTCGATCTTGAGCACGGGCATCCCCCACTTGTCTTTCTTCGTGTCGTCGAGGGACACCATGTTCGCGTGGTTGGGCAGCATCTCGCCGAACCCCGTGGCGCCGATGGTCCACGAGCCCGGCAGCGCCATCTCGTCCTTGAACGCCGCGCCGACACCCAGCTCAGCCACGGCGCGCGACCATCCCTGCCGGCCGGCGCTTCCCTGATAGCCGAACCCCCGCAGGTAGTCGCGCTTGTCGCCGAACAGGTTGCGGTAGCGCGGGATGTAAAAGCCGGTGGGGCGCCGGCCAAAGTAGTACTTGTCTTCCATGCCTTCGAGCTTGCCCTCAGCGCCGGCCCGGAAGTGATGGTCCATCAGGTTGTGTCCCAGCTCGCCGGAGCTGCTTCCCAACCCGCCCGGCCAGACGTCGGTGGCCGAGCGCATGAGAAGCCACGCCGAGTTGAGCGTGGATGCGCAGAGGAAGACGACGCGTGCCTTGTAATCGGTGGTCTGATCGGTGACCGCGTCGAGCACACGCACGCCGGTGGCGCGCTTGCGGTCGCGATCGAAGAGCACTTCGCTCACGATGGCGAAAGGCTTGAGTGTGAGCTTGCCGGTCTTCGCCGCTGCGGGCAGCGTGGACGACTGCGTACTGAAGTACGCACCGTAGGGACATCCAAGCCAGCAGGCGTTGCGATACTGGCAGGCACTCCGGCCTTCGAGCTGCTTGGTAAGGTTCGCGACGCGGCCAGGAATGATGCGGCGCCGGCCGCCGAACTGCTTGGTCAGTCGCCCCGCGATGAGCTCCTCACCGCAGTTGAGCGGCATGGCGGGCTGGAACTGGCCGTCCGGAAGCTGCGGCATTCCTTCGTGCGATCCGGCGATGCCCGCATGCTTCTCGACGTGATCGTACCAGGGCGCGAGGTCCGCGTAGCGGATCGGCCAGTCGATGGCGATGCCTTCCTTCGCGTTCGCGGTGAAGTCGAAGTCGCTCCACCGGTAGCTCTGGCGTCCCCAGATGAGGGATTTGCCTCCAACCTGGTATCCGCGGAACCAGTCGAAGCGCTTCGTCTCGGTGTAGGGCGACTCCTTCTCGTTCACCCAGAAGGCGAGGTTCTTCTCGTTGAGCGGGTAGTCCCGCTTGAGCACGGGGTACGCCTCTTCCATCGCCTTCGTGCGCCCGCCGCGGTGCGGGTACTCCCACGGCCCCTTGGTGGCGTTGACGTAGTCCTTGATGTGCTCGACGTTGCGGCCCCGCTCGAGGAGCAGCACGCGAAGGCCCTTCTCAGTGAGCTCTTTCGCGGCCCAGCCGCCCGAAATCCCCGAGCCCACTACGATCGCATCGTATTCCAGAGACTGCACCGCTCCCTCCACTGTCGCTGAGGACCGTTCGCTGCCTTCGGAGCGCACTGGCGACGGGCGCCCTGCACGCCACGAATATGCGGGCGTGCAGTCCCGTTGGCTATCTGCGGAGACGACGAGTTGCAGGGACGGAT